>JANXNV010000258.1 GCA_025353925.1 Armatimonadota bacterium
CATCCCATCGTTAATGTCAGTTGGGATGATGCCAAAGCCTACTGTGATTGGGCGGGAGTCCATTTACCAACGGAAGCGCAATGGGAAAAGGCAGCGCGGGGTACGGACGGGCGTAAATATCCGTGGGGCAATGATTGGGATGCCAGCCGGCTGTGGTGTTCCAAAAATGCGCTAGGGGACGCAGTCAGCACGACTTCAGTAGGATCGTTTGCCAATGGAGCCAGTTCCTACGGCGCACTGGACATGGCGGGCAATGTATGGCAATGGTGCGCGGATTGGTACGATAAGGGGTACTGGAAGAGTGAACGTGGGGCAGACCCAGCAGGGGCAACCTCTGGTGTCCGCCGTGTGTTGCGTGGCGGTTCGTGGTACGGCGACATCAGCAACGGGTATTTCCGCACTGCTGGTCGTGGGGATATTGCGCCTCAATATAAATACGATTATGATGGGTTTCGTGGCGCGTTCGGGCCGTGATGCCATCCCGGGGAACCTACCCCGCCGCAAACGTCGCCCCTCCCCAGACGGGAACATACAGTTGTTGTGCGAGGTGTGCAACCTGGCGCAGGGAAATCGGATACAATAGAAGTAGAAGGTATAATTTCAGCATGGTCACTCAAAATCTGATAGGCCGCTATATTGTTTCCGACCCGCGTATCTGCCACGGTAAGCCGACGTTTCGTGGGACGCGCATCCTCGTGTCGCAGGTGCTGGAACAGGTCGCGGCAGGCATGGCTTGGGGAACGATTGTTGGGGAGTGGCGCGGCGACGGGCCGAAAAAGGCCATCGCGGAAGCGGTGCGGCTTGCGGCGGGTTGGGCCGCGGTATAATTAAAAGCAAGAGGACATTACTTATGGCTCAAACAACAATCTTAGAACCACCTGCTGAGGAAAATGCACATTACCAGGCGCAGGTAGAGCAGTATTTGGCTGACATGAAGCGCGTTAATGCGGAAATGGCGGCTGATCAGCCTCTTTTGGACAGCCTGAAAGTCGAGACGCAGATGCTGGCCTCGGAAACTCGAACCATCCTCAGTGATATTTGGGCGACTATCGCCCGGATTGAGAAGCACTGAAATATGTGGAAACAGTTTCTCGATGCCATTGGTCAGATCGTGATGCTGACGCAGGAAACGCGACAAAATAAAACCGCGAACGCCGAGACGCGGCAGCAGCTCAAGGAAGTCCAAGAAGAAGTGAAAGAGCTGTCGCGGGCTGTACAACGGCTTGCGTATGAAATCCACCGCATCGGCGAGGTTGATAAACATGAGCGAGATATCATGGCTTTGCGCCTGGAAAATGAGCTATTGCGATTTGAAAGACGCTTGATATCCGGCGAGAAAAAGCCTGAGCAAGAAGCAGACCGATAAATGGGTCAGTGTCGCCTTCTGCCACGAAATCGGCCTGAACTACGTCTCCTGCTCCCCCTACCGCGTCCCCATCGCGCGGCTGGCCGCAGCCCAGGCGAACCTCAAGGACGGCGGGAGTGGGCGGGACCGTTAGGCTGACAGAAACTAAGCGATAGCCAGAAAAGCCCTGCCTCGCGGCGGGGCTTTTTTCTTTGTGTTGTGTGCTGGAATGAAAGTACGATGCCAGCCCGGGGCATTTACCATAATGCTGTCAAAAACGCCTTGACTGACGAGGAGATTATCGAGAGCGTACTATGCGAGTGCGCCCAATTCTATGCCTCGAAGGAAGCAAGGACGCTGACGATCTTTGACCGGCTAAATGGGCAGTTTCTGCTTATGGATGAGGGTTGGCAAGACTTCACACATATCCACCAAGTATGGGTTCGTGTGGAGTTGCGAGACGGCAAGTTCTGGATACAAAAGGATGGCACGGAAGACGGAGTCGCTGTGGATCTGCTCAAAGCCGGTATCCCCAAAGATCGCATCGTACTTGCCTTTCAGCATCCCAATCGACGCCAATACAGCGATTTTGCAGCCGCATAGGTGACCAGATACAATAAGTGAAGGAGAAGTTAGGATGACTATCACACTTACGCCAGACATTGAGACTGCGATCACGGAGCAGGCGCGGCAACAGGGGAAGACGCCGGAGCGACTAGTGCTGGACAGCCTGAGAGATTTGTTTATCCCGCCGCCTCTGACACCGGACGAGATTTTAGACTTGGCGGGTCAGGTCTATGCAGGCCTGTCGGAACAGAACGTTGACGACGTGGAGAGGATTGCGCTGGACCGAAGCCGCATCGCCTTCTGATCCGCCTCGGTAACGGGCACCAGAAGCCGTGTGCATTCGCGCATTACCTTTTTTCTCTGTTCACGGCATAGACGGGTATACTGACGCTAAGAGGCAAGTACAATGGACAAAAGCTCAACCTTACAAATCCCCGCGGCGGAAGCGGCGGAAATCAGTCAAACCTGGCAGCAATATCTGAATGAAATGGCGCAGTTGCGGGAAAAGATTCAGAGGGGACGGCATGAGATCGAGGTGATGCAGAGTAACAATACTGCCATGCTGGGCGAGATCAAGACGATACTCTCCCGGCTTGAGAGCCGCTGACAATGTGGAGAAAAGACGCCGTTTTACCCATTAAATGCAGGACTTGACCCGTGCTGTCGAGCGACTGGCCTACGAAATCCATCGTGTGAGTGAGCGGGAAACGCATGAGCGCGAATTGATGGCCCTTCGGCTGGAGAACGAACGACTACGCTTCGAGGGCCGCCTGCTCGCAGGGAAGCCCGACAAAGAGCGGGACAAATCCTAAGCGGCGACACTTGCCTAGCATTACGACCCACTTTACGGCTTTGAAGGCTGTTTAGAAGATCACCCGCTTTCCCCTGCGCCCTCCCCCACACCCTCCGCCAATGCCGCGAACTCCTCCTCCGTCAGCACCGTGACCCCCAGCGTCTTTGCTTTTTCCAGCTTACTCCCCGCACTTTCGCCCGCCACCACATACCCCGTTTGTTTGGAGACCGAGGAGGCGGCGCGGCCGCCCAGCTTCTTGACGATCCCCTCGGCCTGGTCCCGGGTCATAGTTTGAAGGCTGCCGGTGAAAACGAAGGACTTCCCGGCGAAAGTCTCCGACTGCGGGGCATACTGGTCGGCGACGGGGCGGACTCCGGCATTCGCCAGCTTGCCTAAAAGCTCCGTCGTCTCGGATTGGCCGAAGTAGGCGACGATGGACTCGGCGGTGGTCAGGCCGATCTCGAAGACGGCGTTCAGCTCCTCTGTAGTCGCGGCTTGCAGCTTCTCCAGCGAGCCGAACTGACGCGCTAGGATCTCGGAGGAGTGTTCGCCGATGAGCCGGATGCCCAGGGCGTACACCAGCCGGGAGAGCGGCGGGGCTTTGCTGGCGGCAATCGCCGCGACGATGTTGTCCGCCAGCTTGTCGCCCATGCGCTCCAGGGGCAGAAGCTGCTCCTTGGTGAGTGCAAACAGGTCCCCAGCGTCTTTGATCAGGCCGGACTCGATGAGCTGCGCGACATGCTTCTCGCCCAGCCACTGGATGTCCATCGCCCGGCGGGAGACAAAATGAGCGACCCGCTGCACGGTCTGACCAGGGCAGGCGGCACTGTTGGGACAGCGGGTAATGGCTTCGCCTTCGGGCCGGACCAGTACCGTGCCGCAGGCAGGGCAGGTGTCCGGGAGCTTGTAGGGGGAAGTTCCTTCCGGCCGCGACTCCAAAACGACCTGGACGATTTCCGGGATCACGTCCCCGGCCTTCTGGATCAGCACCGTGTCGCCGACGCGGACATCCTTGCGGTCGATCTCCTGCTGGTTGTGCAGAGTGGCTCGCTGTACCACGGAATTTGGGGGGAGTGTAACGGCGGCCACGAGCGCGACGGGCGTGATGGCACCGGTGCGGCCTACCTGCGCGATAATTTCCAGGACCGTCGTTCGGCCCTGCTGCGCGGGGAACTTGTAGGCGATCGCCCAGCGGGGGGTACGGGCAACCGCACCAAGGTCCTGCTGCTGGCCGGTGTCGTTGACCTTCACGACGATGCCGTCGATGTCGTAGCGCAGAGAGGCTTTTTTCCCGGTCCACTCAGCCACAAACGCGATCACAGACGCGATGTTCGGGCAGACTGTGGCCTGAGGATTGACCCGCAGCCCCCACCCTTTCAGCGCATCCAGAAGCTCTCTCTGTGAGGCCGCAGGCCGGCTGCTGCTCTCGCCCAGCGCGTAGAGAAACGCACTTAGCTTCCGCTTCGCCGTAATCGCCGTGTCGAGCTGCCGGAGACTGCCCGCCGCCGCATTGCGCGGATTGGCGAATACGGCTTCCCCGGAGACCTCCCGCTCGGCATTGATCCGGGCAAACTCGGCATGGTCGAGGTAGACTTCCCCGCGCACTTCCACAAACTCCGGGTGCGGCGGGCGAAGCCGCAGAGGCAGGCTGGAGACGGTCCGCAGGTTCGCCGTAATATCTTCGCCGACAAAGCCGTCACCCCGAGTCGCGCCCTTCTGAAAAACGCCCCTCTCGTAGGTCAGTGAGATCGCCAGCCCATCGATCTTCAGCTCTGCGACATAGGCCACGTCGGCGTCTTCCGCCAAGCCTAGATGCCGCTTGACCTTCTCGTCGAACCCCCGCAGCTCCTCATCATTGAACGCATTCCCCAGCGAAAGCATCGGCTGGCGGTGCGTATGCGGCTGAAAATCCGACTGCGGCGATGCCCCTACGCGCTGGGTCGGCGAGTCCGCGGTGACCATCTCCGGATGCGCCGCTTCGATTTCGGACAGCTCGCGCAGAAGACGGTCGTACTCACCGTCGGCAATCTCCGGCTGGTCTAAGATGTAGTACTGATAGTTCGCATGACTGAGCCGGGCGCGAAGGTCTTCTGCACGCGCGGCGAGTGCTTGGAGGGGATCGAGGGTGGACATGAAAGAAGTATACCTCACCCCATCGCTCCGCGCCGACCCTGGCACCACTAGCTGGCTGAACCCATTACATGGATGCCGAGGGCCAGTCGGTGACGTTATAGCGGCTCATCGGCATATGGAACCGTTGCTGTATTGTTCCAATAGCGTCGAGGAACTTGGCCTGAAAAACTTTGGATTTGGCTGAAGCCTCTTCCCCTTCATTTGCGAGTAATTCACCCCGGGTCCGATCAGTTACCATCTGAGCTTGATACAGCTTAGAGCAGGCAACCTCCAAATAGCTTAAGCAAGCAACTAAGTCCTGATTTGCGGGTCGGCAGACAGCAGGCACCGTGAGTGACTTGGCCTCTTGCCTCAACTGATGCACGTACAAGACTTGAGCACGCATTTTACGCGACCAAACATCATCTTTCGGACGCTTAGGGTTATACCACATCGAAGGATGCTGCAAAAGGTTGTTCTCCGTCCTTTGAACATAACTTATCCTGTGGGTCAAGAGGCAGACAGGAATATAGTAATGGAGAACTTGCTTCCTCTGGGAAACCTTAGCCGAGGCTACGTCGGCCCGCACGATCTTTGCGGGGGCGCACGATGCCGGAGTGCACAGCGCAGGAGCGCACAAGGCGAAAAGGAGAATGGGCAACTTAGTGTAAAAGCATGGCTTCATGGTAGGATATGACCCTTTTAGGTACGCAACTCGGGTCAATCATTGTCATTGTTTAGGAGAACGCCAGTGTTTGCTTAGTCCTATTTGTATGATGGCTGCTAGCTCACTCAGTGTCAGGTTATACTTCCTGTACTTTCTCATAACAGCGGCATGGTTTCTGTGTGTCAGCTTGTCCTGAAGCAGGGCACTCCGAATCAAATCGTCAGTGGAAGGATTGGGTGGTAATCTACTTTGCGCCTGAGTAACAGCCGTGTTGGCATCTGTTTGTGCCTCCCAAAAAATCCTTTGTTCTACTGCCTGAGGTATCGTATGAGATACCTGCTTTTTAGCTCTCTCAACATTTAGTGCGCCCTCCTGTATCTTCTTCAGCGTCTCAGGGTTTGGCTTATGATCACTCGAGCGGCTTTGTTGAGACGATCTATTTGGATTGGTTTCTTTCCTTGCAGGTTCAGCTAGGGTTGATTTTGGTGAATGAATGGCGACAAAAAATACAACTGCACAAAATATTTTCCTCATCGAGTAAAGACGATGCTTGCTCACACTCATCACAGCCCCTTTCGCGAATGGACAACCAAGGACACCTTTTCCTTCCCTCAACTCACATCTCCGAAATAGGCATTGTTTTTAATGGGGGACCGAGCAGCGGATCAAGCGGGTTTGAACCAACATATCCAGATTAGCAATCATCTCTTAATCAGGCACACAGCAAAAAGTTCACTTTGCTCTTAACTTCCTAACCCTCTCCTTTCCGAAGGAGAGGGTCGCAACTTGTTGCGGGGTGAGGTCCCTAATCCCCCACCTCCGCATTCGTCTTCGGAACCGCACTCGGGGGTGTCATCGTCAGCGGCGGCGCATCCAGCGGCATCGGGGCCGCCGTCAATGTCCCGGCTGCCGGAAGCACCGGCATAACCGGCGGCAGCGCAACGCGCACGATTTTCGATCGGGGCGAACGCCGCTCCCGGGCCACGATCTCGCGGCGAACAACCCGTTTCCCCTGCGACCACAGCCGCTCCACCTGGACAAAGTAGCCGCTGCGAGGCTTCTGCTCGATCACACTCATCCCTGGCAGGAGGGCCGGATCGGGACGGGTGATCACGGAGTACGGGATGGTCTCCAGCCAGGTCGGCTTGATTGAGATGGTTTGGCCCGGCGGCGGGGTCTGGCCGAAAAGCTGGATGGTCACGTGGTCAAACGAAGGCACGGTGCGGACCACAATGGGGCGAAGCGTCGTATTGCGAAACCTTAAATCTTCCTGGCCATAATAGATACCCGCATCGCAGCCCGGCAGGGCATAGCTGACCACGCCGGAGTGCGGATGCCGTTCGGTGATTTCGAGACCGGCTTGCAGTGCGGCGTTGTATAGCCCCGTCGCCACCAGGCAGATGCCGCCGCCGGTCCCGCGCACGATCTGGCCGTTATTGAACATCAGGCCGTCCTGATAGCCCCGGTTCACGGTCCGCTCTCCGACCTGATCATTGAACGAAAACACGGCACCGGGCGCG
>JANXNV010000305.1 GCA_025353925.1 Armatimonadota bacterium
CCAGCAGAAACGCCAGCAGGGCCGCCGCCAGCCCCGCGCCCAGGGCAAGAACGAGCATTCCCCCACGCGCCGGGGTGCGGGGCAGGGGGACCTGCGGATTTGTCGTACTCGGTGAATTAGTGGCAATAAAGACCATAAATAAAGACCATGATTGTTATGTCGAGAGTCGCGGCGGCGTATCTAGCCCGGTGTCTGAACAGACTCCCCCGCTGCCGCCAGGCAGACCCAGGCCGATGAAACGTCCCACGGCGACTGTACTGGACGCCCCGGACAGCACCGGCTGGTCCACCCAAAATGCCGCAAAGCTGAGAATCGTCACCGGGGCCAGCTGATCTTTCGTGGACTGCGCAATGATTGGAAGAATCAGCACATGGTCCACCGGCTTACCGCCTACAATCGCCTTGCCGCCACCGGCCAGCCAGCGGTCGTAATTTGGATATGCGTGGCTGTAAACCCCGTTCGAAAACGACAGCCGCGCCGCCAGATACTGCCGGGTTCCTGCCGTGTCGTCATGGGCGGCATCCGCATTCGAGAGTACTTGCCCCACCGTAAGCGGCTGATCGGTAGTCAGCCGGATCGAGTCGAAATAGCTGCTATGTGAACTGAGCAGCAGAGGAACAAACGAGCCTGACTGCAGCATTTTCCCGCTGTTCTTATCCCAAACAGTCAGTCTTAAACTTATCTGACTGCTCAAGGGCTGAGCGGCCCCCGGAGTCAGGACTTTTGTGCCGCTCAGGAGTGCCGAAACAAACGCGACCGCCGGATCTGTGCTTGCCGGGTCATCTCCGACCACGCCGAAGGGCACGGCGGCTGACCCAGCCGGCAGGCCGCAGACAGTTTGCTGCGTCACGGTCGCGCTAGCCGGGACGGACAGCATATTCGCCGTACCTTCGTCGGAGCGCGGCGCGAATCCGACGACCGAGGCAAACGACAGCGGCGCATTGACATGGCCCTGCACGGTGATCGAGCGGCTGGGGCTGACGGTGATTCCCACCCCTTCCAGCACCCCGCCACTCGCTGAGTTAGCCGCCGCGACCGACAGCGCGGCCTCCGTCGCCTCTGCGCCGCTCGCCAGCTTCTGGCCCCCGGCCAGCGCGGCAGCGTCGACGGAGTTCTGGGCATACTGACGCGCCCACTCCATCATGCCGACATCGAGGGTCAGCGCAGCTACTCCCGTCAATGCGACCAGGGCGAAAAGTACCAGCGGCAGTACAGCTCCATTTTTTGTTCGGCAGACACCTTTATTCACGACGCATCACCATTTTCGCCGTCAAAGTCTTGCGTGTTCCACTGAATACGTAGCCTGTCACGAGTGGGTGGGCGTAAGTCACCGTCGCCCGAACAAGATCGCCCGGGGCAGCGTTGTTGTTCGATGGCGCATCCCCAAGAGCAGCCCAAAATTGACCGCCATCGATGCTCTTCTCCAGAACGACACTCCCAGGCATGATCGCCAAACCCGCCCCGGCACTGACCGCCGTGCTCTGGGCCTCGGAGGTCGTGTGCCCCACAGCTGCCGAGCGGGCCGCTTCCCGGGCGGAGGCGCCCAGGAGGGCTTGATCCTGGAATAGTAGGCCCATTTCGATGATCCCAAACAGCAGCAGGCAAAGCAGCCCGGCTACCACCGCGAACTCGACCAGTGCCGCCCCACATTGAGGTTTTCTTCTGTCCTGCGATCTTAAACTTTGTCGTTTCAAAATAGCGTTCCCAACTGCAGATGGCAATACGCGTAGGTTGCCCCGAGGGTGATTGCCGGAGCCAGCGGCAGGTGGCCTTTGCTTGTTCGGCGCAGACCGATGACGATAATCGCCAGCAGGCCCGCGGCAAAGATCGTGCCGAGCAGGGTCCAAAGCAAAAAGACCGGCCCCATCCAGACTCCGACGACCCCCAGCAGCTTGACATCTCCCGCTCCCAGTGCTTTTGCCGCCCACAGGAACAGTGTCAGCCCCGCGACCCCCAGGCCTTCCAGAGACTGGGCAAGGCCCGGCCCTCCGGCAGTCAAGCCGTGCCAGAGCAGGCCCAGCAGCAGGCCCAGAAGAGTCAGCCAGTTAGGAATACGCTGCCGCGCCAGATCGAACACCGAGGCTGCCAGCAGCAGCACCGCCAGGATCGCTGCGCCCGCCACACTACTTGAGTGCAGCCGCCGCAGTCCCGAGCTTCGTGTTGACGTTGCCGCCCAGAAGTGTCACTGCGCCGACGCAGACCACGGCGACCAGTGCAATCAGCAGGACGTACTCGACTAGCGAGGCGCCTTCGTCTTCCCGTGCAAAGCGCGAGAGGCCATTGAAAAACCGTGAAAAAAGTGAATTCGAAGTGGTGCGTGAAGTGAATGAAGTAAAGCGGCGCATAGCGTGTCCCTTCCCTGTCTCCCAATCCGTGGGAATAGCGGCCTCATTGGACCGGCAGCGTTCCTGCTTGCTGCTGTTAACTGCTACTGCATAATTCATGCCAACTCCCCGTATTTGGACGGGGCAGGGTAAATTATTTTGGGTTTTTATTTGGCGTGTGCCGACAACCACACGCCAACAATCTACAGGACACATCATCCGCACACAGCCGTGGCCGAAGAGAACACTCCCGAAAAAAATATCAATGACAGGCATAGTGTGTGAATGTCTTAGAGTGTGTTGAGAAAGTCGGTTTTCCGGTATTATGCGAGGCTTTTCTGCAGCAATAAAGTTTGACATTTGAGAAGCCGGCTATCTTGCCGAAAATAAGGGCAGAGGGTTTTCATGTTTCCTTTTCGGGCCGCGCTTCCTGCAGAAGCGCGGCCTTTTTTTGGCAAACAGATGCACACGCAGCTATGACTCCGCCCAAGGCCAGCAGCAGGCCAAACGAGACTGCCGGGGAAGATTCAGGGACCGGCGTGGGAGAGTACTCGATGATGTAGCCGGAAAAGCTGTCAAAGGAGGTGTCGTTCCAGGTGCCGAGCGGGTTGCCGCCCCCTTTCAGGGACATGCGGTTTTCAACTCCGCCGGCATTGTTCGGTTCGCCAGGCGCCCAGTTCGTGTAGTCCCAGGTCTCACCCGTCAGCCAGTGCCAGCCAGCGTTCGGGTCGGAGCCGTCGCCGGTACGGAAGGCACCCGCCCACTTCTCCCGCGCCCGATCCCCGAAGGTGTTCGTGAGGAAGTCGTTCTCCTGCTGCGAGGTGATTGTTACCAGGTAGCCCTGCATTCCGTTGTAGGTGTGTGCTGCGGCGGCGTTAATGGCGTCGTCCCAGTGGAACGCCTGGTCAATGATGTCATAGTAATGGCCGTTGGCTTGGTCAAGCACCTGGGCACTCGCGGGACGGGATAAGAGAAGGCCGAGAGCGACTGCTGCCAGCAGGACGCAGACGCTCCCGTTACAAAATCGGGGGGTCACGAATTGGCAAGTCATCATTTACCGGCTTTCTATCATGTAAGCATGGGTGATTGTAAGGGCAGAGTCTCTGTATCGGGCTTAGGCAGCGGGAATTGCTTTCATCTTGCGTCCGAAATTCTTCTTGCGGGCACGCAGCAGCAGACTGCCCAGACCCAAGACTGGCAGGCAGAAGGAGACGAGTGAGGAGAGTTCCGGCACAGGCTGGATTTTCATGTCATCGTAATAGGTCTGCGCCTGGTAAACGCTTGCCAGACCAAATATGGAAATTCCGGACAGCGTTTCGCCGGGAGTCAGAGACTTCGTCACGTCAAACTTCTGCCAAGCACTGCTGGGTATTACCTGAAAATTGCTGGTTGTCCCATCCGCATAGTCGAAGTTGCCGCCAGCGAGGTGATAGTTAGAAAACTCGGAGATTACTTGCCGCGTCCAGAATGTAACTTGGCCGATTTGGGAAACGGCAAGTGGAGCAAAGTTCTGTCTCAGCTCATCATTGCCTGAGACGGTTGCACAGTAACTGCCTGAGTGCGGGTTATCGGTCGAGATGGTCCAGACCTGGCCGTCGAAATTCAGGCCTGGCCCCCAAGGATTGAGCGATCCGCTCTCAAAGCCACCGTTCTGTAGTAGGTTTTGTGAGTATCCCGATGAAGCGCATATCGCGAGGCAAAGGGCGCACAAGAAGAGAGCAAGAGGGAGTGAGCGCATGGCGGAGCTTTCTGAGCCGTTGGAATATCGGGCGTTGCCTGAGAGAGTATGGCGCTGCCTGATGCCGACTTTTTTAACACTCCGCACAAACCATGCCAACTCCCCGTATTCTGACGGGTTAGGGGAAATTATTTTGGAAGCTTATTTTATTTGGCGTGGGTCGTCAGCAATATGCCGCCGAGCGCCAGAAGGCTCAAAACTGCCATTAGCCCGCCGGGCATGAGCGCACGGGTGCGAAAATAGCGAACGCTGAAAAAGACGAACAGAAAAGTGCTGAGCACGACTGCCAGCGGCAGCCCCCACGTCAAGCCATGCCCGAGCGCAGCTCCGGCGGCGATCAAAGCCAGCCCGCCAACCCCGCCCATAATCAGCGACGGCAGACTTTTGGCTTTCAGAAATCCGAAGATGCCGCCGATTATGACGAGAGCGGCGTAAGCGTAAACGAGTATCGAAGCAGTGTGCATAGATTACTTTCTTCAGGGTGTTGTCGGCTCGGCTTTGGCTCCGTCCGGCGGCAAATTCACAATCTCCCCGCGCGGGACCCCGATGATCTCGATGTCTTTAATATGCCGGGACTTCACCAGGCGCGGGGTCAGGGAAGCCGCGCGGACCTGCGCGGCCTGCGCTTCGGCCTGTGCCCGCAGAACGGATTTCTGGTTGACGATCTGCTGCAATTGCAAGTTGAGCTGAGAGAGCTTCAGGCTCTGCTGCGCGGCCAGGCGGGAACGCAGGGCCGTCACCGTGGCCGGATCGGGGTAGATCGCCCGGATGCGGACTTCATCGATCACGATTGAATCCGGGCCGAAGCGCGTGTTCAGCTCCTTCAAGGCATAGTCCGCCGCCGCCTTTTTCCCGTCTCCGGTCATGTTCTGGGCAGTCGTCGCTAGGCCAAACGCATCGACGACCGCCTGGCGGAATGCGGGCCGGAGCTGCGCCTCCTCGAACCCGGAGAAGTTGCTGAACTGGTTTCGGTACTTGCTGTAGAGGGCCGTGATCCGCTCCGGATGCGCCGGATTCCAGTCAAGATGGTAGGTGATGCTCGTGTCGACTTTCAGCGTATTCGACGAAAGCGTGTTGACGAGAACGCTGTCATCGTTGTCGTGCGCCCCCTCGGCGGAGTCTTTGACCATCGTATAGGTGCGCTCGTAGGTCGGCACCTCGATCAGCTCATTGCCGGAGAACGGCGGCTGGGCATTGAACCCGGCATGGCGGACCCGCGGATCGACCCGGCCCGTATAATGGTTGATCACCAGTCCGACATTGCCGGTCTTGACTACAAACCCGCTAAGGCTGCGTCCGACCAGCACGGCGATGACGGCAAAGACTGCCAGCGCGATCAATAGTTTTTTCATGTGTTTTTCGTATGCGCATTGTCCAGACAGTGTCTGGACTATTCCTACTTGTTCAGCATCCCCATCAGTTGATCGCTCGGCAGGTAAAGCTTCTTCACCTGACCCAGCTCCTGATCCTGGACATACAGATCGGTCAGAGTGCTGTTTTGGAGTCGATTGACTTTCGCTTCGGCGGCGGCTTTTTGCAGGAGGGTCTGGTTGTCGAAGCCCTGCTGCTGCAACGCCAGCCGCGCATTGTCGATCTCCTGCATCTTGCCGAGCGTCGTCGAAAGCAGGTCCTTGCTTTGCTGGTCCTGCTCGATCCCGCGTATCATCAGATTAGAGAACACGATCCCGCGCGTACCCCACTCATCGTTAAGGGTCTTGAGTGCATCCGTTTCGGCCTTTTGCTTGCCGGCGGTGGTCAGAGCGGTCGCCGTGTCCATGTCGCCGATGGCATAATTGATCGCGCCTTTGATGGCTGGTTCCAGGTTGACCGTCTCAAACTGCTTCAGGTCCGCGAACTGGTCCTGGTAGGCCTGGTACAGGTCGTCGGCTTTGTCCGGGTCGATGCGGTACTGCGCGGAAACGTCCACCTGCAGCATATTCGACGCCGTAT
Organism: Armatimonadota bacterium; assembly: GCA_025353925.1. Taxonomy (GTDB): domain Bacteria; phylum Armatimonadota; class Armatimonadia; order Armatimonadales; family Capsulimonadaceae; genus JANXMY01. The sequence goes on from JANXNV010000305.1 coordinate 6,013, forward strand.
TGACCTGCACGGCCCCAGTCGGGTCGGCGGAAGTCAAAGACAAGCTGCGCTGGGCTGTCGGCACCTCGATCACCGTCTCCCAGAGACCCTGCCAGTGCGTGCCCGCGGCCATCAGGCTCGGCTCGATACGCCCCTGATAGTTGTCCAGCACCAAGCCGACATTCCCCGGGGCAATATAAGTCGGTCCGGCCATATGGCCGCCCCGCTGCAGGGAAACGCTCAGAAAGAGAAACGCCCCCAGCAGCAGCAGGCCCACGATTCCGAGGATGCGGGTGCGCCCGGAGAGCGTCGGCATTTTGGGTCGGGTCGAATTTGTCGATCGGGTTGCCATAAATTACTTTTCTTTCTCGGGGACGGGAACATCAGACTGAGGCACGACAAAAGCCGACAGACCGCAGCGCGGGCAGCCGGTCGGCGGCAGCGGCCCGCGAAACCCTTTGCCGCAGCCTAAGCACCGCAGACGCTCCCCTTTACGCTGCAGCTTCGCCTCACGCGCCGCCAGAGCGGCCGCCTCTTCCGCCTGCCGCCGGTGCTCCTGCGCCTTAGCCCGGTCCCGGCTCACGCTTCCGCGCACCGACCAGAACCAGAATCCGGCCACTATCAGGCTCAGGGCCAGCAGTCCATCCATCACCATTTGCATCTTAGTTTAAGTGACACGGAGAGGGCGAAAAAGTTACATGGCTGCAGAAAAACTGCCTATAGCCGTACCCGACTTCCTGGGAAATAGCAAAAGCCGCCCGAAGCGGCTGTCCTCACTGGTCAAACAAGTCCAAATTTTGCTTGTGTCGCTTTCAGGACATCGAAAATCGTGATGCATGGTATTTGAAAGGCTTGACAGACCACTGGCACTTTCACTTTCTTTGTCTCACCAATGATCATGCGTTCGTGACTTACTACCGTATGCCCATGCGCTAAAGCGTAGTTAGTGTAAACTTGTTTCTGTAAAAGTGTCGGCCTCTGCTCAAAAGTAGTAGGCCAGGGAGTATTCTTGAAGTTACCACACTTTAAGGATTACAACCCATGACCTACCACGATGATTTTACACTTTCCGAAGCCCTTTT
>JANXNV010000306.1 GCA_025353925.1 Armatimonadota bacterium
AAAAGGGCTTCGGAAAGTGTAAAATCATCGTGGTAGGTCATGGGTTGTAATCCTTAAAGTGTGGTAACTTCAAGAATACTCCCTGGCCTACTACTTTTGAGCAGAGGCCGACACTTTTACAGAAACAAGTTTACACTAACCGTACAGGTAGTGGATTCCGGTGATTGAACAGACACATTTATAACGGTTGATTTATTAACTCCTGTGGGGTCATTCCCCGCATGAAAATAAGCATTGTACTGGTTGGATGGCGGGGAATTAGTACCACCTAGTGATGTGGAAATATTAGTTGCAGTACTGCCCGCGAAACTCCAAGTATATCCTCGTAAGTAGTCAGAAGGCGAGGCAACAAAAGTACCGCCGAGAACGCGCCAGTAGGCACCATCCCAATTTGCAACGCCATCGGCAGTAACAGGGTCATGTAACATTGCAGCGTCATTAGAAGCTTTGACACCAGCAGCATCATGAGGGAGGGAACCAGGTGCGCCTCCTGTGCGATGGAATGTATGATCCCATTTCGATGTGATGTCCACATACCGCTTTTTTACGGTAACACTCAGAGTAGTACCATGAATTAAGGGTGGGGAAGTTCCTACAACTATAATCGGATAAATGCCAGGCAGGACAGTTTTCGCAACATACACATTATAGTCCCACGAGGAGGGAGAATCAGTATAAAAAGGCGTGACCACGAAACTGTCTCCAGTTATGCCCTCAGGACCTGTCGAACTCAGCGTGACATCGCTAGTAAAACCCGCTAATGGTGTTATAGTCGCAGTGGCAAGCCCTGACGCACCTTGGTAAATTGTTGAGGTGTTTGGTGCCACGAACACGGCAGATATATCGAAATCACCTTTTTGTACGGAGAAGGCGTAAGGGCCGCCGTCACAGGGTGCTGACCCATCACCACAATTGCTTGTGTAGTCTACATGGACATGCACCGTGACTCCCCAGAAGCCAGGCGGATGATTTGTGTCATTAGGAAATTTGGCAGTCATCGTCCCGGTAGCACCACCGCTGATAGATGGCAAGTATGAATCCGACACAAGGTTCGTGCCGGTTTTGCTGTAAGTAACGCTCTTTATACTCCAAACGTAGTCAAGTGCCGTTGCAGTGCATTCTTTACCGGAACTATCTGTTCCAGTTGTTGTCAAAGTAGTAGGCAGGGTGAGGGTGACAGTGTCGCCCACATAAATTGATGTATCGGTTACTGGGATTCCGGTCAAAAGGTGTGAAACGCTCTGGGTAGCTGTTCCAATACTGACAGTTGTCTCAGCATTCGCTTTTACAGCAAACAAAACAAACGAAACTATCAAAGCAATCAGAAAAGTGAGCGATGTCTTCAAAGTGGTCAAATACATTTTATTCTCCAAGTTTTTCTGATTCAGCGAAGGATGAGACTGGGATATTTTTTATTCATAATCTGGACAAGTTCCATGTTTCGATTGAACCAATCCCGATCTATAGGTGTCCAAATATTCAAGTACCACTGCCAATTATTCATCAGTGAATCAGGCTCGTGGTTGCCGACTACCGTCCGTAGAGTTAAGAAACGGAATTCTGCACTCAAGTTGATAGCTCCTAGTTTGCCCGAAGTCTTGTCCGATACTGCCCAAAGGGCTTTTGCGGCTTGTGTTTCCAGGGACTTGGAAGCGAAAATACTGTCAATAGGCGGCGGCATATAATGAACGGCATTCATGAAAGCCATTGGCAGGTGGTCAAATCGTGTGACAGGCCCACTCAATTTGTCAATAAATACCCCCGCTACAACCGTATTTTTGCTTCCATTTTTAGCAATATGGATCCAATACTGCGACGGCCCGCGCACAAGAAAACTCGTATAGAAGCCATTCCAGAAATTGTGGATTCGCGTGTGCGCCAGCGGAGGTAAATTCAGGGCGTCATCAATTTTCGCGCGGTAGGGCAGGAGATCAACCTGATAGTCTCGCAGGGAATTGTCGCCGTCGTGTCCGTCTTTGTTGGTGTCGTAAAGACTGACACGATAAGTTCCTTCCGGCACTTTCACGCTCACCCAAACATCGGGTCCCTCGAAAGTCTGCGGATAGGTCTCGCCGTGATCGTCCCATTCCGCCTGTGCGCGGAAGCCATTGACGGGACTATAGAGACTGGCGAGCCGCGGAGTGTTGACCATGCCAGGCTGCAACCAATGGCGCAGGGCATCGTCGGGCGTGTGATGCGGACCTAATTGTCCTTGAACTTCGTAGTTACTATCCCAGGTATAGATTTGGTCCATGGGAGAAGCAATCGCGCAGAGGACGGCATACTGACGCCCGTAGCGGCCTACCCAGTCTCCGAGTGTCCGCCAGTCTTCACCCAAAAACGCCCCACCGCCTAACGGCATCTCGCCTTTGAGTGATTTCACCTGTGCCAGCATGGAGTTCAGTTGTGCCAGCGTCGGCGGCGCGGCAGGTATCGGCAAAGTGGTGGGAGATAGTACCGAGGTTGAGGCGGCCGCACTATTTTCGGGAGAAGCGGGCGGCAGCAGTCCACCTCCGTAAGTGCCCACCCAAACCGCTTTGTTTTCCACCAGCAAGGCCCCGATGTTGTCTTCCAGCCGCCCCCCATTGGCTCCTGACTGGACACGCTTCCCCATCTTCGGGTCGAACACTTCCACGCCGCCCTGACGATGACCGATGAACAAACGGCCTGAGCCATCTTCGCCCAGGCAGGTCACATAGTCGTCGTGCAAAAGGTCGCCAGTGTAAGGGCGCGAGTCCGGCGTGAGGGGATGGTATAAACCCGCAAGCTTTGCCTTCCAGTCCACGCCCCGGCGGTAGTGCCAGGTAAAGCCTTCATCACGACTTGCCGCTAATCCCAGCGGAGTACCAGCATAGACCGTGCCAATGGCCGAGACCAGAAGGCAGTTGATCAGGGCGGAGGGCAAGCCGCTTCCGGTGGCCGCGCTCGGCATCTGCCGGGGGCCGGTGACGACGCGCCAGGTTTTGTAATCGTTCGCGGGTGAGCCGATGGCGATTCCGTTACACTGCGTCCCGACGTACAGTGTTCCGTCGGGTGCAAAAGCAAGTGAGCTGGCCTGGTCGGAGGGTAGGCCTTCGGCGCGGGTGAAGTAAGTCCAGCGGGAGTTATGATAGCGAAATAGCCCTGCCTCGGTTGCCCCCCAGACACTGCCGTCTTTGGGGCTGACGGCAAGGGCAAACAGGCGGGTTCCAAGAGGGCCGTCGGTGGGGCCGTACTGCTTCCATTGCTGCCCGTTGTAGACGGACACGCCAGCGGTCCCCCCGGCCCAGATACGGCCTGCTTTATCGCAGGCGAGGGCGTAGATATCACCGGAAAGATTTGGAGAGGCGGGAAACTGCGTCCAGAACTTGGAGTCGGGGTCGTAGGACCAGACCCCCTGCTCATCCTCGGTGCCGACCCAGATTCGGCCTTGAAGGTCGCGGCACACGGCAGTAACGTAGCGGCCCTGCGTTTTGACGTCCCACGGAATGGGAGCATCGGCGTGAGCATTGGTGAAGAGCAGCGTTCCGAGCCAGAGGCTCAGACCGAAGAAGATAACGAGGCGCAAGTGCATTGTTAGGCTTTTCGTACTCAGGATTGAGACGTACTCAGGATTGAGACGTTGAGCAAACTACACTCGTGTTCCATTATAGCGACAGTTGTCAGGTAAGTCAAGTGTTAGTCGAAACAATACTGATTTCCATCGCAAATCGTTGACACAAACCCTCGCGCTATGTTACTATTACTCTATGGCAACGATGCAAAAGCAACCAACGCAGCCCGAGGTTCCGGCGGGCAAGTCTTCGCAGGCTTCCCGGTGGAGCAAT
>JANXNV010000095.1 GCA_025353925.1 Armatimonadota bacterium
CTCTCGCTGGCGGTCACCCAGTATTGCCAGGACTACGACGAGCTGTTCCCGCAGAATGGCAGCAATCAAGATGGTGCCGGATGGGGCGGGTAGGTTTATCAGTTCGTGAAAAGCACGGGTGTTTATAGATGTCCCGATGACAGCTTCTCCCCCTCGGCTGCCGGGGACTATGCCATCTCTTACTCCTACAACTATGGCCTGACGCGGAAACCGACGAGCGGTAATGGGGTGGGCGGTACGATCTCCTCAATTTCTGCGCCTTCCAACACTGTCTTGTTGCTGGAAGTCACCGGCTGCCCGGCACGGCTGACCGACCCGTCGATTCCAACTTCCGGCTCCGGGGCTGAAGGTAACGGCAGCCAGTCGGCGGGGATGACCGGGTATTATTCGCCCGTTTCGGAAGGCTATTCGATCAATGTCAAGCCGTCGGACAGCTATTTCTATGCTGGCGACTTCGCAACGGGGTACCTCAGCAACCGGGGCGTTAGCGGATTTCCTGCCCAGTATGCCGGGACCAAACCGACCGGACGGCACACGGATGGTTCCGACTTCGCGTTTGTCGACGGCCATGTGAAGTGGCTGCGCGGCAGCCAGGTCTCCTCCTGGAGTGGAGCCGTCAATCCCGCTGACCCACAGCAGGGCGGCAATGCGGCCGGGACCGCCGATACGACCGGCCGTTTCGCCGGGACGTTCAGCCCGATTTAAGCGTCTGGAAGACTCCGAGAACATGCAGACACTCGAAATGGAGGAGGCGGTCACACGTCTCCTCACCGCGCTGAAAGGCGACTCCCCACGCACCCTGATCGGTTTAGCGGGCCAGCCGGGATCGGGCAAAAGCACCGCCGCTGCACGCCTCGCTGTGCAGGTCAATGCCGCCGCCGGGCCGGAGGCGATGATCGCCCTGAGCATGGACGGATTTCACCTCACCAAAGCGCAGCTCCGGGCACTGCCGGACCCGGAAGCCGCTTTGGAGCGGCGCGGTGCCCCCTGGACTTTCGATCCCGCCGCCCTCGCCGCCCGCCTCCACGCCGTCCGCGAGTCAGCCGGTCGGCGCGACGTTCCCTGGCCGGAGTTCGAGCATGGGGTCGGGGATCCCGTTGAAGATACCCAGATCGTCAACGCCCAGACCCGGCTGGTGATGATCGAAGGCCTGTACCTGCTGCATCCGGCGGACGGCTGGGCCGAGGTGCGCCGGTGCTTCGATGGGTATTGGTACTTGAATACGCCGATAGACACCGCCCGAGAGCGTCTGGCTCGCCGCCACATGTTCGCCTGGGGCCTGACGCGCCCCGAGGCCGACGCCCGCATCGCCCTAAACGACGGCCTCAACGCCGAGATCGTCGCCCACTCCCGTGAATTTGCCGACTTCCTGCTAAACGAATAACGAGAAAGTACCACTGTGCAATACTGGAAACCTGACGCCGAAAACGAATTTGCCGGAGATATGATGCCGTACTGGGACGGCCAGACGTTTCACCTTTTTTACCTGCTGGACCGGGACCATCACGCGGAGCAGGGCGGCCTCGGAGGGCACCAGTGGGCACATGCCTCCACCACGGATCTGGTGCAGTGGACACATCACCCGCTTGCCCTGCCAGTCGGTTTGCCGGGGAGTGTTGACCAGCACGGAATCTGCACGGGGAGCATTTTCGCGCACGAAGGCGTCTATCATGCGTTCTACGCCACCCGCGTCCGCGCCGAAGACGGCAGCGTTTCCGAGATCGTCTGCCGGGCGATCAGCAAAGACTTAATCCACTTCGACAAGTCCCCGGACAACCCCCAATTCTCTGCCCCGCCCGGATACGACCCGGGAAACCTGCGCGATCCCTTCGTCTTCCGGCACGCCGAGACCGAGACGTTTCATATGCTCGTTACCGCTTCGCGCGGCGGGCTGGGAGTCCTTGCCCACTTTACGTCGGAGAACCTGGACGATTGGACCGTGCAGGAGCCGTTCCTGGTTGGCCGGGACCGACACAGCCCGGAGTGCCCCGAGCACTTCTTCTGGAACGGCTGGTGGTACCTTGTCACCTCCCACGACGGCCAGCTCGAGTACCGCATCTCGCGCGGCCCCTTGGGACCCTGGCAAGCTGCGAGACGCGAGACGATCGAGCCTTCCACGCTTAAGGTCCCCCGCACGGCGGAGTTCACCGGCGGGCAGCGCATTGCGGTCGGGTTCCTGCCCTGGCGCGAGGGCAGCCGCGATTCCGGAGATTTTGTCTACGCCGGAAACGTCGTCTTCCGCGAAGTGCTTCAGGACGCCGACGGCACCCTCTCCACCCGCTTCGTCCCCGAGATGGTTCCCGCCGGCGGCACCCTCACCTGCCGCCTTGTCCCGAACGGCGGTCTCGGCGAATTCGGCCTGCTGCTTCGGGCCAACCCCGCCGAAGAGTCCGGCTATCGCCTGTGTTTTCTGCCCGCCGAGGAGCGCGTCACCCTGCAGTCCTGGCCTGCACAGCCGGGGATTGCTCCCATCGTGCTGACCGAGGTTGAGGGTCTGAACGCGCCGCTGGAGCTAACGGTCTGCCTGCAGGACTCGATTATCGACGTTTGTCTAAATGGCCAGCGTACACTGATCGAGCGCGGCTTCGACCACAGCGGGACACAGGTCAGCTTTTTCGCGACCAACGAGTCAGCCCGCCTCGAAGACCTGAAAATTTCCCCGTAATATTTGATTTCCTATCCGGCAAATATCGCTTGATAACCCATTGTTTCTCCTGTATGCTAGTGTTGTTGTATACCAAGTGTGTGCACGCCGGGTATTCAGGCAGTGGCTTCGCATTTCATTCTCAAGCAGTACTGCCCGATGCCGCTCAGCGGCATCACCGAAAGGAATATTTTATGCTATCGACACGAATTGCCGCTTTCTCTGTGGCCACTCTTGGCATCGTCGGGTTTGCTGCGATAATTCCCGCCGCCGCCGCGCCGCTGAGCGCGACCATCACCGACAACGGGGCCTCCTACACAGCCGGGGTCACCGATATTGCCCAGCTGGATTTCTCCGGCGGCATCGATGGGGGCAAGTACTCCAACAACTATGAGTCTGGCCAATCGTTCACGACCCTGTCCAACACGCTGGGCTATTCCCTGACCAGCATCACGCTTAAGGGCGGGGGAAATGCCGGCAACAATTTCGGCACCTTTAACTTCATTCTGGATATCGGCTCTGTGGGCACGGACGGCAAAACATTGACCCCGCTGGCGCAGTTCGTAGCGTCCTCGGCACCGATTGCCGGAAACAGCTCGGACTTCTTCACCTTCAATCTGGCCGCAGCCAATCTCCACCTTGATCCGGGAACCCAGTATGCCTTCGGCATCTCCGATGACACCCATGTGGCTGGTCAAGGCGACGGCGTCGGTTACTTCGGCTTTACAAAAGGAAATGGGGATGTCTACAGCGGCGGGATCGATTTCACGGAAAACGACTATTACGGCTCCAGCGTCATCATGTACCCCGATGGCGGAAGCGACAAGACATTCGCCGTCGCCCGCAAGCGCAAATCCGCCTCTGCGTCACACCTCGCCGTCATAAACGGAATGCCACGGGCTGTACCCGTGGCATCCCATGTCTCCATGTTGGTAGGGGTGGGTTCCTACTCCACGATACTTTGATACGTCAGCAGCCGATGATCATGGGTCACCGGGTCGAGGCCGTGAGGCAAAATCGCCTCCGGATCGATCTGCCACAGCGTCTCCTGGTAAAGCTTATCCAGCGGCGTATCTTCAAACCCGTAGCTCAGCCCCGCCGTATGGGTCAATAATTGGTAGATCGTGATCGGGCATCCCGCCGCCGCGTCCGTGTCACGAAACATCGGAAGGTACTCGGAGACAGGGTCAGTGAGGCGGAAACACCCCTCTTCCAGCAGCATCAGCACCGCTGCACTGGTGATCGGCTTGGTCATCGAGTAAATGCGGAACAGCGTGTCGGGCTGCATGGCCCGCCCCAGCGCGATATCCGCCGCGCCGAAGGCTTCCAGGGCCGCCACCTCCTCACAACGCGAGACCAGCAACACAAGCCCAGTCACCTGCCCGCGCTCGACATAGCCTTCCATACCGCGCGTCAGCCGTTTCAGTCTTTCGAGGGATAATCCGAGGGAGTTTGGTTTGTTCGTGCTCATAAAGTCAAAACGGCTGGATCAGCTTCAGCGTGACTTTCCCGCGCGTCTTCGGCGAGTTCGGGTCCCCGAACAGCAGGTAGGCGTCCAGACCGGAGCGGACTTGCTGGCTGAAGGAGAAATAGATGTTTGTGCCTAGCCCGCCCCCCTGGTCCGCCCCGCCCTGGCTGACGACACGACCGCCGATGGTCTGGGTGTCATTCAGGCGGTAGGTCCCGGTTCCGATGGCCTGCGTGGAGAGCGTCCCGCCCTGAGTCTGGCGGTTGTAGCTGAGCTGAACGGAAAAAGGGCGCGAGACCAGGATGCCCTGGGAGAGGGACAGCAGGTTGTAGGGCTGCCCGGCCACGCGGCCAAACGTGTCGCTGATACTGCCCTGCTGATACAGGGTTTTCTGTGCCCAGCCAAAGATCGGGGCCAGCGTGTGGTCGCGAAAGCGGTCGAGGGTCACCCCGTCCGCCCCGATTTGATCCCGCTGCCCCAAATTATAGTCCAGCTCGTAGTAGAGACCATTGCGTGTATTAAAGTTGGCATTTAGCGAAACGTCGTCATGGAAGAAGCCGCCCGTATGATGCCGGTAGGAGTCGACACTCCCGCTGAAATAGTAGCTTTCGAGGATCCCCTTGTCAAACTGGTTATACTGCGAGACACGCGCCACAATACCGCGCCGGTCCAGCTCGGGATTATAGCCCAGGCGGCTGACAAAGTCCGGGGCCGTGTCTTCATAACTTAGTCGAAGCCGGGCATGTCCCTGAGTCGGAGTGCTCAGGACCTGGAAATAGTCTTTGGCGCCGCGCCCCCGTCCCCCTTCCCAGCTTGGCGCGTGCTGGGCCAGGAATCCATACCGCGTCGTCCCGGCCTGCCAGCCGTAGAGACCTTCCAAACGCGCGGCGAGGCTGGACGGCTGCCCGCGCCGAATACCGTCCGCCAGGTCGACCCGGACATGGCTGAGCAGCCCCAGGTCCTGCTGGATGTTCACCACTGCCGAACTCTGGGCGGTGTCGCCCCGTGCCCCGGTGGTCAGCAGGCCGAGGGTCGTCGCCCCCTGCTTGCCGACGATCTTCGCGCCCACGTCTACCGCTTTAATACGCCGCGAATAAAACAGGTCCTGGTCCGGGAGGAAGCCGCTGCCTTCCGCGAAGAAGGGCCGCCGATCCGACAGCAGCTTTTCGTTGTAGGAGAAGTTGATGTCGGTGATATCCTGCTCAATCGTCTGAAAGTCAGGGTAAATCGTGCCGACACCCGTCAGTGTCGTCGAGATCGGGTACTTGATGTCCAGACCTTCCCGGACCGCACTGCCCGTCCCGCCCGTCACCAGCGTGTAAGGCAGGAAGATCGGCCTCGGCGTGAAAAAGGGCGGCGAGATGCCCGTAAACGTGTTCAGATACTGCGGCTCGGCGGAGTTATCCACACCCGCCGGGGGCATATAAGGCCAGCTTTGGAGGCTGGTTTCCCGCCCGATCTGTCGATACAGCACCATGCCGAAGGCATTCACTCCGCGCGGGTAGCGCAGAAGCGCGAATGGAATGGAGATCTCGCAGTTCCAGCCGTCTTTGGTGCGCCGGGCAGCGGTTTTCCAGTCTCCGGCCCAGGTAATATTATCGGCAGTACCGCCTTCGAGCGTTTCGTACTGGGTACCGCGTGCCGTCACGATAAATGTCGAAAACCCATGCCGACTGCCCTGGCTGTCGATGTCGAGACCGACAAAGTCGTCGCGCCCAGTGTTACCGTTGCGCTGGGTCATGCTGCCCTGGATGAGGTCCGGGCGGCTGTCGAGGCAGTGGAAAGCGAAGTAGAGGTGCGTCCGGTCCGCGCAGATCCAGGCCTCGGTCTGCTGCGCCGAAGGCGTGCCGCCGCCATAGCGGTAAAAGCCTGATGTCCGCGTGGCACTCGCCCAGCAGGCGTCGTCGAGGCCGCCGTCGATCTTGGGCGGCTCCGTGCAGGCGGCGACCGGAAACGACTGCCGCGACCAGACCGCGGGCGGTGTGTCGGGTGCGGAAATGCTTCCCGTAGGCGGCAGCGGTGCGCTCCCCGCCGGAGAGCCGGGCGCGGCTGGCAGCGTCGGCGGGGTAGGCACCACCTGCGGCGTCTGCATATCCGTCGGGCCATTCACGACCGGCGGCACCTGACCGAAGGCGAGGAGGGGAAGCAGAATCAGCAGAGCGAGCAATGGAAAGATTAAGCGAGCGAGGGCCATCGTGAGCAAACTTCCTAACACCGTTCGGCTTCTCAGTCATGGCCGTAAAGATACTTGATTATATCATAAGTGTGCGGGGAGTTCAAGGGAAGCATTGCGAGTGGTTTTCAACCACCCGTCTCTTTGCTAAACCGTCAAATTCCCGCTGATCTTCGACAACGCTTCGGAATACTCGCCAATTCGCTCCACCAGCACTCGGGGAATAACCTCGTCCGAAAGCATCTCCGCCCGCTCCAAACGCTCACCCAGCAGACGCTTCCCGCCGGGAGCCAGCATCACGAAGCTGACACGGGCGTCGCGGGCGTCCGCCTCCCGTTGAATCAATCCGATCTTCTCCATTGGGGCCAGCAGGCGGGTGACTCCCGAGGCCGTCAGTCCGATTGCTTCGGCCAGATCGCCCCGGCGCATCTTCTCCCCTTCCGCCTGGCTCAGATGGTACAAAATCACGAAATCGTTGAACCCAAGACCGCCCCCGAGACGGCTGTCGAACCGCCGCGCCATTACGGCCTGGATGCGGGCGAGGTTGAGAAAGAACTGTAAACTGGGGTTATTTGACGCCATGGAATTGAATACTCCTTGATAAGTGATTGATTCATACTTGATTACTATTTGATAAATCAAGTATGTAACACATGATCGCCCTTTGTCAAGCGTTTCGGACAGCAAAGGCCGCCGTATGCTATAATTTGGAATGTCCGAAGTTCGCAAAGGCTCCCAAGTCACGCTTGCCTATCTCTGGCCGGCGGTAGGAGTCGCCGCCGCCACCGGTTGTTTCTGGCTGCTGCGGCATTCCGTCGATCAGGGACAGGCTTCCCTCCTCTACCTGCCCGTCGTGCTGCTGCTGGCCGTGCGCTTCGGGTTCGGTCCGGCGATTTTCGGGGCATTTCTGAGCTTTTTATGCTGGGACTACTTCTTCCTGCCTCCCTTCGGCACACTGACTGTCGCCGATCCGAAAGACTGGATTTCGCTGGGCATCTTCCTGCTGGCCGCCATCGTCACAGCGCGGCTTGCCTCCCAGGCGCGGGCACAGACGCGGGAAGCACGGACGCGGGAGTCGGAGATAGTGACCCTCTTTCAGGCAAGCGAAACCCTTAGTCGGGAGGTTCGCGCCGAGCACCTTCTGGCCGCTCTCTCCGATCAGCTTCAGACTCTCTGCCACGCAACACTCTGCCTTGTCTTCCGCCGGGAAACGGGAGGCGTTATGAACCTGATCGCCGGGAGCCAGACTCAATCGCCCGGCAGCGAGGATTTCCTGCGCATCCAGCGGCTGGTCGAAGCGGCTTGCGCCAACAGTCTCGTCATCGGATTCGGCTCCAGCCGGCATCTTTGGACGAAAGCCCTCTCGGAGATCGAGCCGCCGTTTTTCACGCGCAGTATCACCGAAATCGGTGTTTCCCTGCCGCTGCGGGCCGGGGACTCGCTGGTTGGTGCCCTGTATGTCGGACCGCGCGACGACGGCAAAGCGTATTCCGCGTCCGAAGAGCGGCTGATTCTGACACTCGCCAACCATGCCGCCGTCGTGCTCGCCCGGGACCTGCTCGCCGAGCAGGCGGCGCAGGCCACGGCCTTAAAGGAAGCCGATACGCTCAAAGAGGCCCTGCTGTCCCTCGTTTCCCATGAGCTTCGCACCCCCCTGGCGGCAATCAAAGCCTCGGCCAGCGGACTGCTCCAACCCGATGCTTGCTGGGAAGAAGCCGCCCGACACGAGATACTGGTGACCATCGACGCCGAGGCGGATCGTTTGAGTGCTTTAGTCAGCAATCTGCTCGATTTGTCTCGCCTAGAAGCGGGAGCCTGGAAACCGCGCAAAGACTGGTGCGATCTAGCGGAAGTCGTGGGGACGGCCCTGGATCACCTGCCTCCGGGGGAGGCGGCACGGGTGGAGGTGGATGTTTCGCCCGACTTGCCGCTGATTCAGGCTGATTACACGCAGGTCACTCTGGTGGTGAGCAATCTGCTGGAAAATGCCGTGAAGTACACCCCTCTGGACAGCCCGATCTGCCTCTCCATCACCGTCACGCGAAACGGGCCATTGGAATCGGCGATTTCCGGTGTTACCCTGCGTGTACGCGATTATGGTACCGGCCTGACGATCGGGGAAGAGGAAATTTTATTCGACCGGTTTTACCGAGGGCGCAAGCATCAGGGCGGCGGCATCCATGGGACCGGCCTTGGCCTGGCCTTGTGCCGCGCGATTGTCCAAGCGCACGGCGGTCGCCTCTGGGCGGCGAATGCTCCGGCAGGGGAAGCGGCAGGGGCCGTGTTCACCGTGTTTCTGCCAATTGATTCCTGATGACGAAATGGAAATCCATGCAAAAATCGACTATTCTCATTGTTGACGACGAACCGGAGATTCTGCGAGCCGTGCGCGGTGGCCTAACTGCTCAGGGCTACACGGTCCTGACGGCAACCGCCGGGGCCGAGGCTTTGCAGCTTGCCTCGGCGGATGTCCCGGACCTGGTGATTCTGGATGTCATGCTGCCGGGAGAGATCGATGGCCTGGAAGTCTGCCGCCGCCTGCGCGAGTGGAGCGCGGTGCCGATCTTGATGCTCTCCGCCCTAGGCCAGGAGCGGCAGAAGGTGGCGGCTCTGGATTGCGGCGCGGACGATTACCTGACCAAGCCCTTTGGCATGGGCGAGCTGACCGCCCGGGTGCGTGCCGCCCTGCGCCGCGCTGCCGGGGCTAAACCGGCGTCGGAGCCGACCGCATTCGTCTGGGGCGATTTGATCGTAGACTACGCCCGGCGCATCGTCACGAAAAACGCACTGGAGGTCAGGTTGACACCACTCGAATACGATATTTTGCGGTTTCTAACCCAGAACGCCGACCGCGTGGTCACCCATCGCCTGCTGCTGGCGAATGTCTGGGGGGCGGAATACACCGACGAAACCCAGCTTCTGCGCGTCCATGTCGGCCACCTGCGCCGCAAAGTCGAAGACAACCCCGCCCGCCCCCGGCTGATTGTCACCGAGCCGGGTGTCGGGTACCGGGTTCGGACGGTGGAGCCGGAGACTATTCCGTAGAAGCACTCGCATTGCCTGGCTGCAGAAGCAAAGATTGGAATTCGACGGGGGAGGTGATACGGATGCCTCGGTACTCTTTTAGCTCTTTCAGATGCGTATCACCCGAGACGATGTAGCCAACCTCACCTTCCAGGGCGCAGGCGACGATCATGTTGTCTTTGGAGTCGCGCAGCACTTGAACAAACGTGAAAGCCTGCTGGTCCGAAATGGCGAAGCGGCGTGCGATTTTTGGTCGGTCCAGTACATTCAGCAGCTCTGCCAGAATCTGCTCGGAAAGCAGAACGCACTCACTAAAGCATTCGTATCAAAGACGGCAATAATTAGCGGCATAACGAAATTAGCCCTGACTTCCGTGCCGAACCGCTTCAGTCTCCTCAAGAATTTCTCGCTCGGCGGTTTCCTGGTCTGGCACAGTAGTGACAGAAGCCCAGAGCTGTTCCATCTTTGCCTCAGCGTCTGAACGGTGGCACTCCAGCTTTTGATACTGCCTAATAGGAGTAAGGACGTCCGTCGGCTTTCCGGCGCGTTCGACGATCACCTCATCACCTTTGTAAAAAACACCTTCCAGCAGCTCACCGAAGTTTTTACGGGCGGTCATCGCCGGGATACGTTTAGTCATTGAGTGGTCCCCTTCTACTATAGGAATTGATAGAATTAGGGTGATTACAGCACACATTACCTCTTGAAGAATTTCCCAATCTTTACACCATCTTTATATCTCTCCCCAGTCCCGACACAGCGTCTTTACTTCCCTTATGCTACTATTTGAATAGAAATACAACGAGGCGTTTTTATGCTCCCTCTCTTTGCTCCCTCTTCTGTGCCTATTTCCGGGGAAACGGAAACTGACCACTGGCATGCAGAAGCGGAAGCGGATTACGCGCTTTGCCGCACTCTGGCTGACCAGCATCAGGCCCGGCTGGAACGCTCTTTCCTGTCGCAGCGGGTTGGCTGGGAGAAGGCGGGCCATGCAGCCTATGGCATCCTGCTGCCGGACCCTCTGCCCCGGGCGGGGACCGAGGACGAGTGGTACCTGTACTACGTCTGGGGCGAGACGCTTTTGCGGCGAACGGCGGCGGAGCGGACAGACCGGCGAATGCTCATATTGGCCGAGAGCGTGGACGATTGGGCCGAGCTGCTGTGGCAAGCCCTGCGTCCGCTTGTTGGAGATTGCCGCTATGAAGTCGTGCCGGATTACTCCGATGCCCTGGGCGAAACCGAAGACGTGCCGGACGGCTTCGTCTTTCGGCTGTTTGCCCACGCGCCCGGAGCGGTTCGGCCCTCGGAACTCTGCGTGACCGGTCGCGGGGAGACTCCGCGGTCGGCGGCACGGGACGCCTGCCGCCGGTGGACCGAAGAGCATCAGCCCGCTTAATTTTCAAACCGCCGAATTGCAGAAAGCCTTTATGTCACTTTTAGACCGTGTTTTGGGAAAGCATCTAGCGTCGCAGGAGGAAGAGGAGCAGAAGGTCGGGCCGCTGACCGCCCTGCCGATGCTGGGCCTCGATGCTCTTTCCTCTGCCGCCTATGGCCCGGAATCGGCTTTGACCCTGCTGCTGCCGCTGGGGGCGTTGGGCCTGGGGTATATCGGGCCGCTGACGGCGATTATTTTGGCCCTGCTGGTCATTCTCTACTTTTCGTACCGCCAGACGACGGCGGCTTACCCGGGCGGCGGCGGGTCCTATACAGTTGCTAAAGAGAACCTGGGTCAGAGGGCGGGGCTGCTGGCTGCCGCCTCGCTGCTGCTGGACTATGTGCTGAATGTCGCGGTCGGGATCGCCGCCGGGGTGGGCGCACTGGTCTCCGCCGTGCCGATTTTGCAGCCGCACGTTCTGGGCCTGTGTCTTTTGATTCTCGCCGTCGTTGCGGGAGTCAACCTGCGCGGCATCCGGGAGTCCGGCGCGACTTTTGTCGTGCCGACGTACCTATTTATCGGCTGCTTAATGCTCACTTTGGGTATCGGCGTGGTCCGAAGCATTGTCAGCGGTGGACACCCGCATCCGGTGGAAACGCCCCCAGTCCTGCCCGCAGCGACGGCCGGAGCGACTTTGTGGCTGCTGCTGAAAGCGTTCTCCAGCGGCTGCACGGCTATGACCGGGGTGGAGGCGATCAGCAACGGCATCTCGGTGTTCAACAAGCCCAAAGTCTTGAATGCCCAGCGGACTTTGACACTTGTCGTGGTCATACTCGGCGTGCTGCTTGGCGGGATCGCCTATCTCTGCCGGGCCTATCACATCGGAGCGACCGATCCGAGCGGGCCGGGCTATCAGAGCGTTCTGTCCCAGCTTGTAGCCGCCGTCGCGGGCCGGGGCGTGTTCTACTACGTAACCCTGGGCAGCACCCTCGCCGTGCTGTCGCTGTCGGCGAACACCAGCTACGCCGATTTCCCGCGCCTGTGCCGCCTCATCGCCGAAGACGATTTCCTGCCTCACGCCTTTGCCAGCCGGGGACGGCGGCTGGTCTACACGCTGGGGATCGGCATTTTGACCGCCCTTTCCGCCTTGCTGCTGACCGCTTTTGGAGGCATCACCGACCGCTTGATTCCGCTGTTTGCAATCGGGGCATTTGGGGCATTTACGCTCTCCCAGGCGGGTATGACGGTCTACTGGCGGCGCAATCCGGGGGAGACCCCCAAGGAGCAGGCGAAGGCGCGTCTGGCCCGAGTCATCAACGGAGTCGGGGCAGTCGCCACAGGCATCGTTCTCCTCGTGGTACTGACCGCGAAGTTCTTGGACGGAGCCTGGATCACCGTCCTGCTGATTCCGGCTCTCGTTATTCTCTTCCTTTGCGTGAAGCGGCACTACGACCATGTGGCGCGGGAAACGGACTGCCCGCACCCCATCGACCTTTCCCCCCGCTTGCCGCCGGTGATCCTGATTCCGATGAAGGGCTGGTCAACCATCACAGAGCAGGCATTGCGGTTCGGACTGAACATCTCCCCCGACGTCATCGCGATCCATATCAGCACCGACGACTCCGATGCCCGGCTCCTGCAGGACTCCTGGATACGCTACGTGATGGAGCCGATTCGCACGGCTGGCCTGACCGAGCCGCACTTGATGGTCCTGCTGTCGCCTTATCGCCGATTGTTTCACCCGCTGACCGACTATATCCACCAGCTCAAAGTCGCGTATCCGGGTCGGACCATCGCCGTGGTCATCCCGGAGCTGGTCGAGTCCCGCTGGTACCAGTATCTGCTGCACAACCAGCGGGCGACCGGCTTGAAAGCCGCCCTGCTGCTGCGCGGCGGCCCGCGCGTGACGGTGATCAATGTGCCATGGTACCTGGCGGATTGATTTGCTAAGTTTCAATCTTTACGAAATCGTTATATTCCCCTCCCCCTTCGCCCCCTCTTCTTTATACCCCTTCGGATATGATGAAAGCACGATGAACAACGAAACTCTTTTGGCTTCCATCGTCAGCCGGTTCCTGCGAAGCGAGATGGGCATTCAATCGTCCGCCGCCCATGCCGAATGGATGGGAGATGTGCTGACGGTCACGCTCACCGAGGCCCTGACTCCTATCGGACAGGTGGCAGCGTTGACCGACGGCGGCGACGACCTGCTGGAAACGGCCTACGACACGCTCTATTCGATGCACCAAAGTCAGCTTCATACACTGGTCGCACAAGCTGTCGGTCAGTCGGTGCGCTCAAGCGAAATGAGTGTGGACACCAAGAACAGCAGCTTCAAGATTATTTTCGGGTTTTGACAAAGGAGAGACACATGCAGGATTTCTGGTTTTTAGCGGTGCTGTTCGCGTTCTTCGCCGCCGCCGTCGGCTATACCTACGCGTGCGACAAGCTTTAAGAAAGAGGCGACATATGGAAATTTGGCTTGCCGGCGTTTCGGCCATCGGCCTCACAATTTATCTGCTGTACGCGTTGATCCGGCCGGAGCAGTTCTAGGAGATTACTATGACATTAATAGGATGGCTTCAAATCCTGCTGTTTCTCGGCGCGATCCTCGCGCTGACAAAGCCCTTCGGGACTTTCATGTACCGCGTCTTCGAAGGCGAAAAGACCTGGCTAACTCCAGTTCTGCGCCCGGTCGAGCGCGTCATCTACAAAGTCGGGGGCGTCAAAGAAGGTGAGGAGATGCCCTGGACCACTTACACGGTCGCCATGCTGCTTTTCAGCATCGTGACCCTGCTCGTGACCTACGCCGTCCTGCGCTTTCAGGCGTTTCTGCCCTGGTACGACAAAACTTACATGACTACGACGATGACGCCCGACCTGGCGTTCAGCACGGCGGTCTCGTTCACCACCAATACGAACTGGCAGGCCTATTCGGGCGAGAATACGATGACGTATTTCTCGCAGATGGTCGCCCTAACTTCGCACAACTTCTTCTCGGCGGCCACAGGGATCGCCATTGCGATTGCCCTGGTGCGCGGCCTCGGACGCCGCTCGGCGGCGAGTATCGGCAACTTTTGGGTAGACCTGACCCGGACAACCCTGTACGTCCTGCTGCCGCTGTGCATCGTCTATGCGCTGGTGCTTTGCCAGCAGGGCGTCGTGCAGAACTTCCACCCCTACGGCACGGTGAAGACGCTGGAAGGGGCCTCGCAGGTCATTCCCGGCGGACCGTTCGCCTCGCAGGAAGCGATCAAAATGCTCGGCACCAACGGCGGCGGGCCGTTCAATGCGAACTCCGCTCACCCATTCGAGAACCCGACGGCATTAACCGACTTTCTGCAGGTGCTCTCGATCTTTTTGATCGGTGCGGGGATCGTCTACACGTTCGGCCTGTATGTCGGCAACACGAAGCAGGGCTGGGCACTCTGGGGAGCCATGGGGTTCCTATTTTTGATCGGAGTCAGCGTCGCCTACACCCAGGAGGCGAAGGGGAATCCCCTTGTCGCGGCGACGGGAGTCGAAGACCGGGCGAGCGTGCTGGGCGACAGCGGCGGCAACATGGAAGGCAAGGAAACGCGCTTTGGGATCGCTCGCTCCGCACTCTTTGCGACTGTCACCACCGATGCCTCCTGCGGCGCGGTCAACTCCATGCACGACTCGTACACGCCGCTCGGCGGGCTGGTCCCAATGGCGAATATTATGACCGGTGAAGTCATCTTCGGCGGTGTCGGCGCGGGCCTGTACGGCATGCTGATGTATGCGATTCTTGCGGTCTTCATCGCAGGCCTAATGGTCGGGCGGACCCCGGAATACTTAGGCAAAAAAGTCGAAGCCTTCGAGATCAAAATGGCGATGCTGGCAACTCTGGTGCTGGCCGCCGATGTGCTCCTCTTTACCGCTTTGGCCAGCGTTTCGCATGTCCCCCACCCTGCCGCGTATTGGAACACGGTCGGAACATCAGTCAATGCTCTGGCTTCAGCCAATACCAACAACAGCGGTCCGCACGGCTTCTCCGAGATCCTGTATGCGTATGACTCGACCACCGGCAACAACGGCAGTGCCTTTGCGGGCATCTCCGTCAACACGCCGTTCTGGAACTTGACCCAGGGCATTTCCATGCTGGTAGGCCGGTTCCTGATGATCGTGCCGCTGCTGGCAATCGCCGGAAGCATGGTCAAAAAGAAGCGTGTGGCCGCAAGCGCGGGGACGTTCCCCACCGACACGCCGCTTTTTGCGGGCCTGCTGGTCGGGGTCGTGATTATCGTCGGTGCGCTCACCTACTTCCCCGCCGTCTCGCTGGGGCCGGTCGTGGAGCATTTCCTGATGCATAGCGGAAAGACTTTCTAAAAGAAAACTTAACTCAATGGCAACAACTTTAAACAATCAAACCCCGGCGTCTGCGCCGAGCGGAATGGACCCGGCGGATCGGCGCACCAGCCGGACCCGGCCCCTCTTCGACCCGCCCATCGTGCGCCGCGCCCTCGGCGACGCATTCAAAAAGCTCGACCCCCGCCTGGAAGCTAAAAACCCAGTTATGTTCGTGGTCTGGATCGGCAGCGTGGTGACCACGCTGATCTTTCTCGCCAGCCTGATCCCCGCCGCGGGCGTTTCAATGGGCGGCTGGGAGCGGGCATTTACCGGCCAGATCGCCCTCTGGCTTTGGTTCACCGTGCTGTTCGCGAACTTCGCGGAGGCAATCGCCGAAGGCCGCGGCAAAGCGCAGGCCGATGAGCTGCGTAAGACCCGCACCACGACCCGCGCCAAGCGGCTCGGCAAAGACGGCAAGATCGAGGAAGTCCCGGCTTCGTCGCTCCGCAAAGGCGAGATTGTGGTCTGCACCGTCGGGGATGTCATCCCAAGCGACGGCACGATTACCGAGGGCATCGCCAGCGTGGATGAGTCCGCGATCACAGGGGAGTCCGCCCCGGTCATCCGGGAGGCGGGCGGGGACCGCTCGGCCGTCACCGGCGGAACCAAAGTCATCTCGGATCAGCTCAAGATCGAGATCACGGCGAACCCCGGCGAGACGTTTATCGACCGCATGATCAGCCTGGTGGAAGGGGCCTCGCGCCAGAAGACGCCTAACGAGATCGCGCTGAACATCTTAATTGCGGGCCTGACCATCATCTTTTTGCTGGCGACCGTGACCCTTCTGCCTTTTGCCCTCTACAATGTCGGCCAGGCGGGGTCGGGAGCAGCTCCCTCGATTACGGTCTTGATCGCCCTGCTGGTCTGCTTGATTCCGACCACCATCGGCGGGCTGCTTTCGGCCATCGGGATCGCGGGCATGGATCGGGTCATGCAGTACAACGTCCTCGCGATGTCCGGCAAAGCCGTCGAAGCGGCGGGCGACGTCGACGTGCTGCTGCTGGATAAAACCGGCACCATCACGCTCGGCAACCGGCAGGCCGCCGAGTTTCTTCCCCTGCCCGGTGTCGATATCGCCGAGCTGGCCGATGCCGCACAGCTTTCTTCGCTGGCCGACGAGACCCCCGAAGGCCGCTCCATCGTCGTGCTGGCCAAAGAGAAATACAACCTGCGCGGGCGGCATCTGGAGGAGAAAGAGACCGAGTTTATCCCGTTTACCGCCCAGACCCGGATGTCCGGCGTGAACATCCCTGGCTCGTGTGTCCGCAAGGGTGCGGTGCAGGCGGTGGTGGATTACGTGAAGCAGAGCGGCGGAACGGTCCCCGCCGAGCTTCAAGAAATTGCCGATGGCATCTCGAAGCAGGGCGGGACCCCGCTGGCGGTCGTCTTGAATGAAAAGCCGCTGGGGATCATCTACCTCAAAGACATCGTGAAAGGCGGCATGCGCGAGCGCTTCGACCACCTGCGGGCCATGGGCATCAAGACAGTGATGATTACCGGAGACAATCCGCTGACCGCCGCCGCCATTGCCCAGGAAGCGGGCGTCGACGACTTTCTGGCCCAGGCCAAGCCGGAAGACAAGATGGCACTGATCAAGAAGGAGCAGGCGGAGGGCCGATTGGTCGCCATGACCGGCGACGGCACCAACGACGCCCCTGCACTGGCGCAGGCCGATGTGGGTGTCGCGATGAACTCCGGGACCCAGGCCGCCAAAGAGGCGGGAAATATGGTCGATCTGGACTCGAACCCGACCAAGCTGATCGAGATTGTAGAGATCGGCAAGCAGCTTCTGATGACGCGCGGGGCTTTGACGACATTCTCGATCGCAAACGATGTCGCTAAGTATTTCGCGATCATCCCGGCGATGTTCTCAACCCTTTATATCCTCTCAGGTACGGCTCATGGACCGCTCTGGGCACTAAATATCATGCAGCTGCATTCGCCGTATTCGGCGGTGCTGGCGTCGGTGATCTTCAACGCGCTGATCATCATCGCGCTGATTCCGGTCGCTCTGCGGGGCGTGCCGTACAAACCGATGGGGGCAGCGGCCCTGCTGCGGCGCAACCTGACGATGTGGGGCTTGGTCGGCATCATCCTGCCGTTCCCCTTCATTAAGCTGCTGGACTGGGCCGTCGTCGCCCTGCACTGCGCCCCGGCACATTAAGCACTTTAGGAAAAAACAATGGCAAAACAACTGCTAATCTCGATCCGTATCACTCTCGTTCTGCTGCTGCTTGTCAGCGGCATCTACCCCCTGGTCGTCTGGGGGGTTTCCCAGGCGGCATTTAAGCACCAGGCTAACGGCAGCCTGATTCGAAACGCCCAGGGTCAGGTGGTCGGCTCGGAGCTGCTGGCCCAGGGCTTCACGAAGCCCGAGTACTTCCACCCTCGACCCTCGGCGGCGGGAAACGGCTACGATCCGACCGCCAGCAGCGGCACCAACTTAGGGCCGACCAGCGACAAGCTGATCAACGGTGTCCACAAGAAAGACTTGTCCCCCGGCAAGCCGGACCCATCCGACTTCGACGGCGTTGTCGATCTGGCGAAATCCTATCGCACCGAAAACGGCCTGGCAGCGACGGCACTCGTCCCCGTGGATGCCGTCACCCGGTCGGCCTCGGGCCTGGACCCGCAGATCAGCCCGGCCAATGCATTGCTTCAGGCCGCCCGTGTCGCGAAGGCACGCGGTATTTCAGAGGAGAAGCTTCGCGGGTTAATCAAAGAGAACACGTCTGGCCGGGGCCTCGGCTTCTTGGGCGAACCGGCGGTCAATGTCCTGAAACTCAATCTGGCACTCGATGCGGTAAAATAGCGACATGGCCTCTGCAGAACCACCCAAAAAACCGACACCCGACGAGCTGCTAGCCCGTGTCCAGCGTTCCGAGCGCAACGCGGGCCGGGGCAGGCTCAAGCTCTTTCTCGGCTTCGCGGCGGGTGTCGGCAAAACCTATGAAATGCTCTCCGAGGCAAACCGGCGCAAAGCGGAGCGCGGCCAGGACGTCGTGATCGGGTTTGTGGTGACTCACGGACGCGAAGGCACGGAAGCGCAGATCGGGGATTTGGAGATCGTCCCGCGCAAGACGATGGAGTACAAAGGCTCGACGTTTGAAGAGATGGACGCCGCCGCCGTCATCGCCCGCCATCCGAAGTGGGTGGTCGTGGATGAGCTGGCGCACACCAATATCCCCGGCAGCCCGCATGGAAAGCGTTATGAAGATGTGCTGGATATTCTAGCGGCGGGGATCAATGTACTCTCCACGATGAATGTTCAGCACCTCGAGTCACTGAACGACACGGTGCAGCAGATCACTGGGGTTAAAGTCCGGGAGACTGTGCCGGACTGGGTTTTGGGAGAAGCGGATGAGATCGTCAGCATCGACATCACGCCCCGTGCCCTCATCCACCGCCTGGAGCGGGGCGATGTCTACCCTAAGGAGAAAGTGCCCCAGGCCCTCTCCAATTTCTTCACCGAGGGGAATCTGTCGGCCCTGCGGGAGATCGCCCTGCGCGAAGTGGCTTCCGAAGTGGACCGCTCGGTGCAGAACTACCGGGCGGACAACGACGTCACAGAACCCTGGCAGACCCAGGAGCGCATCATGGTCTGCATCTCCCCCGACAAGCCCTCCGACCGCCTCCTGCGCCGGGGCTGGCGCATCGCCCGTGTCCTACGAGCGGAGATCGTGGCGGTATATGTCGCCGAACCCAAAGTCTCCTCCGACCAGCAGAAGGTCCTTGACGCCGACTTCGCCCTCGCCAAGCGTCTGAATATTCGCCTCGAGCAAGTCACCGGACGGGACGTCGCCGCCGCCCTCGCCGACTACGCCCGCCAGTCCCAGGTCACGGAAATCATTATCGGCCATTCCGGCCGCACCGCCTGGCAGGAGACGCTGCAGGGATCCATCATCAACAAACTGATCCGCCTTGTCCGGGGCATCGATGTCCTGGTGGTGGCGAATAGTTTGGAGTAGAGATTTGCACAAAACGCCCTGCCCGGCACGTCTACCTCCGTCCTCTTCCGTAAGACACTCGCTTCCGTTGAGGGAAGTAAGTCGCTATCTTCGGCGGGAGGGAGAAATGCCGGGTAGGGCGCGTCTGGCGAGAAGCAAATAGCCTCACAGTT
>JANXNV010000167.1 GCA_025353925.1 Armatimonadota bacterium
GCCAAGTGGGGCGCGGATGCCCGTCTTTTCTGGCCGAGCACGTCGAGTGGGGGTGTTCAAAACAAATTCTCTCTTATCCAAGACAAACTCAACCAGGTTTGCCATTTTACACACTTCAGTATATCAGAAAATTGTTTTACTGTCAATCGAATAATTGGTATTAATCTGGTAGGAAGTGGCGGAAACCGGGGTGGAAGGGGGGAAAGCGCATGACATCTGTGACCGGAATGCCGTTTTGCTATCGGCGAGGTGTCAACAACAGTCAGGAGTATGATTAACGGGTAATATGTGTGAGGAGGCCGACACGCGGATTCGAACCGCGGACCTGCTGTTTACGAAACAGCTGCTCTACCACTGAGCCATGTCGGCATATTCTTAACATCATCTCGAGGCCATTATACCCGTGTCCGAGGCAAAATGCAACAGAATATTTCTGCATCTCAGACGACCCGGTCGGCTTCCAATTTGGACAGCTCGATGCTGACTAGATCTTCCCATAAGAAATAGGTCCATACGGAGACGTTGTAGCCTCTCAGGGGCTTGGCGACGATAAATTCTTCGGTGACCTGCGTGGAGCAGGGCGCGTTCTTGAGCGAGTATTGCGTCGGGTCGCTGGCGACGATGAAACCCGGAGCGGCACTGCCCCCGTCCGGGTCTTTGCCAATCCCCTGAAAGCTGAACACGAGCTGCTGCCCTTCGGGGGCAGCAAAAGTGCCGCCGACGAGCCATCCATTTTCGGCACACAGCTTTTGCCAGCGTTCCGCTTTCTCCATGGGTCTATTCTACCCGAAATGCTGCGGTTTTCCAGGAAGGCCGCCAGAGATCATAGAGATTTTCCCGACCGCATTCTTTTCCTGTTGAATGTCGATGGCGAGCGGTAGGAACTGCGGTAGGAGCCAGAGCACACTGCGCAGATGTTCAGTGACCCGCGAGACGGACCAGCGGCTTTCCCCGGCGGTCAGGGTGGACGGCAAAGCCAGCTGATCAGCCAGATGCTCATCGCAGGCGGCTTTGGTTCCGTGCCATGCCTCAAACTCCGCACAGGCTTCGGCGGCGACGGCTTCGATGCGCTTACCGCGCTCACCGATGGCCGAGAAACCGACGGGGCCGCTTTCGCATTCGGCGACCAGGGTGATCGCCGCGCCCTGGCCCGGCGAGGGCAGGTCCCGAACTTCGGTCGTCAATAGGGCCTTGAGCTTGCCTAACGATTCCCGCACGGCCTCGGCCCCCCGCTCGCCGACAGTCGGCGGCAGACCCGACGTGACGATGTGTGCCGTTACAGATTGGACCTCTCCGCGCCTTGTGAACAGTGCAGGCGACAGCACCGACGGCTCGATTTCCAGAATGATCTTGCCGCCGCCGCGCGGAAAGAAGCCTGCCGTCGGCATTGTCAGAGCCACACGCAATCCTGAGCGGCGCAGAGCAGCCAGATAAACATGTTCCAAGTACTCAGCCGTCGGTGCGAAGGGGACGTGAGTCCCCCCGGTAATGATCACGCGCGACGGTTCTCCCGCCAAAGCCAGAGGCAGCAGGACGGTCTGCGCTACCAGGGCCGCCGCCCCGGCGGTGCCGATGGCGAAGTGGTACTCCCCCGGTGCCGCCGGGCAGAGCGGCGTGAACCGCAGCTTCTGGGACCCCAGCTCCGCCCCCTCGATTTG
>JANXNV010000174.1 GCA_025353925.1 Armatimonadota bacterium
GGCAGAGCCTGATCCTGCACCGCAAACTCGCCCGCTCCATGCTCGCCGACCAGGCACACCTCAAAGAACGTATGCCGGTGCGGATTGTTATCGGCCAGATGCCGCGCATAGGCCCAGTGCAGCACTTCGACCGTCCCCTCCCCCAGGGGGATCTGCCCAAGGCCGCGATTAAGTCGTTCCAGCCAGTCCATAAAACCTATCCCCCAATGCGTGGCGGCGGAGGCCAAACACCTTCCTTAGATGGCAAAGGCTGGCCTGTTTTTGCACTATTCCAATTCGCAGAAATCTCCTCGCGAAATGCCTGTACCTCTCCAGGAGGCTCTCCGGTGATCGGGACGACGATAGCCTGACCAGACTTCGCAAACAGCATAATATCTCTGGGGGTTTCCTGTATTCGCCTTAAATCAGTCCACTCAATGAAATGGAACACATGATCTCGTACATGGGCCTCAAAATCAGACTCACTGACAAAGTCATGGAATGCTTGGTAGTCAGTCTCGAAAAGACCTTGCGGCGTCAGGTACAGACTTCGTTTGCCCACCAGGCGCGGACTGAGACGTATGCGCCCTTTCAGCCGACGGCGCATATTCCAGCCGGAATACCATAATGCAACAACTAGTAACCACGTGAAAAAGAGTGCAATGAGAAGAGCGAATATTGAACCCACTAAGCCAGAAGACTGAGATGGATGCCTTAGATCAGGAATCACAAACCAAATCATCAGTATACCAATCGGCCCAAGAACGATACCGGCGACCTGTCTAAGCCAGAGGCTCATATGATTCAGCTCCACAAACGCAAGATCAATGCGATGTAAATCCTCGAAGCTAGTGTCATACTCAATGTTCATATTTCGTGACCTAGGGACAATCTGGAAAGAGCATCGGAACCCGGCCTCAAAAGGCCGGGGGCAAGCTTACCCGGATTGAAAATCCGGGTGAGGGCAAACAAGAGGGCGCGGCAAGCAGCGCACCCTACGGGTCAGGTAATCCCAGTCACGGAGTGACTTTCTCCGCGTAGACCGGCATTTTAATGCCGGGTCTGGATGCCGACTCCTTATCTCTGCGCTTTCTTCATCTCTGCGCTTTCTCCAGCAGCCTCTGCGCCGTCGTCACATCCCCCTTAAACAACGCCTCAGACACCCCGCCGAGCTGCTTTAAAACCACCGTGTTGCCCCGGCTGCGCCGTCGAAGCTCGTATACGGCCAGCGGCAGGCGCAGATCGGCGGCAGTGGCGGAGAACTTTGGGTCGAGGTAGCGGCGGCGCAGACGCTGGGTGGTCTCCAGGTCGCGGTAGCCGAACTCCGCCGACGGCTCGATCATCGTGCCCTCGCCCCAATCGTTCCAGGTGATAAGCTGGACAATCGGGGCTGTGCTTTTCAAGGCCAGTTCCAGTGTTTCGCTGTAGGTGCGGCCCTGACGGTCTTCAATCACGGGATACGACGGCTGAGTACCTGCTTCGCCGTAGACATCCTGGAAGCGTGGCCAGGCCCCCGCGATGGACTGCGGCCAGCTCCCGGCACGGTCGTAGAAAGAGAGATTGTCGCGAACACTTTGCGCATGACCACCCTGCGGCAGCGGCCAGTCAAAGGCACCGACCGCCGGGTCGCGGCGGACCATCTCGGTGAAAAACGCGGGAGGATGCGGCAGAGGCGCGAAGATCTGTTTCCACTGATCCTCCTGGTAAAACTGCGGCCCGAAGACCAGAAATACCGGATCACTGCCCAGAATCAGGTATGCGGGATCGGAAAACCAGTGCGTTTGTGCCCATTTGAGAACGCTCTGCCCATGCGCGACCGCCTCGGAGGCGGGGAACTGTTTTCCTTCGATCAGGTGCGGCACCGTCTGGTCTTCATACATGACGGCGAAGTGCAGGCCAGCTTTTTTAGCGATAGCAATCAGCTTCTGCGTATTGCGGTGGATCTGCCCGTAGTCCCAAAAATCATCCGGCCCATACCAGTCGATGATGACGCCGTCGATCCCCGCCAGCTTCATCTGCTGAACCTGGCACTCCAGAACGTCCGGGTCAGCCGAGTCATACAGGCCAATCAAAGGAGTAAAATGGGAAGCGGACTCCCGGCGGCCCCCCGTGAGGGTATCGGGATGGAAATGATTCATCGTCCAATGCCAGCCCCAGGTGCCGCTAAACTCCCGCGACTGATACCAGGGCATGTAATGCACCATGAGACGACGAGGCTGCGGGATGGACGTTGTCGGGGCGGGGGT
This sequence comes from Armatimonadota bacterium, assembly GCA_025353925.1. GTDB lineage: Bacteria > Armatimonadota > Armatimonadia > Armatimonadales > Capsulimonadaceae > JANXMY01. The sequence continues at coordinate 2,226 of JANXNV010000174.1, forward strand.
CGGCGGACTGGCATACGAAGACAGAGACAAGGCGAGGCCGAGGATCATCAGAGCCAGTACAGTCATTAAGTACTGCTTGCGAATCAAGCAGCACGTTTTCTCTGCACCGCGAACATAACAGCTTTGAGTGACGCAGGCAAGGCGAGTTCTTCATCGTTGACGCCATGTAAATAATGTGCCAGCGTGTTGAACTGATGGTGCGTTATCTTCCATTGCTCCATGAACTGCATGGGGTCAACTCCCTGGGCTTCCAAAAAATCACCAAATGCAGCCTCGGCGTCCACTTGAGACTTGATGTGCTGCATTTCTACAATAGTTAATTTTGGCTTATTTACTGTATCCATATTCCTACTCTCACTCATTTCCACTATACATTTCTGTAATCAGCCTCATTGCCTTATCCAAAACAACACGAGGCAAGCGCATGCGCTTTTTCTTAAGTGCTGTAACTATGCCAATACGGTTAGGGCCGATAAAGCCAAACAAAAATCGGTACTCGATGTTATTATATTCCGGCTTTACTTCTCAAAGATTGTCGTCCAATTTCTCGACAAAGTTTTTGGACTGCTGAATGCCCAAGATTTGCAGACGATCCAGAAAGTAGCAGCACTTCCGGCAGTCCTTAGCAGGCAAGCGGCGCAGGAAGTCACGGACGGATCGCTCACCACGGGCACTTTGGTGAAAATATATCTTGAAAGGTCGGCCTCTTGCCATAATACCACAAAGTCCTTTTTGGGTGGGGGCAAAAAAGGCCGCAGCATTTCTGCCGCGGCTTTTCTTCCTTCAGTCAATCGTCACCGCTTCGGGCGGAACCGGGCGCGGGGGGCCTCATCGTCGGGCTGGGCCAGGGAGGGCGCGGGAGCGGAGGCCGCGACATCGTTCGTGCCTTCGGGCTTGGGAGCCTCGAAGTGGACGGGCCGCTCGGACGGCTCGCTGTTGCCGCCGCCGAAGCCGCTGCCACCGCGTCCGCCGCGATCACCGCCACCACCGCCTGTAGGACGAGAAGGCCGACCCGGCTCCGGGTTTGCCGGATCGAACGGTTTATCCAGACCGCGTGCGGTCAGGTTGACACGGCCCTGGGGATCGATCTCGGTGACACGGACGCGAATTTTATCGCCCATGCCGATCACATCTTCCGGCTTGCCGACACGCTCATCGGAATCGGTGAGCTGGGAGACATGCACGAGGCCGTCTTTGCCGGGAAGGATCTCGACAAACGCGCCGAACTGCAGGAAGCGTACCACTGTGCCTTCGAATTCATCGCCGGGCTTGAGTGTCCGGGTCAGATCTTCGACAGCCTTCTTCGCGGCATCGCCCGCTGCACCGTCTACCGCAGAGATGTAGACCGTACCATCCTGCTCGATATCGATCTTCGCACCCGTATCGGCGGTGATCTTTTTGATCGTCTTGCCGCCGGGTCCGATGACCGCACCGATCTGTTCCGGCTCGATATGCAGCGTGATGATACGCGGTGCATACTGGGACAAGGTCTCGCGGGGTGTGGCGATCGCTTCC
>JANXNV010000219.1 GCA_025353925.1 Armatimonadota bacterium
TGAGCTGGGAGTGAAATACATTGTTGTCTGTCGTGTCAAGCCGCCCGAGACGACTATTCCGGGTCTTAACCCTGTGTGGGCCGACCCGACCATGGCGTCGCCTGGGTCGAAGTCGACTGAAACGGCCTCTATTTATCTCTCCCAAAACACGCGGTGGCAACCTCGCGCCCGTCTCGAAAGTGCCCCGGCAGTTCCCGTCGCTTTTGTGAACGATGAGCCGGACCGTGTTACGCTTAGCCCGGTGACCTCCGGCCGCGACACTCTCATTCTAGCGGACACGCAGGCCGCCGGATGGAGGGCTTCCGTAGACGACGCGGCAGCAAAAATCCAAACGGCGGACGGTTCGCTGCGGAGCGTTCCCATAACTCCTGCCGGCAGGCACCGCATTACTTTTACCTACCGCCCCACCCTCTTCCTGCTGGGCCTCTACCTATCGCTCCTCACGGTCCTTGGTCTGATCGCACACCTGAGCTTTGCGCTGACAAGAAATATCCGGGCCGCAGGAGGAATCGAAGGCAGCAATGTGGAACAGGCGCAGGACTAAGGCGTTACCAATTTGGAGGGAGCAAGGCAATGGCGGAACTGCACATTTCCTCCCAGACTCTCGCGGGTTTATCAACAGTTACCCTCTCGGGCGAATTTGATGCTTACAATGCGTCACGTGTGCGAGTTTTGCTGGAAGCACTGACGACTGAGATGAACCCTCGGATCCGTATTCATCTCGCAGGCCTAGATTATATCGACAGCACCGGCCTCGGCGTCCTGGTCGCGGCATTGAAGCAGGCGACTGACCGAAAAGGACAGATTGACCTGATTGCGCCGACCCCAGCAGTCGTGCGGGTTTTTCATATCACCGGCCTCGACAAGATTTTTTCGATTACTGCCGAGCCTTCGGCTTAGGCGATGCTGCCCTCAACTCTCAAACGATACCACTTCGGAGGAAACATTTTTTATGCGACTTAACTGCGCTTCCACGCGCCTGCTCTGCGGCCTTTTTTCGGCGTCTGCCTTTGCGCTCACCTTTACCGGCTGCGCGAACAAAGCTGCGGAGACCGGCCCCGCTGCGGGCGGAAATTCCGCTTCCGCGCCGATCATCGTTGGGGAGTTCGCCTCAATGACCGGGGCACAGGCGACGTTCGGCTCTTCCACGGATAAAGGGGTGCAGCTCGCCGCCGCCGAAATCAACAAAGCCGGCGGAATCGACGGTCACAAAATTGCCATCCATTTAGAGAACGACGAAGGTCAGCCCGATGCCGCTGCGACCGCCGTTAAGAAGCTGATTACCGAAGACAAAGCGATTGCGATCTTGGGCGAAGTGGCCTCAAAGAATTCGATCGCCGCCGCCCCGTTCTGCAACTCCAATCGCGTCCCGATGATCTCGCCGTCGTCAACAAACCCGAAAGTCACGCAGACCGGCCCTTACATCTTCCGCGTGTGCTTTATCGATCCATTCCAGGGTACCGTCGCCGCCAAGTTCGTGACCGGGACGTTGAAGGCAAAAACCGCTGCAGTACTTTATGATAAAACAAGCGACTACAGCAACGGCCTGCAGGACTTCTTCCAAAAGGCATTTGTCGCGCAGGGCGGTAAAATCGTCCTGGTGCGGACTTATCAGGCCGGTGACCCGGACTTTCGCTCCTCTCTGACTACGATCAAAGCCGCAAATCCTGACATACTCTATGTTCCAGGCTACTATAATGAGGTCGGTACGATCGCCCGTCAGGCACGTCAGCTTGGCATCAAAGCCCCGCTGGTCGGAGGCGACGGCTGGGAGTCCCCAATACTGATCGAAGGTGCGGGCGGACCAGGCGGTGCTCTGGAGGGATCTTATTTTACCGATCACAGCGCACTGGATGAAAAAGACCCGGTCGTGAAAAAGTTCGTGGAGTCGTACAAAGCCGCAAACAGCGGTCAGTCGCCGGATGCTCTCACCGGACAGGGTTACGATGCCGCAGGAGTGCTGTTCGCTGCGATCAAAGCTGCGGGCAAGCCCGAGGGCGGCGATTACAACACCGATGCGTTCCGGGCCAAGGTCCGCGATGCCATTGCCGCTACCAAAGGCTACGCCGGGGCGACCGGTGACATCACGCTGGACGCTGATCGCAATGCAAAGAAATCCGCCGTCGTTCTCCAGATCAAGGGAAACAATTACAAAAACGTGATTGCAACGTTCCAGCCCTAAGCTTATGCATGATTTCCCGCAGCAAATACTCATCGGCCTGCAGCTTGGCAGTATCTACGCCCTAATCGCCCTGGGTTATACGATGGTTTACGGTGTGCTGAAGCTAATCAACTTCGCACACGGCGATGTCTACATGGTGGGTGCTTACGCCGGAATCGGCGCGGCCTGGCTTCTGGGTACCTGGCTGCCGACAGTCGTGCATCTGCCGTCGCTGATTCCTTCTCCGCTAGGGGCAGTGCTGGTGCTGCTGGCGTCGATGATGATTTGCGGTCTGCTCGGCCTGCTGATCGAGCAGGCGGCGTATCGGCCCCTGCGGACTCGCGCCTGGATCGCCCCGGCTGTTTTTCTGGGGGCCGCGGTTGGGTATGTTGCGTACGGGATCGCCACCAATGCCAACCGGACACCCGTTTCCGCCGTCATCATTGGAGTAGTGGCCTGGGCCGGTCTGGCTGCGCTGCTGTATACCACGCAGCGGCGGCGCAGCCCCGGCACGGGGTCACGGCTGACCGCGCTGATTACGGCCATCGGAGTTTCGCTGTTTCTCGAAAACTTCGGCGTACTACCGCAGATATTCTCGTCCGACCCGCGATTCTTCCCGAATGACCCGCCGATTGCTCGCCTATCGCCAAACGTCGAAACCGGTCTTATCTTTACCGTGTCGGTCGTCCTGATGATCGCATTGACCTATATCGTCACGCGCACCCGGATAGGAAAGGCCATCCGGGCCGTTTCGTTTGATGCGGATGCTGCCGCCCTGATGGGCATTAACACGGACCGGGTGATCGCGTTTACTTTTGCGTTAGGAGCAGCATTGGCGGGAGCCGCGGGCGTGCTGGTATTTGGATTACAGCATACCAAGTTCGACCCGTATGTCGGCGTTCTCTATGGATTGAAAGCCTTTGTCGCCGCCGTGCTCGGCGGGATCGGGAATATCCCCGGTGCCGTGCTGGGGGGCTTGATTATGGGACTGGCAGAAACCCTGGTCGTCGCTTACGGCCCGAATGTCGGTATCGACAGCACTTACCGTGATGCCGTCGCCTTCTTCCTACTGATTTTAATACTGCTGTTTCGCCCGGCGGGCCTGCTGGGGAAATTCGCCCCGGAGAAAGTGTAGGAATTTCTCTTATGCCCCTCTGGAAACGAATTGGTGGGATTGCTTTGGTCTTCGGCTTGCTTCTGCTGGTCGATCACCTTCTTTATGGGCCGAGCCGCGTGGCGCACGATCAGTACAAAGAAGATGTCTTAATCCGGTGCGGTCTGGCAATTATTTTGGCGGTTTCGCTGAACATCGTCAACGGCTTCACCGGGCAGTTTTCGCTGGGGCACATCGGATTTTATATGGTGGGGGCGTATGTCGGGGCGGCACTCTCGACTTACGGGCACGCACATCTCTTTCCGCAGCTGCCGACCGATGGTTCTCCGGTCAGCCTCTGGACCAGTGCCCTGCCGGTGCTGTCCGTTAGCATGGCAGGGGGTCTCGCGGCTGCCGCCATCGGCTTCGTGGTCGGGCTGCCATCCCTGCGTTTGCGCGGGGATTATCTGGCGATTATCACCCTCGGCTTCGCGCAAATCATTCTCGTGATTATTCGAAATATCAAGGCGGTCGATGGGGCGACCTCTTTTACCGGCCTGCCGGTCGCCAGCCAGGACCAGTCGCTGGCGCATGTTGCGACCCCGCACCTTACGAGCCTTTTCTGGGTCTTTGCCGTCGCTGCCCTCGTGATTTGGGTGGCCTACAGCCTGCGCTTTTCAGTACACGGGCTGGCATTTCTCGCCGTACGCGAAGACGAGATCGCCGCCGAGGCCATGGGCATCAACACGACGCGCTATAAAGTTCTGGCGTTCGTACTCAGTGCGTTTTTTACGGGTGTCGCCGGAGCGTTGTTCGCGCATTATCAGTCCTCGTTGTCCAATGAATCGTTTCGCTTCGAGCGCTCCATCGATGTCGTCGTCATGGTGGTATTGGGAGGACTCGGGAGTATCAGCGGGGTCACGATCGCGGCAGTTCTTCTCACGATCCTGCCGGAGGCCCTGCGGCCCATCGCCCAGTACCGGCTGGTGGTCTATCCGCTGCTCCTGGTCATTCTGATGCTGACCCGGCCCCAGGGCATCTTCGGGCGCGAAGAAATCTCCCGCGCCTGGCTGCGCGGCCAGTGGACTTCCATCGGCGGCTGGTTCAGCCGCCGCCCGGGTCGGGTATAAGTTCGGCGAAAGATAAGGAGAAAAAGTTATGCCGACACGAGAAATTGCCCGGACCGAATGGAAAAATTATTTTGATGACTTCAGCCGAACCCGGCAAAACGAAAAGGTGACTGTCGAGCTGATTTTCAGCCCGCAGGCCGATCCGCAGTTTGCCATGGAAGGGTTGCCGCTGGTCGGGATCACCTACGAAGAAAAAGGCAGCGAGGCCGGGACGATCGAGATCATGGTCGGCGGCGAGACCAATGATTCCCTGACCCACACCGTGACCAGCCCCGTGCATGTCTATCATAAAGATGCGGCGGGCCTCATCAGCGAGGAGGTCAACCCGGATGAAGTGCTGGAGTTTACATCGACTGACGATCCACGGATCACCTATCTGCGCTTCGCGCAAAGTGAGTAAATGCTGACCCCATGCTGATTTCCCGCTTTCGCCTCTTCGCACTCTGCGTTCTGATCTTCCTGTGTCTGCCACAGGCAAAATCGGCTTCAGTACCGTCAGCGGGAGACAGCTTCTTTGCCGCCGGTCAGCTTGAACCGGCCCGCAAAGCATACACGGATGCCAGAAATGCGGTGCCCGCAGATTTGGCACCGCGCCTTGGTTTGATTCGAACTCTGCTGCGTTTGGACAACTGGACCGATGCCCTCACGGAAGCCGAGGCCACTGCGCTCAAGTTCCCCACCAGTGCCGACGCCCACGGGCTGCTCTCGCTGGCATTGATCCGGGCCGGATGGTCCGGTGAATATGTCAAAGAAGCCGCCCAGTCCCTCACGCTCGATCCGCACAACTATTGGGGCCTGCTCGCGACAGGCCGGGCCGCCGAATGGGACGGTGACCTCAAGGCCGCACACTGCTGTTTCTGGCATGCCTCGGAAACGCATCCGGAGTGGCCTGAAGGCTGGGCACAGCTTCTGGTTCTGGAAGACGAAGCAGTGACGACGAAGGAAGCGGCACAGATCGCCGCAATCTACCTCAAGCTTGATCCTCACGGACATCCCCACAGCGAGATAATCGAAGATGCGCGTGACCTGACGGAAAATGCCGTCAGCTATCAGGCAATATTCAGCGAGAAAAAAACTTTTCAGCGCATTCCCGTGCTCGAGAGCACGGCGAAAGAGGGTCCAAGAGCAGCGAGCATAGCAGTTGACTTTTTGGGCGACTATGCCATATTCCCCGTTACGATCAACGGCCTGCCTTTTCGCCTGCTCTTCGACACGGGCGGAGGCGACGATATTCTGCTGTACTGGAACTCCGCCAAAAAGCTGCGACTTCCCACCCAAGCACATACACACATCCGCGGTGTCGGCGGCATCGAGAAGTCCGATGTGCTGAAAGCGGAGTCCATGGAGCTGGCAGGAACATTGTATCGGTCCATTAAAATCGTGACCGCCGCCTCGGTAGTTGACAAAACGGATGGAATTCTGGGTGGGAATATCCTGAACGACTCGGTCGTCACGCTGGACTTTGAGAAGCGGACTGCGCT
>JANXNV010000242.1 GCA_025353925.1 Armatimonadota bacterium
ACCACCGGGACCACGGGCACCACCGGGACCACGGGCACCACCGGGACCACGGGCACAACTGGAACCACGGGCACTACGGGGACCACCGGGACAACAGGTACTACAGGTGATACTGGAACGACAGGAACCACCGGGACGACAGGAACGACAGGAACCACCGGGACGACAGGTGATACTGGAACGACCGGGACCACGGGCACCACTGGGACCACGGGCACGACTGGGACAACGGGCACGACTGGGACAACGGGCACGACTGGGACAACGGGCACCACTGGCACTACCGGCGATACAGGGACAACCGGAACTACGGGCACAACTGGAACCACGGGCACGACTGGGACCACAGACACCGGAACGACAGGCAACACGGGTAACACGGGTGGGCCTGGTCCGGTGCCGGAACCCGGTACGACGACATCGTTCGCGATTGGCGGGCTTGGTGTCGCACTGCTGGTCTTGAGCGGGCGACGGCGCAGCCGCAAATCACGCGCGTAAACGCGGTAAATCGATCATATCAGCAGGCGCGGCGGGGAACTTTCCCTGCCGCGCCTGTTGTCTTGTGAAGCATGAAGAGGGGAACTCGGAAATGAAGATCAGTGTCGGCACGTTTAACGTGCGCTGCGACTTTCCCGGCGATGGCTTGCAGGCGTGGGCCTATCGCCGCGAACGGTTTCTTAGCCTCCTGCACACCTGGCTGCCGGATGTGGTGGGTCTGCAGGAGCCGCTTCAGCACCAGTATAGTCACATTCGGCAATCGCTAACGGACTATGACTCGGTCGGGGTCGGACGCGACGATGGCCGAGAAGCCGGCGAGTTTTGCCCGATCTTTTACCGCCGGGAACGCTTCGATTTGCTGAAAAGTGGGACGTTTTGGTTCTCGGAGACGCCCGAGGTGCCGGGTACCTCGGACTGGGGCAATCGGAACCGACGAATTTGCACCTGGGCAGATCTCAAGGAGCAGAGCAGCGGGACGGCATTCACGGTCTACAACCTGCATCTGGACCACGAATCGCAGCATTCGAGGGAGAAAAGCGTGGAGCTGCTCCTGAGCCGAATTCGGGAGCGTGAGACACGAGTCTCGGTAATCGTGATGGGAGACTTCAATGCCGAACCGGACAATCCCGCCCTGGCCCGCTTTGCAAACTCACTGGTGCCGACCAATGTGCTGATGGCTAAGCCCGGTGCGGCGGCGGGGACTTTCCACGGCTTTACGGGCGATGTGGAAAGGGAACCGATCGACCATGTCTTTGTTTCCTCGGAGTGGACCGTCGAGAATGCCCGCGTCATTCCGGGAGATGGACTGCGCCCTTATCCGTCGGATCACCTGCTGGTCTCGGCGGTGCTGTCTCTGAGATGAGCGTCGTCCCCTCGAAGATCGCGGCGTAGCGATTGGGCTTCAGAAAGATCTTTTGGAAGCGGCGCATCATCAGCCCGCCATGGACGCCGTCGGCATAGCGGTGGTCGAATGTGAAGCTGATTGTGATGCATTCAGCAGCCACCACGGCCCCGTTTCGAACGATCGGCATCGGGCGGGTCCGGCCCATACCGACGATCAGCGGGCAGCGGCAGTACGGTGAGAGGGGGATAAGGGCATTTTCTATCCCCAGAACGCCGAAGTTGCTGATGATGGCCGAACCAAAGCGGTCATCGGGCAGGCCGAAGCGGCGCAGCGAAACATTCAGCGTGTAATGCGCGAAATCTTCCAGGGCCATTGTCAGCCGCAGCAGCCAGACCGGCATCTTCGCCGTGATCGCGTTGATCCGCTGCGTCTCAACATCCTCCCCGCGCCGCAGCCGCCCGACGGCCTCCTCCGAATGGCGTGCAACAGTTCCCAGATCCATCGCCGGGACATCCCGAAGCACGAAGCCCGACAGGTCTTTGCCGATCGGTGTATTCAGCAGAGTCGTGATGAAGATGTCGGTTTGGGCGCGGCGGTACAGGTTGCGAGCACGCAGAAGGTGGTTCAGGTCGGGATGCTTTTCCAGGCAGTTGGCGACAATTGCGGCGACGAAATGGGTCAGGGAGGGCTGCGTCTCGGAGGGAAATGCTTTCAGAAACATCTCCGCTTCCTCCACCGGCAGGTCCAGCCAGCTGTAGGTGCTTGGATCGCGCGGGTGACGCCAGCTCGCGATGGCGATCTTGCGGTAGGTCGTCAGCACCTGCCGGGCACCGAGAGGAATATGTTTCATAAGTGACTAGGCCAGTCTTTCCGACGCCCGCGTGTCGAGATCCAATCCATCTACTAACCCTGCTTGCCAGTGATAGTACCCGGCGCAGGCGATCATGGCGGCATTGTCCGTGCAGAGGCGGATGGGCGGGACGGTCAGCCGCAGGCACGCACGTGCACAGGCTTCCCGCATGACCGCCTGCAGGCGTGAGTTCGCCGCGACCCCGCCTGCCAGCAGCACATGGTCGACTCCGGCCGCTTTCGCGGCTTTGAGTGTCTTCGCAACAAGGGCGTCCACGATCGCTTCCTGGACCGAGGCCGCCCAATCGGGCCGTGTCACTTCCGCCCACTTCGGATCGCGGACGGCATGGCTGACGGCCGTCTTCAAGCCGCTGAAGGAAAAATCGAGTGAGTCGGGTCCGAGCTGGGCACGGGGCAGGGGAACCGCCTTCGGATTTCCCGCGCCCTCCCGGGCCAGCTTATCCATCTCGACGCCGCCGGGGTAGGGCAGGCCGAGCAGGCGGGCGGACTTATCGAAGGCTTCTCCAGCGGCATCGTCACGTGTTCGGCCCAGAATTTGGTAGTCTCCGTGCCCGCGCACCAGAAAAATCTCGCTGTGCCCGCCGGAGGCCACGAGGCAGACTACCGGAAAAGTGATCTCCGGGTCCACCAGCCAGTTGGCGTAAATATGCGCTTCGATGTGATGGACAGCCAGCAGCGGAACGTTCAGGGCATAAGCAAGTGTCTTTGCTGCCGAGACGCCGACCAGCAAAGCTCCCAGCAGGCCGGGCCGATTTGCGACAGCGACTGCCCCGATGTCCCCGAAGCCGATCCCAGCGACTTCTAAAGCCTCTGCGATGACGGCGTTGATCTGCGTGACGTGCTGCCGCGACGCGACTTCGGGAACGACCCCGCCCGTCTTCGTGTGCAGGTCGATCTGAGAGGCGATGATGTTCGAGCGCAGCTCGCGCCCATCCCGGAGCACGGCTGCCGACGTTTCATCACACGAGGTCTCGATCCCTAAAATATCCATAGTTTTTTGCTTTCTGCGGCGACAGCTCTTTTATACCCTAACACCCGCACTTCTTTCCAGCAGCCGCCTACTTTTCTTTCCAGTAGCGGCGTTTGACATTCGCAAATATGTGGGTTATAATCAAGTAGTCATATTAACATCGGAGATGTAACGCCGACATGTCTTATACCCCGCGCCGTACAGCCCCGAAGTCGCCCCGCCGCCTTGCCGGCAAGGTTTTCGGATCCGCTATCTTGACCCTGCTCGCCGGAGCTTCCATTTATGGGGGGTACTTATTTCACCAGAACCGCTCGCTTCCCGCCATTTTCGGCTCACTGCTGCGAAACCAGACCGTCGCCGATGTCTTTCCAAACCAGAAGTCCGTCAATCTGATGATTATCGGCCGGGATGCCGATTACGATGACCGCACGGACCAAGTTCTCAAGACGCGTGCCCGCTCGGATATTCTGATGGTCGCGCATCTGGACTTTGACAAAAAAAACGTCTCGCTTCTTTCCATTCCACGGGATACGCTGGCGAAAATCCATACTCGGGGCCGAATCGTCACGACCAAGATCAATGCTGCACACCAGTTTGGCGGACCGCCGCTGTCCGAGGCGACGGTCGAGGAGAACTTCGGCATTCCGAGCGACAAATATTTGTCTTTAGACTTCACGGGCTTCGAACAGGCCATCGACATTCTCGGCGGGGTGGACCTCGTAGTCGATAAGAAGATGGATTATGATGATAACTGGGGACACCTGCATATCCACCTGAAGCCGGGGATGCAGCATCTCGACGGCAAACAGGCGATGGGCTTTGTCCGCTTCCGCCACTCCGATAATGACCTGATGCGTGTGCAGCGTCAGCAGACGTTGATCGCCGCACTCAAAGACAAGATGAAACAGCCGCAGATGCTGGCAAAGATCGGGCCGCTGCTGGATACGATCGACAAGCATGTCGACAGCGATATGTCTTCTGATCAGAAAGTCGCCGTGGCCCGGTTTGTCCATGATACGCCGCACGAAAAGATACAGATGGTGACGCTGCCTAGCCGGGAAGCTGGAAACGCCGTCGCGACCAACTGGGAAGAGGCCGCGCCGATGATTCAAAGCATCTTCGGCGTCACCGTGCCGGAAGCGGTCGCGGAGACGGGGGACATGCGGCGGAAGCATCGCCGCCGCCGCCACCATGTCCTGCGGGTGGCCTCGCTGCCTTGACGCGCCCTGTGCGCGTGCTGCAAGTTGTTCGCCCGGCTCAGGGCGGCATCCGCCAGCACGTCTTGACTCTGCTGGAAGGCCTCGATCCGGTGACCGTGTCCAATGCCGTCGCGGCTCCGGCTGACTTCGCCCGCGCAGCACTCGCGCAGACGCAAGTCGCAGCGACAATCCCGCTGGATATCGCCCCCCGGCTCTCTCCGGTCCGAGACTTCCTGGCCGCCCGCCGCCTCGCCGGTGTGATTCTGCAGTTTGCGGATGTCGTTCACGCCCACGGAGCGCGAGCGGCCTGGATATGCGCCTTAGCGCATCGGCTGCGACCGTTTCCGCTTATCTTCACCGCCCATAATCTGGTGGCTGCCGATTGGACCGGGCGCCTCGGGATTCCCTTCATCGGTGCCCATCTTCACAAGGCACTCGCCGTTTCGCCTTCGGTCGCGGATAGCCTCGCCGCCTGCGGCTTGTCCCGCGCAAAGATTCAGGTCATTCCCAATGGTATTGATCTCACACGTTTTGAGCCGGTCACGCCCGCCGTTCGCCGGGAAGCGCGTCTGTCACTGGGCATTCCTGAAAGCGAATTTGTGGTCGCCGCCGCCGCGCGTCTTTCACCGGAAAAGGGCCTCGACACGCTGCTGGGCGCGGCAGGGCGGCGCAAAGCGATGACTTTTCTCGTCGCCGGTGACGGCCCGGAGCACTCCACGCTTCAGCGTATGTGCCCGCCCAATGCTCGTTTACTGGGCCGCGTTACTGATATTCGCCCGCTGCTGGCCGCCGCCGATGTGTTCTCCGTGCCATCTCGCTGGGAAGGGCAGGGGATCGCGGCATTGGAAGCGATGGCCTCCGGCGTGCCGCTGGTCGCTTCGCGGGTCGGCGGCCTGGCGGACATGCTGACCGACGGCGAGACGGCCCTGCTGGTGCCGCCCGGCGACCGGGAGGCTCTCGCCGCCGCCCTAAGCCGCCTGGAGAGCGACCCGCGCCTGCGTCGGCAGCTTGCGGAGAGTGCTGATTTACTGGTGCATCAGACCTATTCGCTGCAGCCGATGCTGGAAGCGCTGACAGACGTGTATTTGGAAGCAAGCCGCGGATAAGCAGTCAATCAGGTATACTCTTTTTTGTAAAGTGCCTTGACCGCTTGATTTTGCCGGCGAATCCCTCTATAATAGACACATCACGAATCAAATCCGACTGTTTTCTCCCGAAAAGTGAATTTGCCCTTATGTATGAAGAATTTTACGGACTGCGTGAGACCCCTTTCTCCGTTCAGCCCGACCCGCGCTACGCGTATCCCAGTGTCGAGCACAAAGTTGCGCTGGCAAAGATGCGCTATGCCGTGGATCAGAAGCGCGGCCTCGCCATCCTGACCGGGCCGATCGGAATTGGCAAGACGACTATCGCCAACTCACTTCAGATGACCTGGGACAGCGATCCCACGAAAACCGTGGCCTTTCTGCCCGGTGCTCCGGTCCGCACGCCCGGCCAGTTCCTGCGGCTGATGCTGGAGTCGTTCGGCATCACGGCCCTGCGCACCGAAGCGCAGAACCGCGGAGAATTGGAGCGGTTCCTGCTCGATGAATATCAGGCCAACCGGCACCCGGTCCTGCTGCTCGATGAAGGCCAGAATGTGGCTTCGCGCGTGATCGACGCGATCTCCGATCTGACCAACTTTCAGACGTCACAGACCAAGCTGATCACGGTTGTCATGCTGGCGCAGGATAACCTGCCCAAGAAGCTGGAGCGCCATGATGCGTTCCGCTCGCGCATTGCGGTTGTGGGCCGTTTAGACCCGCTGAGTCCCGAAGAGATGCGGGACATGATTGCGTTCCGGATTACGACTGCCGGGGGCGGCCCGATCGAGACCTACTTCGAGGACGGTGCGCTGGCCGATGCCCACGCGATCACGAAGGGTATCCCGCGCGACATCTGCGTGCTGTGCGATGCGCTTTTCGTCAACGGCTATGTCCGCGACCAGCGGCTGATGAATTCGGCCCTGGTTCAGCGAACTCTCTCCGAGATGAGCCGTGAGAAAAAGTGGCCGGTCCAGATCAAGCCGACCAAATAGAACAGTGCTGAGATAGGCTGCCGACGAAAAGTATTTGACTGCTGAGGAGACGACCCGATGACCACGCTTGCCGAGCTTCGCCTCGCCAATCTGCGCGAACAGAAAAAATCCGCCCTGGACCCCGAACCTGCTGCCCCGGAATCGATCTCCGCTCCGATTCCGTCCGTCCTGGCTGCTGAACCGATTCCTCTGCGCAAGCCGCAGGAGGATCTGGTGCTGTCGCAGTATCTGACCGACGCCGAGCAGTCTCCTGCGCCTTCGGCGAAAGAGAGCACGAAAACCGCTCCGGCAGAGAACGCCGATGCGCGGCTGATCGCCCGTGTCCACGAGTCGCTTGCCCATAAAATGCTGCATCCGACCGGGGCCAAAGCTACCGTGGATATGTCACCCGCACTTTTTCACCGCGCGAAGCGCTACTGCCTTGACCACGGCAACGTCACCCTGCGCCAGCTCTTTCTGGACCTGATGACAGCGTTTCTGGATGAAGAGGGGTACTGATGAACCAGCACAACGAGGCAATGCTTTCCGCTGAGAAAGCAAGTTCGCTCTCACCATTGTCCCAGCGTACCCTGAAGCTGTGTCAAGACACGCTTAAAGGCAAGCTGGAGCCTTCGGAAGAAGGCAAAGGCATCGCGATTCATCCTGACTCCGGTGACTATGTTGCTGCACAGAACCCAACTTATGCGAGCCGCGCAATGCGTCTCCGTCATCCAGCAGACAGCTTTATCACGATGCGTATCGGACCAAGTCCTGATTATGCGCTGGCGGTAAGAGTGTTGCATTAGCGCGAGCGAAAGACGTGGGGATAAATTCCTACGCTCTCATCTGCCCACTCTAATTTGACCCGGTCTTGACTGGCCTATTGTAAACGACATAACATTTCCTGCTCCGCGGCAGGCAGCAACTCTCACTAAAATAACAAAGGAACTTCGAAAACATGGCAAATGCATGGGACGCAGATTTGATCTCAGGCGGGGCGAGCAGCTCCGAGTATAAGGGCAGACCGATTGGGATCGGTCTTATCGGCACCGGGGGTATTGCACAGTCCGTACATTTACCCGCATACAAAAAGCTTCAGGACGAGGGCAAGGTTCGGATTGTCGCGCTTTGCGACATCAAGCCGAACAAGCTGGCCGAAGCCAATGCCAAGTTTGGCCCGGCACAGACATACGAGAACTATGAAGAGCTTCTGGCGAATCCGGAGGTCGAAGCGGTCGATGTCTGCACTCCGAACTACATGCACATGCCGCCGGTCGTGGCGGCCTTCGAAGCCGGGAAGCATGTCATCTGCGAAAAGCCCATCGCCATAGACAGCAAGCAGGGGCAGCTTATGGTGGCCGCCGCGCAGAAGGCCGGTAAAAAGTTTCAGGTCGGTCTGAACATGCGCTTCGGAGCCGGACCGCAGGCGATCAAGCGGCTGGTGGATGCCGGGAAGCTCGGCGAGATCTATTACGCCCGCGCCCAGGCCATTCGCCGCCGCGGCGTCCCGATGTGGGGCGTCTTTACTGAGAAAGACAAGCAGGGCGGCGGGCCGCTGATCGATATCGGCGTCCATATTCTTGACATGAGCCTCTGGCTGATGGGCCACCCGAAGCCGGTCTCGGTCAGCGGGACCGCCGCCACCAAGTTCGGCCACCGGACGGGTCATATTAACCTGTTCGGTCAGCCCTGGGACCCGAACAACTTCACCGTGGAAGATTTCGCTTCCGGGTATGTCAAGTTCGAGAACGGTGCTTCGCTTGTGCTGGAATCGTCGTTCGTGCTCAACAATGACCGGGAGCGGTTTGAGACCAGCCTCTACGGCACTGAGGGCGGCGTGTTTCTCGACCTGCACAATGATGACAACACGCGCATCTACACCGAAGAAGCCGGAACGCTGTTCGACAGCCAGCCCGTCTTTCTGCCCGGAGTCGCGACCCACGAGCAGGAGATCCGCTCCTATGTCCAGTCCATTATTGACGACAAGGCCGTCGCCGTGCCCGGCGAGCAGGCCCTGATGGTCTCGACCATTCTGGATGCGCTGTACGAGTCGAGCGATACGGGGCGCGAAGTGCGGTTTTAAGAACCTAACCCCGCCGCTTCGCGTCGACCCTTCCCTAGGAAGGAAGGGTGAGGAGTCAGGAAAAGAGTGAGGAGAGGCTGTCTGCTCCTGTCCTCTGCACTCTTAACCCTTCCCTCTTAGGGAAGGGTCGACGCGAAGCGGCGGGGTTAGGTTCTTCTCGGTATCCGATTCTTGAAATGCAGCGCGAACCGAATCGCTCTCTTCTCCGTTATTTATAAATCAAAGAGGACCCAGCAGAGATGTCAGGACATAGCAAATGGTCTAGCATTAAGCACCAGAAGGGCAAAACCGATGCCCAGCGCGGCAAACTGTTTACCAAAATCGCCCGCGAAATCATTGTCGCCGCAAAAATGGGCGGTGGCAGCCCGGACAGCAATATGACCCTCCGCGCCGCCATGCAGCGGGCGCGGGCCGTTTCCATGCCGCAGGACAACATCAAGCGTGCCATTGCGCGAGGGATCGGCGGCGGGGATGCCGCGAACTACGAAGACTTGACCTACGAAGGCTACGGCCCCGGCGGCGTCGCCGTGCTGGTCAACTGCCTGACCGACAACAAGCAGCGTACGGTGGCTGAAGTTCGGGCGGCATTCACGCGATCCGGGGGCCGTCTGGGGGAATCGGGCAGCGTCGCCTATTTGTTCTCACCCAAAGGCATGATCCTGATTGACCCGGATGTCACGACGGAAGAAAAAGTCACAGAAGCTGCCATCGAAGGCGGCGCGGAAGATGTCCAGCCGACCGATGACGGCGGATTCGAGATCGTCACCGCTCCCGGAGACTTCGCCGCTGTGCAGAGTGCCCTTGAGGCCGCGAAGATTCCAGTCGCTTCGGCGGAGATGACTATGATGCCGGAAACGTCGGTCAGCCTCGTCGGCAAAGAAGCCGGCCAGGTGCTGCGGCTTGTCGACGTGCTGGAAGACAACGACGACGTCCAGAAAGTCTATGCGAACTTCGATATTGCCGACTCGGAGATCGAAGCCGCTGAAAACGGTCGGTAAGTACGCCCGGCCTCGACGTGCCGCGCGGGAATGTCGCGGAGGCCCCAGTTCATGACCCTGCTCGCTCGCTTTGCTTTCGTGTGGCTGCTGCTCGGCCTCACCCTGACTGGAGCGTATGCCGACGGCCTGACGCTCACGGCATCCTTCGGCATCGGCGGGCGGTACCGGCCCGGGACCTGGTGCCCAGTGACAGTCACCGTGCATAACCCGAACGGCGTAACCGTCAGCGGACAGCTTCAAGTCCTGGCATCGCCAACACCCGGTCGAAACAATGCCGGGGGCAATGCGTCGCTCGGCTCCGCACTGTTCGCTCGTCCGGTCAGCATCGGCGCAGGGAATTCCCAGCAGTTCACCGTCTACACCCGAGGGATCGACCCGGGACATGATGCGGTGACGGTGCAGCTCCTCGATGGTTTCAAGCGGGGCGACGGGCGCGTGCTGGCCCGGACCGACAACGAGCCGACGAATGGCACGCCGACGATCGCGGGCGGCGTAATCGCGGAAAACGATTTTCTGCTAGTCGGTCTCGGCGGCGAGATCGGTGCCTTCAGCACTTTCAACGGGCAGCAGGCGAATGCATCCCGGCTGCCCGGCGGCTCTCCTGTTCCGATCAGTGTGCTTTCTACTCCGAACCGCTATACTTCGACGACTCATGGCACGATACAAGTTGCCTCCCCGCTTCCCGTCAACCTGCCCGACAAAGCCGCCGGTTACAGCGGCGTAGATGTGGTTATTCTTCGCAGCGATGCTCCCCTGGATGCTCTGACCGAAGCGCAGTCGGAGGCGATCAAAGGCTGGGTGGCTTCCGGCGGCTGCCTGCTCGTTGTCTGTTCGGGAACGGACCCGACACCGCTGACTTCCACATTCTACGCCGCTCTGCTTCCCGCCGCTGTCGGCCCGGCAGGGGCAGGTGGAAAGCTCACTCTGACGCGGAAATCTCTTCCCGGTGCCATGGCTGTTCCCGGACAACCATTCAGCGTCACCGGGCCGTATGGGGCGGGGCGTGTAATGATGACCACCGACCCGAATATCTCCGGCACTCAAATGCTGCAAATGACCAATGGTCGGCTTTCGTCACCACTGCTGACCCATATCGCCGTGCGTCAGGAAAATTATGCTGCCGCCTACTACGGCTCCGGACAGAACCTGCTCTCGGATGCCGTCATGCGGGCACCCTCGCTGGACGCGCCGGGGACCGAAGTGATCGGCCTCTTTCTGCTGGTCTACCTCATTGTGCTGGTCCCTGTGAACTACATCGTGCTGAAGCGTCTGGACCGCAAGGAGATGGCCTGGGTGACCATTCCGCTGCTGGTTCTGCTGTTTGCCGGAGGGACATTTGCCGTCGGCTACGCCGCCAAAGGGGGAAGCGTTTTTCTCAACCGTGCGGCCATCGTTGAGACCACCGCCGGGCACCGAGAAGCGGGTGTGTACACGGAGATGGGCCTGTTTTCTCCACACCGCACTTCCTACGACATTACCGTTTCCGGTGCCAACTCGCTAACCACTCTGCCTAACCCCGGCTATAACTACAATTACCGCTCTCAAAACAGCAGTGCGGAGATGCAGACAAATGGGCAGACGAAGTTCGTGCAATCGTCTGAAGGTACGACTCTGCTGGATACTTCGGTGAATATGTGGGCCATGCGGGCCTTTGACACCCAGGCGACGACCGATCTCGGCGGAACAATCAGCTCCAGTCTGTCGCGAACGGATACGGGAGCCGTTGGCACAGTCAGCAATCATACCAAATACGTGCTGTCTGACTGCGTTCTGCTTTACGGCGGGCAGGTTCAGAGCCTGGGCAGTCTGGGGCAGGGAGCCACTTTGCCTGTCGCTCTGGGCCGATACTCTGCTGCCGGAAACGGCAGTTTGGGACTTCCGAACCTGCCTGGTGAGACGGCTGGGGACGAAGCCCATACGGATGTCCGCCAGCGAATGCGCTGGGCTTTGGCCGGGTATGTACGCTCACTCGGTGCTCTAAACAGCAACAACTATTATGGCGGCGACGGCCCTCCACCGCCGCCTTACGCACCGACGCCGCATGAAGCCCTGCTGCTCGGCTGGAGCGAGAGTCCCGTCCTGGCGGGGCCGTCGCCGAAGGTCGATGGACATAGCGTACAGGAAAATGACGCGACATTAGTCGTCATCCATCTGCCGATTGCGGAGAAGTAACCAAAGCTCATGGGTATCTTCTCCAACAACCCGGTATTGGAACGTGAGATGCGTGGTCGGCTCCGGCTGCGCCGCCGGGGCGCGGGGAAGTCGTTCTTCTGGGTCGCGATCATCTTGACGGCGGTCATCTTCTACTTTTACGCCCGTGGCCTGGCCGGCCTCTTCGGCGGGCCGCGTCAGGATGCCCGTGAATTCTGGCCGCTGCTCTCTTACGGCCTGCTGGTGATCATTGTCCTGCTTGCCCCTGCGCTGACAGCGACCGCGATCACGACGGAACGAGAGCAGCAGACCTGGGATACCCTGACCAGTACCCGGCTGACCGGCAGCGAGATTCTTCTCGGGAAATGGCTCGCACGGCAAACCATTCCTGCGGTGCTGATTTTTCTCGCTTGCCCCTACCTTGTCGGCTGCGTGATCCGGGGTCAGATGGACCCGCTGCTTCTCCCGGCGACCCTGGCCTTCCTGGTCATCACGAGTTTATTTTACGGGGCCTTAGGTCTTCTCTGTTCGTACCAGGCGAAGCGGACCGTAGCCGCCACGGCGACCGCGTTGACCTGCATGGCATTCTTCTGCCTCGGGACTTCCCTGATCGCCTCGGTGGTGATGATCCTGAACGGGCCGCGTGATCCGGCGGTGCTGTGGCTCAATCCGTTTTATGCCCTGTCCGCGCTGCAGAACTTGCTGAACCATAGTTACCAAATGGAGCAGAACACTTCTATCGTCTGGTTTTATTTTCTCGTCGTACCGACTTTGACTGCCGCCATGCTGCTGTTTATGCTGCGCCGGTATCGGCAGGCAGTGCGCGGCTAATCTCCGAGGAGCAATCTTTCATGATCCAAATCAATCACCTGCACAAACAGTATAAAGGCCTGAATGCCGTCAAAGACCTCAGTCTCACGCTCGAAGCCGGGGACATTTTTGGCTTCATCGGGCCGAATGGCGCGGGCAAAACGACTACGATTAAAATGCTGGCGACACTGCTTAAACCTACGTCGGGAACGGCGTTTATTGACGGCATCGACGTAATCGAGCAGCCGGAAGCGGTTCGTGGGCGAATCGGCTACATGCCTGCCTTCTTCGGCATTTACGACGATATGCGGGTTTGGGAGTATCTGGACTTTTTCGCGGGGGCGTACCGTCTGCCGAAAAACAACCGGCCCCGTGTGATTGATGATGTACTAAACCTTACAGATTTAATTGGTAAAAAAGACAATTATGTGGAAGAATTATCTACTGGCATGAAGCAGCGACTTTGCCTCGCCAAAACTTTGATTCACGATCCGAAAGTGCTTCTGCTGGATGAACCTGCTTCGGGGCTTGATCCACGTGCCCGGATCGAGATCAAAGAACTGTTTAAAGAGCTGAAGGCGATGGGGAAGACGATCATCATTTCGTCGCACATCCTGCCGGAGCTGGCGGACTTCTGCAACAAGGTCGGGATCATCGAGCGCGGCGAGATGCTGGTCTCCGGGGATGTCTCGGATATCATGGCGCAGGTCTCCGGAGGGCGTACGCTCGAAATCAAGCTAATGGGTGACGATGACCGGGCCGTTTCGCTTCTGGAAGGCGCGGACGGCGTTCTCGCCGCCCGGCAGGTGAACGGCCACCTGCAAGTCGATTTTTCGGGTGATTTGGAAGCGCAGGCGGACCTGAACAAGATGCTGATCCAGAGTGGTCTGCGCGTTCTGAGCTTCTCCGAACAGGAAACGGATTTGGAAGATATCTTTATGAAAGTCACTAAAGGATTAGTCCAATAACTAACCGATGATGGGCATGCTGCGATGATACGAGTCGGGTTATTAGGGCTGTCGAGGCGGCAGGGTACGTTTGCCGAGGTAGGGCTGAGGTCCTGGGATGAAGCGGGCTGCGCGGCAGTCGAACGGGTCCTTCAATCCGCAGGGCCAGGTGTTCTGGTGGTGCATCGGCCCCTTGTCATCCGTGGGTCTCGCACGGCAGTCGAAAAAGTTCTGCGCGATTGGTGCGAAGCTCCGCATCGAGAATCTCGCTGCGAATTGATACTGACGGTCGGCGGCACCGGCTTCACACCGGACGATATCGTGCCCGAGGCCACCTCCGCCCTGATCCAGCGGCCACTCCTTGCTATTCCCGAAATTTTACGGCGAGTCGGTTATGACATCGGCTATCCGCCCGCCTATCTCTCACGCGGTGTCGCTGGGTTGCGCGGCAAAATCCTCTTGATCAATCTGCCCGGCAATGCCCGCGAGCTTGCAGACGAAGCCAGTCTGGCTTCTCTGACCGAAGTGCTGCTCCTCCATTTTGCCGAACTTATCTCCTCCATTCAGGAATGATTTCCCCGCTTCCCGTTGACCCTAACCCTCGGTAACGAGTATACTGACTCTATGACGACTCGCGCGTACGCGGTGCTGGGGACGGACCCGAAACAGGTCGCCGCGCCTGAGACGGTCGAAGAGGCGCAGGCTGTGATCCGTGCCGCACCGGGAGCGGCCGTGGCACCGTGGGGAGGCGGAACGCGTCAGGCCCTCGGCTATCCGCTGACTCGTTACGACCTGGCTCTTTCGACCGCGAAGCTGACAGCTATCACAGAATACGTGCCCGCCGACCTGACCGTCACCGTGCAGGCCGGGATGACTATAGCGCAGCTCCAAAGGGTGCTTGCACTGCATGGACAGGCTCTGCCGCTCGAAGTCGCCCTTCCGGAGCAGCAGACCCTGGGCGGCGTGATCGCGGCCCGCGCGGACAGTCTGACCCGTTTTGCACGAGGCAGCGTGCGTGACTGCCTGCTGGGAGTCACCGTGATCAATGCCCGAGGCGAAGTGGTCAAAGGCGGCGGGAAAGTCGTGAAAAATGTGGCGGGTTACGATCTGCCAAAGCTCTACTGCGGCTCACTGGGGACGCTGGGGCTGATTGTGGAAGCGACCTTTAAAGTCGCCCCGTTGTCCGAGACTTCAGCGACGGCCCTTCTGCCGCTGGCTGCGGATTTCAATACCGAGGACGTACTGGACGCTTTGCTTGGCTCGGATCTCTTGCCGACGTTCTTGTTTTTACTTAACCCGGAAGCCGCCCGCGCCGTCGTGCCGGAGGCTGAACCGGTGCAATACGTCGCTGTCGGCCTGGACGGAAACGCCGAAGCGGTCGCCTGGCAATTGAAAACGCTGGGTGCGGACGCACTCGATACGGATACCGCGCAGATCGTACGCGCTCGCTTGCGGGATTTTGGCCCAGACGCCGCCCCGATGACGGCCGCGTTCCATGTTCTTTCGTCGCAGGTGGGCGCCTTCTCGCGGATGGTGGAATGGACCGCTCGCCGTGCCGGGTTTAATGCCTCGGTCGCCTCGGATGCCGCCCTGGGCCTGATGACCGCGCATTTTACGCCTGTTCGGACGGACGCTGACTGGTCGGCGTTCTATGTGGATTTGAAGGCCAAAGCGGACCGCTGCGGCGGCAGCTTTCGGATCGAGCGGATGCCGCAGGTGCTGCGGGAGCTGGATACGCCGGTGTGGTCGCCGGTCCTGCCCGATTTTCGCCTCATGGCGCGGCTAAAAGAGCAGCTTGACCCGGGACGCATATGGAATCCTGGGCGTTTTGTGGGGCGATTGTAGGAAAAGCCTGCTTATGGATGAGAAATCTTGAATATACTCAGTCCGAATCAGATGCAGAAGGCCGTAGAGCGCGGAAAAGCACCAGGCGGTATCGCGCGAATTGACCGGGGCAATCCTGATTTGTGGGAGCAGCCGCATGTTCATTTCGAGGATGGCACCGCCTTAAACAAAGATGGGACGTGGAAACATGGAAACACTCACCTTACCGAAGATCAAAAAAAATGGCTCCAGGAATGTGGATGGATATTACCCGAGTGATCCTTCTGAGCAAAAAGTGGTCGAATGGATCAAATACGTCTTGCTGACCCGGCATGATCCGCCGCTCAGCAAGCCCTGGACGATTCATCTTGATCAACTCATCGGGACACCGACAAATCGGGAAGAGGTTGCCGCCGTATCTTTTCATTCCTTTCAAATTCTCGTTGAGCAGATGGAAGCAATGGGGATATCGGACAGTATGATGCCTTCCCTTTATATTCCATTGGTTTGCGCTGAGACTTTAGACATTTGTCATATGGACCGGAGGACGCTGGTTCCGCAAATCGATTATAATGAGCCGCCCAGCCTGTATCTCACGGATCGTACGCTTCAAACTTTAATGCGGCCCATCGAACGCTACGTTTTCCCTCTACGGGCGACGGAGTTCTTGGAAACCTCTCGGGATATTTTTGTTTACTACACAGCCACGCGCAGCTTGGAGGACATCGAACACGGATGGGAATACGGCAGAAGCATCGTTGCCGAATATTATCCGCCTACCTACCAGAACTTGTCATGACCATCTCGCAGCATGAAAAAGATTTGATGTCTTGTGTTCACTGCGGCCTGTGCCTGCCCGCCTGTCCAACTTATCTGGAGACGGGGAGCGAGGCCGACAGCCCGCGTGGGCGGCTGGTGCTGATGCGCAAGCTGCACGAAGGAACGCTTTCCCCGCAGGACGCCGATGTGACCCGGCATTTGGACCTCTGCCTCGGATGCAGAGCCTGCGAGACGGCCTGCCCCTCCGGGGTGCCGTATGGCCGCATCCTGGAAACGGCCCGGGAACGGATCAACGCAGCAGATGTCCGGCCAAAAACCGCCGCTTTGTCCCGCTGGGGTCTGCTGGAAACGCTGACCCACCCAAAACTGATGACCGCCGCCCTCACAGCGACGCAAATGGTGACGGGCGGCAATGTCCCCGCACCGGCCATTCGCCTGCTATCCGGTGATCCCGCGGCACGAGGACAGTCCGTAAATCTGCCGGAAACGCTCTCGCCGCCGTTGCCGCCGACAGTTACGCCCGCCGCTGGCATCAAACGTGCCCGTGTGGGCGTTCTGACCGGCTGCGCGATGCGGGTGCTGTTTGGGGATGTGAATTCGGACACGGTGCGTGTTCTCGCCGCCAATGGGTGTGAGGTGCTGGTCAATCGGCGTCAGGGCTGCTGCGGGGCACTGCACGCGCACAACGGCTCCATAGCTCAGGCTCAGGCCATGGCACGGGACCTCATCGACGCCTTCTCGCCGTTTGACGGCCTGGACGCGATTATCGTCAACTCGGCGGGCTGCGGCAGTCTGATGAAAGAATACGGGCAGCTCCTGGCGGGCGACGAAACCTATGCGCTGAAGGCGGAATCGTTCGCCGCGAAAGTACGTGATGTCAGTGAGTGGCTGGATGAACTCGGCTGGGTCGCGCCGCTCAAAGAGGCACCCGGTAAAGAGTCGCCCGGAACACCCGTGACCATGACCTACCACGATGCCTGTCACCTGGCACACGGACAGCAGATTCGGGAGGCCCCGCGTTCCCTCCTAGCCCTTCTGCCGAATGTTCGCTGGGTGGAGCTGGCCGAAAGCGAAGTCTGCTGCGGCTCGGCGGGTATCTACAATCTGACCCAGCCGGAAATGGCCCGCCGCCTGCAGGGGCGCAAGCTGGAAAATATTCTCGCGACCGAGGCCACGGTTGTAGCCACCGGCAACCCCGGCTGTCTGGCCTGGATCGCGGCAGGACTGAAGGAGCGCGGTCTGCCGGATGTCCGCGTCGTGCATCCGGTGACACTGCTGGCGGAGGCTTTGGATAGTTAACTGATGCTGACAAAACACATTGAAGAATTGCAGAAAGACCTGCAAACACTCGTCGTTCACGAAGAAAAGCTGAACGCACTGGCCGATGCCGTGCTGCATGCGTTTAATTCCGACGGTAAGCTGCTGACTTGCGGGAACGGCGGATCGGCGGCGGAGGCGGCGCATCTGGCGGAGGAGTTTACGGGTCGGTTTTACCGCGAACGGAAATCTTTGCCGGGTATTTGCCTGTCTATCGACGGTACACTACTGACCTGTATTGGGAATGATTACGGGTTCGACGAAATTTTTGCCCGGCAGGTGTCGTCGCTGGGCCAGCCGGGGGACGTGCTGATCGCGTTTACGAGCAGCGGCAATTCAGAAAATATCGTACGGGCGTTAGTTGCCGCAAAGGAACGTGGCCTCGTGACCGGCCTGTTCTCCGGCAAGACCGGCGGGAAGTGCCGGGGGCTGGCGGATTTTGAGATCTGCGTTCAAAGCGTCAATCCAAGTGCCATGCGTATTCAGGAGTGTCACCAACTGATGCTCCATGCATTGTGCGAGCGCGTCGAAGTGACTTTTTTGGGGCTTTAGAGAAAACACCATGACTTTTTGCTCAAAACTCACGGCGGGGACGCCGACACTCTCTTACGAATTCTCGCCGCCCAAGAACCCGGCGGGGTGGGCGACTTTGTACTCGACCCTGGGCGAGATCAGCCGCCTCTCGCCCGATTTCGTCTCCGTGACTTATGGGGCGGGCGGCTCGAATCGGCAGAAGACCGTCGATCTGGTTAGCCGGATCGAGCGCGAGCTGGATATCGAGTCCGTGCCGCACTTGACCTGTGTCGGGCACTCCAAAGAAGAGATTCGAGAGATTCTGACGACGCTGCGCTCGGCGGGCATCCATCACCTGATGGCACTGCGCGGCGATGCTCCGCAGCACGATCCGTCGTACCATCCCCACCCGGACGGCTTCGCGCATGCCAGTGACTTGATCGAGTTCGTCAGAGAGAGCTTCGACTTCCATATTGGGTGTGCATTCTATCCCGAAAAGCACCCGGATGCGGCCCACATCGATGAGGATATTCAGTGGTTGAAGCACAAGCAGGAGTGCGGGGCGCAGTTTGCGACCTCCCAGCTTTTCTTCGACAACGATACTTTCTTTAAGTTTCGGGACAAGGCGACGACGGCGGGGATCACGTTTCCGCTGATTGCCGGGATCCTGCCCGTGACTTCCCTCAGTCAGCTTCAGCGGATCGGGGAGCTGAGCGGTCAGGAGATTCCGAAGAAGTTACTGGACTTCCTCGGCGAAGGCACGGATAAGGAGATACAGGAACACGGGATCGCCTATGCGACCGACCAGTGCCGCGAGCTGCTGCAGAACGGAGCGGCAGGAGTTCACCTTTACACGTTCAACCGGGCGGTCGCCGCCGTGCGTATCTCGAAGGCTTTGCGGGCGGAAGGCTTTTTTCCGGTGCAGAAAACGGCAAAATAGACTTGTTTAGACAGCAACCTTCTGCCCGGAGCGTGCGCTGAGGGCCACGGCGTCCAGCACGCGCATGTTGCTAACTCCGTCTTGGGCAGGCAGCAGAAAGACGTTTTCGCCGCGTATCCGCCGGGACATCGCCTCGATTTCGCCCAGGTACATGTTTCCCGGCGGTGAGTTGTGCAGCGTGTTTTGCCCCTCCTGGGAAACGCAGTATTCTCCCACTTCCATCCCCACGCCTACGACCTGACCATTCAGCAGAAAGCGCGAAACGTAGACGCTTCCCGCACTCCCCACGATCTCATAGGCGACCCTCTGTGTCTGCGAGAAAGAGCAGTCGATCAGTGCCATGCCACCGTCCGGGAACTCCATCAGTGCGGTGGTCGTCGTGTCGATCCCCGTCGACGGATCGTAGAGCGACTTCGCCGTGACGACCGTCGGCTCCATCCCGAAGGCGCGGCGGGCGATATGCAGGCAGTAGCACCCGATCTCGAATAACGCGCCGCCGCCCATGCTCATATCCCGCCGCCCGTGCTCCTCTTCCGGCTGCCGGTAGGAGAACGAGGCCCGCACCAGGCGGATATCGCCCAGTGTTTCCGACTGGACCAGAGCCGCCACTTCAGTTTGCACGGGATGGTAGCAGTACATAAACGCTTCAGAGAGAATCACCCCGTTCGCTTCCGCCGTCTCCGCCATCTCCTCGGCTTCGACTGCGTTCAAGGCCAGCGGCTTTTCGCACAGCACATGCTTGCCGTTGTTCATGGCCTCCACCGCCCACCCGAGGTGGAGGTTGTTCGGCAGAGGCAGATAGATTGCATCGACATTCGCATCGGCGATCAGCGAATCGTAGTCCCCGTACGCCGCTACTCCCGGCCCGGCCTTGCCCGCGATCTCCGCCGCCTTTTCCCGGCTGCGCGAGGCGACAGCGGTCAGCTCGGCGTCCCCGCAGCCCAGGATCGCCGGAATAACGGCCCCCTGCGCCACCCGCGCGGTCGCCCCGATGACGCCCCAGCGTACTTTTCGTAGTTCGGTCATAGCTGATCCTTTGAGTTTGCAGGACTTTACGCCCCTTCCCGCGTATTCTACCCGTATGAATGCCCGCTTTGTACCTGCCCTCCTTTTGACTTGCCTGCTGCTCGCCGGATGCCATCATGACCCCGCCGCCCTCCCCCCGACACCTAGCACCCATGACGAAGCCGCCGCTGCCAATGCGCTCTTTCTCAACCAGAAAACCTTCGATCCGTGGTTGCTGACTAACACCGCTTCCAATAGCCCGGTTGCCTTTTACAAAAGCGATGGGGAACACAGTTTTCTCTTGGCGTCAAATGGAATTATCACGCAGACATTCCAGGCAGGTATCTACATTGATGGGCAGCTTGCCGCAGGAGTGCCGAACCCTCTGTCAGCTCAAGGCTCTGAGGGGCGGCATATACAGAGGCTGAATATGCGTAATGGCACGCTTGAAACGAACCCCACTGTTTTCCTGGGCGAGATCTACCCGAAACCCATGCGCCCTGCGACCGATTGGCCGCTTCTCTGGAAGACCTCCGACATCGAAATCACCGGCGACCCGGAGGCGCAGCAGGTGACACATGCGAATCTGTTTTACCTGCTGTCATCTACCTACCCCGGCAGTGACCATTCCATTCCGCCGATGGGGCTTTCCTCCACTATCTACGGCGGGCACATTTTTTGGGACGCCGAAATATTCATGCTTCCGGCGTTGATCGTCCAGCACCCGGAGTACGCCAAGCCGATTATCGACTATCGTTTTAAGCTGCTCGGCCAGGCGAAGAAAAACGCGGCGGCGCATGGGTTCGCCGGGGCTGAATACCCCTGGGAGAGCGCGGACACGGGAAAAGAGATGGTCGGGGCGGAGTTCGCCAAAGAGCGGCACATCACTGCGGATGTCGGCTGGGCGGCCTGGCAATACTACCTTTGGACGGGCGACAAAGCCTACTTGAAGAAGGAAGGGTGGCCGCTATTGCAGGCGACAGCGCAGTATTGGGTGTCCCGGGTCTCGCGAAGTGCGGACGGGCGTTACCATATCAAAGGGGTGCTGGGGCCGGACGAGACGGCGGGCGTGGTGGATGACGATGCCTGGACGATGGGGATCGTGAGCGCAAATCTGACGGCGGCGACTGCGGCGGCGTCGCTGATGGCTGATACAGATCCAGAAACAACGCGATGGGCGGAGATTGCTTCTAAATTGGTGCTGCCGAGCGACAAGTCCCATCAATTCCCTGCCGAGAACGCCAAGCCGATGACTGAGCGGTTCGCGGCCAAGCAGGCCGATGCCCTGCTGCTCTGCTACCCCTTAAACCGCGTCTCGGACCCGGCAGTGATGGGGCCGATGCTGGACTTCTACAGCACGCATACGATCAAAAATGGTCCGGCGATGACGGCCAGCATGGAGTCGATTATCGCGGCGCGGTTAGGACGTGGGCAGTCGTCTCTGGACCTATTCCACGACTCCTACCGGCCCTTTATGCGCGGCCCGTGGGATGCCTTCGCCGAAAAGCGCACCAGCAACCGGGTGTACTTTTGCACGGGCATGGGCGGCTGCCTGCAAAGCGTGCTTTACGGTTTTGCCGGGCTGAACTTCAGCGCGAAGGGGGCACGAGTGGCCGGGGAACTGTTCGCCGACCCGCACCTGCCGCCTGGGTGGACCGGCTTGACCGTGAAGGGCGTAAAGTATCACGGCAAAACTTATGACGTGGCGATCACAGCGGGCAGCAAAGTCGCGGTGACAGCGTTATGAAACGCCCTGCACTCATGCCGAGCCTGCGGGAAGTCCTGCGAAACCCCTTGCTGCGTCTGCGGCTGGCATTGATTGCGGGCTTCGTGCTGCTGTCGGGCGGCACGGCGGGCTATATCGGGATCGAGCACTACAGTCCGCTCGATGCCCTGTTTATGACCGTGATCACGCTCAGCAGTGTCGGGTACGGCGAAGTGCATGCGCTGGACCGGGCGGGTCAGGTCTTTACGATTATCTTGATTTTGTTTGGTTTGGGAACGGCGGCGTGGCTGTTTACGACTGTGATCGAAGCGTTTGTCAGCGAGCAGACCCTGCTCCTGATTTCGCGGAAAAGGATGGGCCGCGTGGTGAGTTCCCTGAAAGAGCATTATATCGTCTGCGGCTATGGCCGGATCGGGCAGCAGATCGCGCTGGGATACCGGCAAAACAAAGTGCCGTATGTTATTATCGAGCAGGAGCCGAGCCGACTGGAAATGCTGCGCGAAGCCAATATCCCGCATGTCGAAGGGGATGCCGCCGACGATGAAGTCCTCAAAAGTGCGGGCATCGAGCGTGCCGCTGCCCTGATCGCCGTCACGCCGACCGATGCCATCAACACCTTTATCGTGCTGTCCGCCCGGGGCCTCTGCCGGGACCTTTATATCGTCTCCCGCGCGGATACGCACCAGAATGAAGCCAAACTCCTGCGGGCCGGGGCGAATAAAGTGGTCTCCCCACATATCCTAGGCGGACGCTGGATGGCGGTGACCGCGATCAACCCGGCTGTCACCGATTTCGTGACCGCGATGACCGACACGGATCACACGGAGTTTCTGCTGAGTGAATTCACAGTGACCGACGACTCGGCCTGCGCAGGTATGACGTTCGCGGCGGCCGCCTTGAAAGAGAAAACCGGGGCACTGGTGGTCGCGATCCGCTCGAGCGGTCCAACAGGCGATTTCACACCCAATCCTCCCGACGACCGCCGCCTGGCTTCCGGGGACACGCTGATCAGTATCGGCTCACCGACCCAGCTCACGCAGCTCGCCAAGCTGCTGAGTCCGGCCCGTCCGCAGGCAATTCTGCGGCGCGGGCTGCCTGCGGTGGAATAAATGCCGCAGGCTTTCAAATTAAATGTAAGCCTTTGAGCCAAATCGGCAATAATTCCCTGGTTTTTTGTCGAAATGCCTCTTTTGTCAGATATTGTGCTAGACTGCCTTTACGATTTTACCGGAGGCACCGCAGGCATTGCCGCTCCTTGCGGCAGGGTGATTCAGGGGCCAGGCGGCTTTCTCTACGGAACGACTGACACCGGCGGGTCAAATAACGTCGGGACAGCATACAAAATCGCACGGGACGGCAGCGGTTTTACGCTGCTTCATGCCTCCGCCGGCGGCAGCGGCTCGGACGGGGGCACCGCATTCACAATCTCGGCTATCAACGGTCAATTCAGCAGTTCTTCGTCTTGGACAGCGGCCAGAACCTGTTTGAGACGACCGATCCCAGCGGAAACAATGCACTGGTGGCAATCGGCCAGAGTGCCGAAGGGTTCCTGGCACCCTCACAGACCTACCGGCTAACGTCCCCCGCCTCGGTGCCGGAGCCGTCTTCGGGCCTGAGCCTTCTGGTACTCTCCGCTCTCGTCCTGATCCCGGTGGGCCTGGCGGTCCGCAAGCAGCGCAAACTCGTCTGAGAACGGCGAGGCCGTGACACTCAAACGGCCCACCCCTCTCATTGGGTTGGGCCGTAATGATTTAGGTGTGCTGTCGTTTATTATTTCAGCAGCGCATTCCCAGCAGAGACCAGCCACTCCCGATCGGCTTCGCGCAGATACTCGCCGAAGACGATCTCTTCCCCGCGTCCCTGCACCGTCAGTATTCCCGAGTCGAGACCCGGCGGGATACGCCGCAGCAGAAAGCCTCGGACATCCGGCCGTGCCAGCCGCCGCTCCGTCACTTGCCCCCAGGCCCAGTGCTGGACCGTCACCCAGGCATACCCAATCTCCACGCGTTCGTGTGCCGAGATGGGGCGCAAAATCACCGCCAGCGTCCAGAAGCCCAGACCCACCGCCAGCAGCAAGGCGAGCCAGAGCCAGAGGTCGTAGTGGTTCAGCGAAACTGGGAGGCCGCCGGGGGAGATCTGCGTCATGAAGAGAACGCTGCGATGCAGGATCAGCAGGAGTGTCCCGGTATAGAGAGTGACCAGCAGGTTGCCCAGCAGCACGGCGGAGAAAAACCAGATGGGGGGCGAAACACCCGCCGGGGGAAGGGTGAGGACGACCGCCCCGCTGTCCTCACGTGTGATCTGTACGCGGCAGCCGCCAGGCCGCTCGCGGGCACCGGCGACTTCGTCCAGGATCGTAGTCATGTGAAACCGTCACAGTTCTAAATTCCGAGTTAAGATTCCAAGTTAGAGTTCGAGTTTGTCGAAGCGGCTTGCGCCGGGGTCAAGCGCATTTTGCAGCGTCTGGTATGCTTCTTCGACCTTCTGCAAAATTATCTTCGCTTCCGACTGCTCCTGGGAGCCGTCGGTAAAGTGCGCCGGGGCGCAGCGATCTCGCAGCTTGTTGACTGCCGTCTGCACGGTGAGAAAGTCCGAGCCGGGAGGGATGCCGATGATCTTGTACGCCGTCTGGATCGGATCGGTCGGCACGAGAGCCGGAGACAGCTCCTGCCGCGCCGAGGAGGTTTGCCGCGCGGCATTCAGCTTGGCCTGTGCCCGCTCCATCGGATCATCCGACGACGACAAGCCCGCTTGAACATCATCGCGATTGAGTGCCCGGGTCAGTTCTTCCTGTGCCCGGGTGTCGATTTCGCCAAGCCGGTCTTTGGCGGCTTCGAGATAGGTTTTAGTCAGGCGCAGGAGACGCCCGGGAATATCGCTCATTTCGCCTCTTAGTCTGAATTCGTCCCGAATTTGACGTCGTCCTTAGTTCGTGCCGCTGCCGCCGACACGAGCTTCCAGCTCCTGGAGCTGCTTGTCGATCTCGCTGGTCGCGACGGGGATATGCGGCGTACTGGTCGCAGGCATGCTGCTGACAGTCGAAGCGGGCGCGGCGGCCAGGCCAAGCCGCTGCTCCATCTGTGCCAGTTCATTGTCGGCATTGTTCGATGCCTGGGCATCGTCCAGCCCGGCCAGCCGCCCCGTCAGGCTCTCGCGGGCCAACTCGGTCCGGGCCTGCCCTTCGCTGCGGGCATTGGAGATCTTCGCGGCGGCCCGCTCAAACGCCTGATCAGTCCCGTCGGCGGACATGCCCTCGAGGGCCTTGTTCATCGAATTCTCGATCTGGGACTGCTTCCACTGCGCCTTCATCGAAAGTGCCTGGGCGGTCTTGGCCCGGATACGCTCTTCCTCACGCCGCATGGCGGTCTTGACGGCCTCGGTGGTCTCCAGTGCCTGTGTCAGAGAGGTCTGCGTCGATTGCAGCGTGGTATCGTACTGCGCCTTCTCGATTAAAAGCTGCTTGGCGAGGTCCCGGTCCCCGTTTTTCAGGGCGATCTCGGCCTTGGCCTGAAGATTGTCCACCATCTTCTTGGTCTGGTCGACCAGTGCCTGCAAATTATTCTTCTGCGTAATGGCCTGCACCGCCCGTTCCCGGTTCTTGGCCTGGGCTTCCTTCATCTCCTGCTGGGCCTGCTGCAAAAGGATCTCGGGGTCCTCGAGCTGATCCAGCTTAAATCCGAGCAGACCTTTTAGGTAACGTAGAATTCGACTGAGCATTGACACTCTCCCTTAACTGAAAACCCGATAAAAAACGCGCCGCCGCAAGATATGACACCGAATTGCACAAAAAGTCGCACTCGCGTCGTACTATTTCTATTATAACCGACTGACGGCATTTTTTCGCATCGGCGGCTTATTTCGCCTGAAAATCGTTACCGGGTACAATCCCTGCATGACCGACCAAAAAAGCATCTCTGCCCAGCCCGACGATACCATCTGTGCCCTGGCAACCCCTTCCGGCGCGGGCGGTATCGGCGTGATCCGGGTCAGCGGGCTGGGGGCATTTGCAATCGCGGATCGCGTTTCTGTCCGGCGCGGTCAGAAAAAGTGCGTGGACTATTCGGGGCACACGCTGCACCGAGCGGAAATCACTGAGAGGGACGGCGAAGTGATCGATGATGTCCTGCTGGCCGTGTTTCATGCGCCGCGCTCCTACACCGGCGAAGATGTGGTGGAGATTTCGGCGCACGGCGGACCGGTGCCTCTGCGCCGGATTATCGCACGGCTGCTGGAGAGCGGTGCCCGGCTGGCCCGGCCCGGGGAGTTTACCCAGCGGGCCTTTTTGAACGGCAAAATGGATCTGGCACAGGCGGAAGCCGTGGGCGATATAATCGCCGCCCAGACCGGGGCGGCGCACCGACTCGCCCGCCGTCAGAGTGCAGGGTTTCTGAGCCGCGCCGTTGCCGACATGCGCAGCGTTGTTTTGGGTGTGCTCGCCCGGATCGAAGCCTCGATCGACTTCCCGGAAGATGTCGGCGAGCTGGATACGGAGCTGTGCCAACGGGAGATTGCCGAGGCGCAAACGCGGATCGAAACGCTGCTGGCAACCGCCGACCGCGGAATTCTGCTGCGTGAAGGCGCGAAAATCGTCCTGGCCGGGCGGCCTAATGTCGGTAAGTCGTCCCTGCTGAACGCACTGCTTCAAACCGACCGGGCGATTGTCACCCCGGTCCCCGGCACGACGCGCGATGTGATCGAAGAAACGCTGAATCTGCGTGGTATCCCCGTGCGCCTGACGGATACGGCGGGCCTGCGGGAGACGAGCGATGAAGTCGAACGGATCGGGGTCGCCCGCACCCGCGACAGCCTCTCCGATGCTGACTTGGTGGTTCTGATTCTAGATGCGACCGCCGGCGAGACCCCGGAAGATACGGCACTGCGCACCGAGCTAGCGCAGCACGCCCCGCTGATTGTCTGGAACAAGTGGGACCTGCTTCCCCTCGAACAGGCATTTCCCGCCGAAGGCCTCCCCGTATCCGCCGCCATCTGCTGGAATATTGCGCCCCTGGAGGAAGCCCTGGCCGAGCGTATTCTGGGCGGAGCGGCACCCGCCGCCGACGGAGCCGCCGTCACGCATGCCCGGCACAAACACGCCCTAGAGTCTGCGCGAACGCGGCTCCACGATGCCCGCCAAACCCTGGAAGCCGACCTGCCCGCCGACTTCGTCTCCATCGACATTCGCGGCGCATTAGAGGCACTCGGCCTCATCACCGGCGAGACGGCGACGGAGGACATTCTGGCCGAGATATTCTCGAAGTTCTGTATTGGGAAATAGACCGCCCACATGCTATACTAATTCTGCATAGATTAGTATGGAATTAGTATGGAGGCTGCACACATGTCGATAAAGTTCCCAAAGACACCTCCCACTCTGGAGCTGCTGCTCCAAAAAATCGATCGGACTAGGCTCGGACAAATCCTGTTGACATTCGGCTCAGTTTATGCTGACAAAAAATATCACCACTGGAACGACTTAATTCATTTTTCACCGCCGGGCGATCTCACACAAGAGGAATGGTGGGCAGGCATAAAAATTGCGCGTACTGCCCTGTATCAATCAGTTCCTTTGCGCGATAGTAAGCAGAACCCCTTCCAATTCCTTGTGAATGAGACCGCGATGGAGCAGCTTCATCAAATTGATTTGGGAGCAGGTGGAAATATCGGTGTTCCTGGTCCCATTCTGAATCCCGAGACGAGAGATCAGTATTATGTCTCTTCACTGCTCGAAGAAGCGATTACCTCTAGTCAGCTTGAAGGAGCGACAACAACCCGTGAGGTCGCCAAAGACATGATTCGGACTGCGCGACCGCCACAGGACCGCAGTGAGCGCATGATCCTCAATAGTTACCGAACGATGCAGCACATCGGAAGACTAAAACGGCAGCCACTCACGAAAGAGTTGATATTTGAGCTGCATCGCCTCGTGACGGAAGAAACGCTGGATAAGCCTGATGCGGCGGGCCGTCTCCGGGGTGCGGATGAAGAAATAGTCGTTCAGGATGTCGAAGGCCGGGTCCTGCATACTCCTCCTCCATTTTATGAGCTGGACGCGCGTATGGCTGCCCTCTGCGATTTTGCAAATGGGACAGCAGAGGGCGGGTTTGTTCATCCTGTGCTGCGCTCAATGATTTTGCATTTTTGGCTGGCGTATGATCATCCCTTCGTTGATGGCAATGGGAGAACAGCGAGGGCACTTTTTTACTGGTCTATGCTGCATCGTGGCTACTGGCTTTGTGAGTTTGTCTCTATCTCTCGCATCATTCTCCAGGCACGCGTGAAATACAGCAAAGCTTTTTTGTATACGCAGACAGACGGAAATGACTTGACCTACTTTCTGCTGTATCATATCGAAGTGCTGCGGCGTGCCCTAGAAGAGTTGCACCGCTACATCGAAAAACGTGCCTTGGAACTGGAGATCGCCGAGAGAAACCTGCAGGGGATGGCGGCTTTCAATCACCGACAGCGCACACTTCTCAGTCACGCGCTGCGACACCCCAATCACCGCTACACCATTGAGGGGCACCGTTTGAGTCACAAGGTTGTTTACCAAACTGCGCGAGTTGACCTGCGGCAGATTGCAGAAAGTGGTTTGTTCGAGTCGAAAAAGCAGGGGCAGACCTGGTACTTCATGCCCCTGCCGAATCTTGAGGCACTCCTGGCGACTCCTCGGTAGGCGGGTGGGGGATACGCTGGTTTTCCGCATCCTCCACTTCGATTGCCCCGTAGTAGGCCACCGGGCTGCCGACACGCAAGGCCCAGCCCTGGTCGCCGTAGCTCCAATGCCACCATTCGCCGACGTAGTTTGTCAGACCCGCCGCTTCCATAGCCGTGATCAGCAGAATGCGATTGGCACGGGCGGTTTCGGAAAGCCGGTGATAGTAAGTCGGGGCGGCCTCCCAGCCTTCGATAGGGCTGGAAAAGTCGAGAGCTGTACCATCGGGACCGTGCAGGCCCACGTCCAGAGCGCCGCCAGTCAGGTGAGGCGGCGGGGAAACATCGTCGGGCGGGGCGACCATGCGGTTCAGCATCCGGGCCAGGGTAGCTTTGGACCATTCCGGGTGCTTTTCCATCGCCTCGGCGGCGAGATGGTCCCGAATCCCGCGCTGCATCGAAAGTGTCCGCAGGCCCGTGCCGATAGTCAGGGTCAGGCCTTCAGGCAGAAGCTCCTGGACATGGTTGACGCGGTTCGCGACTGTCTCGCGCAGAAACGGCAGGCAGCCGGGCAGCAAGAGCACCTGCGGGCAGAATTTGCGCAGGTCGACCAGGGGTTCTACGGCATCGACAATTCTTACCCCTCGCAGTGCTTTTAGCGGCTCGCCAAACGAGCGCAGGTCGAAGCGTTTTTCAAAGCTCGGTTTCTGGGGTGGAATCAAAGGCCAAAGTCTCCCACAAAGATGAGATGCGCCGGGCCGACCATATCCACAGGCTGATTCTCGCCGGGCCAGGTGATTTTCAGCGTGCCGCCTTTGGAGATGATCGAAATCGGCTCGCCGGCGTCACTGAGGCCGTTGACCACCGCAGCCACTCCGACGGCGCAGGCCCCGGTGCCGCAGCCGAGCGTTTCCCCGGCCCCCCGTTCCCAAATTCGCGCTCGGAATCCATTGTCGCCAAATGGGGTCGCCCACAAGACACTGGTGCGCTCTGGGAACCGAGGGTCATTCTCGATCAACGGCGAATCGCGCTGGAAGACTCCTTCGGTCGGCACTTCGCCGAAAATGACCGTATGCGTGCTGCCGGTGCTGACCGCCGTGATGCTGTATTCTTCGCCGCCTACTGTCAGAGGATACTGGGCGATACGCTGCCCTAAAGGGGCGTCGAAGGGAATCTGTTCGGCTGCCAGTTGCGGGACACCCATATCCACACCGACCAAAGCCGCCCGGTTTGCCTCCGCGACCTCCAGAATCCGGACCTGACGCGTCCCGTCTTTTACGGCGACGGTGAACTCCGTCTGACCTTCCAGCCAGCCCGCGCGAACGGCCCAGAGCGACACGCAGCGCAGACCATTGCCGCACATATCCTCCGTACCGTCCGGGTTAAACATCTGCATGCGGAACGCCGCGCCGGGGGTATCCCGTGATACCACAAGCAAGCCGTCTGCGCCAATGCCGAAGTGACGGTCACAAAGACGGATTGAGAGGCTGGGAAAAGACGTCTCAGGTGGAAAGTCGGCCCGGTCCAGAACGACAAAGTCGTTCCCGACACCCTGCATTTTCGTAAAGCGCATGGTCTTTCCAATGCAAACCGGCAAGCCGAGGTTCCCAACCGCGAATATTTCATCGCCGCCGCAAGGAATATCAGGCGCGGACGACGAATAAACACTTATGCCCGCTTTTAGACCACCATCGGACTGGGAAACCGTCTACGCTGCTGCTGAAGGATACCACTTTGGAGAGGAGCCGAGCCAGATCGCCCGCACGGCACTGAGCTTCTACCGCCTCTTCGAAGGTCCGAGGGACGGCCTCGCGCTCGATCTGGGCAGCGGGGAAGGGCGTGACACGGCTTTCTTGGCAGGAGCAGGGCTGAAAGTCGCCGCCCGTGATGTGTCGCCGACGGGACTTGCGAAAACGCGCATGCTGCTCGCCCGTACGGGGGTCTCTGAGGACCGGGTTGATCTGGAACAAGCGGATATCCGGGACTTCGCGTATCCCGCCGAAACGTACGATCTGGCTCTGGCGGCCAACGTTTACCAGTTTCTAACCCTAGAAGAAGCTCCACTGCATATCGCGCGGCTGCAATCTGCAACGAAACTCGGCGGCATCTGCGCGGTTGGTGTTTTCAGCCCGGCGATGGCGGGGTGGGGGGCGCAGATCGGGGATCATTTCAGCGCGACCGCCGACGAGCTGCTTGCCTATTTCTCACCCCGCAGCGGCTGGCTGCCGCTGGACCGGACAGAGTACTGGACTTACCGCCCGGTAAATGAGATGATGGTTTCGTTCGCTTATGTCGTCGCCCGGAAAGAGCTGCGCTGATGTTTGACCTCATGGCGATCTGTGGACTCACGGCGACTCACCTCCCGCACCGATCGGGGGAGGATGGGGGGAGCCTGAGTGACGGCGACCTCATTTCGGCGGCGCAGCGCGGGGACGTGTCGGCGTTCGCCGCCCTGCACACGCGCCATTATAAGCGCATTTATCACCTGGCCTACCTGAAAACAGGGAATATCCAGGATGCGGAGGATGTGGCCTCGGAGACATTTGTCCGTGCTCTGGCGAATCTCAGCCGATTTCGGATGCGTGAGGACGCCACTTCGTTTTACCCGTGGCTGCACCGGATCGCGATGAATCTAATTGTGGATGGGGGGCGGCAGCGGCCGCCGTCGAGCATCGTGTCGCTGGATGCTCCGGTCATTGCCGGGATGCGTTCCCTGCTGGACGGTGCCTTATCGGATGGCCGTGCGACTCCGCAGGAGATCGCCGAGCGGCATGAAGTCCAGGCCATGGTCCGGTCCGCCATTGCCGCCCTGCCCGAAGACCAGGGGGACGTGCTGATCTACCGGTTTCTCGGCGACTTGTCCACGCGCGAGATTGCGCCGCTGCTGAAGCGCTCCGAGTCGGCGACGAAATCGCTGCTGCACCGGGCGACTCTGGCCTTAAAGTCGGAGATCACTCGCCGTGTGGATGCCGTAGATCGTCTCGAGTCGCATCGGCCCCGGACCTCGGCTCCTGCGGAGCCGTCTATTCAGGAAGCAGGCCGTCATGTCCGATGAATTCGAACTGGAGATTCCGTCACTTGCCGGGACGGTCAAGCTTGCCCAGGCCGCCCTCTCCGCCCCGGAGCCGTCGCTGGTCGCCGAGTCCGAGTCCCGGCTGCAGGTGGAAATGCTGATGCAGGAGGCGGCTCTGTCCCCGAAGATTCTGCGCGAGGCGGTCGCCGGTCATCCCCGCCGTCCGCTCCTGGCCCGGCTGCTGTTTTGGAGGCATTGATGCGGCTCGACTCGCTCTCTTATGACTAATCCACTGGTCTCAGATCCGTGGTCGATACCCACCCCACCCCAGGAGGATACGATGAGTGACCTTGTGACCGTCGGCAGCTACTTCGACCGGATGGCAGCCGAGATCGCGAAAAGCGTTCTCGACGTCAACGAGATCGACTCTTACATCAGTGCTGATGACTCGGGCGGCATGCGGCCCTCCCTCCTGACTGCCACAGGCGGGGCGCGGCTCATCGTCCGGGCGGAGGACGCGGCCCGGGCGGCGGAGCTGCTCGAGGCCGCCACAGAGATGGCATCTTATGAGGATGAGCAGGTCTGAAGAATTTTGGGGGCGCAGAAGTATGCCGAAGTTCACGATCTATGCCAATGTTGAAGAGGCACCGGAGCATTCTCCTGTCGAAGCCTGGCTGGTGAAATGGGAACACCATATCGCGTACCTCTCAGCCAATCTTGGGTGCGGCTGCTGCATCGATATTTACAATGTGGACGGTTCTGAGGAAGTAATCGCTGAGCTGCCGGAGGAAGTCGTCGTGCGAAAAGACTGGTCAGAAGGAAGTTAGAAAATGCCGATAGTCATCGAAGTGGCCTTTAAGCCGCTGAGTAAATTGATCGCCTGTGCGCCGGGGCTGCTGGATCTCAAAGTGGATGAAGCCGTGCTGGTGGAGGGCGAGGCCGGAGTAGAGTTCGGGATTGTAAAAACTGGTGCTCGCGCCGTGCCGGATACTGACACCCCAACTCCCCTTCGCAAAGTGCTGCGGCGGGCATTACCCGAAGACTGGTCGCGCCGGGAAAAGAGCGAGGCGCGGCAGGCGGAGGCCTTCCGGGTCTGTAAAGAGAAAATACGCACCCTGAATTTGCCCATGAAGCTGATTGAAGCGGAGTGGGCGTTCGACGGGGCGCAGGTGACGTTCCACTTCACCGCGGAGGGGCGTGTCGACTTCCGGGAGCTGGTTCGGGAAACCGCAGCCGTGCTGCATACCCGTGTTCAGATGCACCAGGTGGGACCAAGAGACCATGCCCGCATCTTTCCGGGCGTCGGGCCGTGCGGGCGGCCTACCTGCTGTTCGACTTTCCTGCGCGAGTTCCAGCCGGTCTCCATGAAGATGGTCAAGAACCAGAACCTGGTATTGAACCCGGCTAAGTTCTCCGGCCTGTGCGGCAAGCTGATGTGCTGCCTGCGCTACGAACAGGACGGGCCGGAGGCAAGCAAGCCGAGCCTGCCGGAAATCGGCATGGTCGTGATGACCCCGATGGGTCGGGCGAAGGTCGAGGAAGTGAATGCCGTCCAGCAGATGGTCACCGTGCAGCTCGAATCCCAGCAGTTTGTAGAGGTGCGGGCGAAAGACATCGGAGAGGTCTCGGGGTGCGTGACGCACACGGAAGGGGACTGTGACGGCTGCGCCGCCGACGGCAGCCTGAGTACCTGTGAGGTCCCGACCCGCGATGCGCCGGTCAGCGGGAAATCTTTGCCCGTATTCTGAAAATCTTTACCCGTATTCTGACGGGATTCTCGCGAAAAAGAGGGGTAGGGGCCTATCAATTTCTCTGAAATGCGGGTACTGTAGGGTCAGGCACTTCCAGGCACTTCCAGGCATGATAAAGGACACCGCGCAATGACGATGACCGCGTCTTCCGAATCTCTTCTCGACACCCCTCAATTACAGCGGCGACGGCTTCAGGCCCGCGCCCGGCGACTTGCCCGCCGCGCGGAGACCCTCGCGAGTGCGGGGCGCACGGCAGAGGCGATTGCCTGTCAAAGCGAAGTCGCTTCGCTCCGGCCCGCCGACTCCGTAGCCTTTTTCCGGTTGGGCCTGTTGTACCGCGAGGCGCGGCGCACCGACCAGGCTGTCCATGCCCTGCGGCAGGCATCGACGCTCAGTCCGGCGGACCGCGACCCGCGCGAAGCACTCACCGAGACACTGGTAGAAGCCAGTCGCTACGAGGAAGCCGTGACCGAAGCCCGCGCCCTCCTGAAGCTCGTCCCCCGCAGCCTTTTTGCCCGCGATGCGTTAAGCGTTTCCTACTTGCAGCTTGGCCGCCTTGACAAGGCCCTGCAGGTGACCGGCGAGATGGTCTGGCTCGATCCCCTGAATCCCGGACACCATTTCCGGCGCGGCCTGCTTTTTCAGCAGCAGGGAAACTTGACGGCTGCTGTTGGGGAATATAGCCGCGCCCTTGATATGGCGCATCCGGAGAGTGAGACGTACGAAGATGCCGAAGAGGCTTTGGAAGTCCTCGATGATGGACAAACACGCCAGATTTTACTCCTCGCGTCCGAAGACCGGCTGTTTCTCCTGAAGCTGCGCCGAGACCTTTCCGAAGCGGTGCAGGACCGCGGCTTTTCGCTCAGCGAGGAAGGATTAGCACGCTTGGAGCATTTGCTGCCGCACGAATTTCCCGATTGGATCGGGGATTTGCCCGCACCGATCTCGCGCGGGGTGATGGGAATGTACCATTAGCTGGCAGAGCTTGATCGGAAAGCAGACTCTGGTGATGGGCGTTTTGAACGTCACGCCTGACTCGTTCTCCGATGGCGGCCTGTACGCCGATGTCGAGGCCGCTGTGGCGCATGCCCACCAGATGGTCGCCGACGGTGCCCACGTTCTTGATATCGGCGGGGAAAGCACCCGCCCCGCGACCTTCTCCGACCAGTCTCCCCTGCCGCCCGAGGAAGAAAAACGCCGCATTCTGCCGGTCATCACCCGCATTGCTGCCGAGCTGCCGCATATTCCCCTCTCCGTTGACACCTACAAAGCCGAAGTCGCGGAAGCGGCTCTCGAAGCCGGGGCGTCGCTGATCAATGACATCAGCGGCCTGACCTATGACCCGGCCATGGCATCACTGGCCTCTTCCACGGGTGTCCCCATCATCCTCATGCATCTGCCTGGCCGACCTCGCGACCTGCCGCTGAATCCCATTTACACGGATGTCGTGGCGGAAGTGCTCGCTTTCTTCGAGCGTCAGATTGACTATGCCGAGGCGTCAGGCGTACTCCGCTCCCATATTTGGCTTGACCCTGGCCTTGGGTTTGGGAAGACAGCACAGCACAATTTAGAGCTGCTGCGCCGCTTGCCGGAACTTAAAGCTTTGGGCTTTCCCCTCGTTGTCGGAGCGTCGCGCAAGAAGTTTCTCGGGCGGATCTTAGGCACGGATGACCTATCCGGCCGCCGAGACGGCACCGCCGCCGCCGTTGCCCTCAGCATTGGCGGAGGGGCCGACATGGTACGTGTCCACGATGTGCGCGAAATGGCGCGAGTCGCAAAAGTCAGTGATGCCGTCGTGCGGGGCTGGGAGGAGTAAAGCCGTCGGCAGGTCAGAGAGTATGGCCGCCGGTGCGGCGGCGTACGAAGTCGGTCAAAAGATCGGCGATTTGCGGCAGGGGGAGAAAGCTCGTGTCGAGGCAAAGGTGATATTTCTCCGCATCATCCCACCCCCGGCCGATCATCTGGGTGATGTACCGCTTACGGGTATCGTCGGAGCGCAGCACCATCTCAAGAGCGAGTGCCTCGGTGGGGGCCGACGAGTTCTCCAAAAGGCGGCGGACTCGAAAACTTTGAGGAGCATGCAGCAGGATATTGACCATGCCGGGGTGGGGGGGCAGAACATGAGATGCCAGCCGCCCCACGATCACGCAGTCCTCAGTGGCTGCAATGCTCTTCATGACCTCAGTTTCCGCCGCAAACAGCTCTTGATCGGAGACTGAAGGTGCCAGTGGGGTATGATACAGTGCTTCCGGCGGTCCGGCACTGATGCCCCGCAGCATCCGCTCCCAGAACGGCGTGCCTCGCTCTTCACGTGCCGAGATTTCCCCCTCGTCGAGTGCGATATGCTGCGTCGCTCCGCTAACGATCTCGCGGTCAAGGCATCGAATGCCCAGGTTCCGCGCTATGCACTCGCCTAGGTAAGATCCCCCAGAGCCAAGCTGCCGGGCTAAAGTCACCGTGATTCTCATCGGTCGAATCCCTTACACGTTTCAGACAACAAAAAAGCGTCAACCCCTCGGGCTGACGCTTTTTATTACACTACTTTGGTCTTCGCCATTAATTTTGGCAACGTGGATACAGTATATCACAGAACCGATGGGTTGTCAATGGACTGCTTATCGTAGGACGTATCAGTAGAGGCACACAATACACGGAGACAAGCGGTTTATTTATGGCGAATTAGAGGCCATATGGCGAGAGTTTAGCAGAAAGATACTCAAATTATGTCTCGTGATTGTCGCAAAATAGTGGGCCGAGTGGTTGAAAACCACCCCTTAGGTTCCGACACGCTCCCGCAAAAAATAACTTATCCCCCAACTGATACCTGTGCCGATCACGGCTCCGACCAAGACTTGATAGGGGAAATGCGCATGGCCCTCTACACGCGACCACCCGATACTGATTGCGGATGCGTACCAGAGGGGGGACAAACGTGGAAACGCTCGGGTCAGTAGGCCCGCGACGGCGAAGGAGAGCGTTGTGTGACCGCTGGGGAAACCTGTCGGTTCGCCATCGGGCCGAGGGAGGCGCGTGGACTGTTTCAGCCCTTCGACGCAGAGAAGCGTGAGAAGCGCGGCGGCGGGCGGCCACCAATAGAGCTTTTTTTGTCCGTTTTGACAAGCACGCCACAAAATTAGAACTGCGCCGAGAATATTGAAAGT
This sequence comes from Armatimonadota bacterium, assembly GCA_025353925.1. Classification (GTDB taxonomy): domain Bacteria; phylum Armatimonadota; class Armatimonadia; order Armatimonadales; family Capsulimonadaceae; genus JANXMY01. The sequence continues at coordinate 36,108 of JANXNV010000242.1, forward strand.
CAAATAAAACGTATGGCTGAGGAAGTCACCGGTGAGCTGGGCAGATCTTATTCCCCATAGGGGATGCGCATCGGCGACAGCCAGCAGCGCGATGCTGAGCGGCGGCCAAGACACGACCGCTGTGAGGCGTGGAGATCTCGTCAAAGCGGACGCAAACCCGCCTCGATCTGTGCCCGGCGCGGCTCCAGGAACGGCGGCAAGGATAGGGATTCGCCCAAATGTGCCGGATCTTCGTCCGTGGCAAACCCAGGACCATCGGTAGCAATCTCAAACAAAATGCCGTTTGGCTCCCGGAAGTAGATGGATTCGAAGTAAAAACGGTCGATTTGTTCCGATACCGGAAGGCCCGCACCGATAATTCGCCGCCGCCACTCCGACTGCTGGTCGCGGTCAGGCACCCGAAACGCCACATGGTGTACTCCGCCCGCTCCCTGACGTGCGGGCGGCAGATCGGGCCTCTCGGCAACATGGACTTCCGTTCCCGGACCGCCCCTGCCGGTCTCGAAGACAACCACCACATGACCTTCCGCGTCTTTGTACTCGTGAGTCTGCCGAAATCCAAGCGTGTCCGTTAGGACTGTTGCCGTCAGAGCGAGTCTTTGCACGGTGAGTGTCACGGCGTCCAAACCTTTGATGCCCCGTTCCACCGGAACCGGACTGCCTTCCCAAGGTATGCCGCCGGGAGCACCGTCGTCGGCGACCAGGCTGAGTGCCTGCCCCTCCGGATCGGTGAATTGCAGGGTCGGGCGACCAGTGATCTCCGTGATCTCTCCACGGGGAATGCTGAAGCTGTCCAGCCGCGCCGACCACCAGATAAGTGTCTCCCGATTCGCAACGCGCAGGGCGGTCGCGGAAATCGCGCCGATGCCGTTTCGATTGGGGGCGGCCTGTGCCCAGTCAAAAAAGGTCATTTCCGTCCCGGCATGGCCCACGGAGTCACCGTAGAAGAGGTGGTACGCCGAAACGTCGTCCTGGTTGACCGTCTTTTTGACCAGGCGCATGCCCAGCGTTTTCGTGTAAAAGTTCACGTTGTTCGCCGCGAGACGCGTGATTGCAGTGACATGGTGCAGGCCGGTGAGTTCCATAAAACTAGTTTACCCAATACAGCAGTGTTCGGGTACACTGCAGAAGCTGGAAATCAACACCCAAGGAGTTACTATGTCACTTCCCCCGATCACGGAAATGCTGCTGGCCGCGAAAAAAGAAAAAGGTCTCAGCTTCGCAGACCTCGAGCCGATTGTCGGCCTCGACGAGATCTGCATCGCCGCAATTATCTACCGCCAGGCGACGGCATCCGCAGAGGAAGCCCGCAAGCTGACCGGCGCACTCGGTCTCAGCTCCGACTTCGTCGCCGCGCTCACGGAATACCCGGTCAAGGGCCTGGGGCCGCTCGTGCCGACGGACCCGCTGATCTACCGTTTCTACGAGATCATGCAGGTTTACGGACTGCCGCTGAAATCCGTCATTCAGGAGAAGTTCGGCGACGGTATCATGAGTGCAATCGACTTCACGATGCATGTGGAAAAAGAGGAAGACCCGAAAGGTGACCGCGTGAAGCTGACCATGAACGGCAAGTTCCTGGCGTACAAAAAGTGGTGATCCGGATCTTGCTCTGCTTATCGTACCTGTGCCCCCGGCGGGACGGCATCTGGGTCGGCGGGGTGAAGGAGTATCGCATGGCCTTCGGCATCGGTGGCGGCCATCAGCATGCCCTGCGACTCTAGGCCGCGCATCTTGCGAGGAGCAAGATTTGCGACCACGACGATCTTTTTGCCGGGCAGAGATTCGGGCAGGTAGCTCTCGGCGATACCCGCCAGTATCTGCCGGGGCGAACCTTCTCCAATATCTACCGTCAGCTTCAGCAGCTTGGTCGCTCCTTCCACGCGCTCGGCAGTTTTGATCTCACCGATTTTCAGCTGAATCTTCGCGAAGTCGTCGATGGTGATATAAGCCGGGGCGGCGGGGGCTTCGGCTACTTCTAAAATCGGCGGTGGGGGCGGCATATTTTCGGTCACAGGCGTGAGTTCTTTCTGTTTTGTGGCTGTATTTTTCGTGTCGATACGCGGGAAGATCGGCTGTGCTTCGGCTGTCTTTCTGCCGCCGGGCAGACCGCCCCAGTGAGTTTCGTGTGCCCAGTCGCCAAGCGGCATTTCGCCCAGGCCGAGCTGCTCCCGCATCACGCTCGCCACATGCGGCAGGAGCGGTGTCAGAAGGACGCTGATAATACGAACGGCTTCCAGGGCGGCATAAAGGGCATCGGCGACGCCCCGCGTGTCACCGGCCTTGTGCCGCTTCCAGGGGGCAGTCGTATCAATATCCCCGTTGCCTGCCTCGACGAGCTTCCAGATTACCGAGAGGGCTGCGCCGGGATCATAGGCGAGCATGCAGCGCTCGACATCCTGCACGATCTCGCGGGAGAGGCTTGCCAGCGTCCCGTCCGCCGTCCGCTCCGCTCCGCCCTCCGGCACCACTGCTCCGGCATACTGCGCCAGCATCTTCAGGGTACGGTTCAGCAGATTGCCCAGCTTATTGCAGAGGTCGGCGTTATAGCGGCTGATCAGGTGGCTTTGCGAGTATTCAGCGTCGCCGGTAAACGAGATGTCGCGCAGGAGGTAATAGCGCAGAGCGTCTTTCGCGATTTCTGGGGATGCCCCGCTCAGCTCCACCAACTCCGCCACGACTTCCTGCGGGGTCGGGATATTGCCTTTGGACTTTGCGCCCTTTTCGCCGTCGACCAGCCACCAGCCATGCCCCAGCACCGTACCAGGCAGCGGCAGGCCGAGGCCCATCAGCATGGCGGGCCAGAGAGTGGCATGGAATCGGGTGTAAATCTCTTTGCCCACCAGGTGCAAATCAGCCGGCCAGCGGCTGTCCCAAGCCGCATTGCCTGGCCATCCGGTCGCCGTAAGATAATTGATGAGTGCATCGAACCAGACATAAACTACCTGGGATTCGTCCCCGGGTACGCAAATGCCCCAGCCGCTGTTGCGGCGCGAAACCACAATATCTCGTAGGCCGCCCTTTATGAATGCCAGCACTTCATTGCGCCGCGTCTCCGGCTGCAAAAACTCCGGGTGTGACTGGATATGGGCCAGCAGGCGATCCCCGTAGGCGGACAGCTTGAAGTAGTAATTGTCTTCGGAGACCCATTCCACTGCCGCTCCGCTTTCGATTGCTTTCCCGTCCTTGACTTCCGATTCACGAAAGAAAGTCTCGTCAGCGACCGAGTACCAGCCTTCATATTTGCCGCGATAGATGTCGCCGGTTGCTTGGAGCCGACGGAAGACTTCCGCGACTACAGCGCGATGGCGCGGCTCGGAAGTCCGGATGAAGTCATCGTTCGAGATATTCAGGTATTCCCAGCAGTCGCGAAATCGCCCCGCCACCTTGTCGGCGAACTCCTGGGCCGGCATTCCAGCTTTTGCCGCGGCATCGGCCACCTTCTGGGCGTGTTCATCCGTCCCGGTCAGGAAGAAAGTCTTCTCCCCTTTGAGGCGGTGAAATCGGGCCAGCGCATCACACAGAAGAGTGGTGGTCGCCGAGCCGACATGCGGAACGCCGTTGACGTAATAAATAGGGGTCGTAATATAAAAAGTCTTGTCGTGAGCCAAAATGGTGACCGCCGGTGAGTGGATTGAGAGTATCGTGCTGAAACAGCATTATGTTACCCTA
>JANXNV010000312.1 GCA_025353925.1 Armatimonadota bacterium
CTTGGAGCCGATTCGGCGAACCGCGACCGCGACCGCGATACGTTCCATGTCCCGCACCTGCCGGATTGTTCCGGCAGAGCTAGGCGATAACGCCGGGATCTTTGGCGGCGCAGCGATTGTGCTAATGGAGGTGGCGGGAGAAGTTTAGTTTTCAGCATCTCGGGGCAAAAGCCACCAAAGACTTCACGCAAGGAGACAATCATGGCCGAAGACACGACCGAGACCCACGAAACGTCCGAGGGCGGCACAGAAACAACGAAGACCAGTCACAGCGAGAGCGGCGACGGCACTTCGGAGACGAACGAGACAGTTGAGAAAAAGACTTCCACGACAGAAGCCAATCAGATATAAGCAAAACCGCCCCGGTCAATTGACCGGGGCGGTTTTCGTTGCCAATATGCAAAAGAGCTGGCCCGAACCTCATATCGCGAGACCGGGCCTGTTTCCATTACAGAAATCATTTACTGGTTTTTCCTTGCCTGCCCCTAGATTTCAGCATATATATGCTATAGTAAGACTGACTGTTTGCTTTTCACGACGCTTCGCAGCCAAGCGCCTTTTCAACCATAGCATTGATGCTGAAGTATCCCCGGTTGTATTTTCAATTTCTGCCAACTTACTGCTGCGGTTTGGCATTGTGCGGCAAAAGGCTTTCTCTCGCAGTGCCTTCCCTGCCGCGTTGGAACCAGCCAACGGAAAGACATACACTCGATGCTACTGAAACTCAAATTTGCCCCGCTTATGGGCCTCACCGCCGCTACTGCACTTTTTCTCACTGTTGCCGCCAAGCCTGCCGCCGCTCAGGTCTCCCTTGACTTCTCGACCCTGGGTACGGTCTATCAGGACACGACCGGCGTCCTGTACGACACGTCCGGCGTGGGGAGAACCGACGTTACCTCGCTCTTCGTGACAGACGCGCAGGCCGCTGCGCAGTACTGGAACAACGCCATCTCCATTCCGGGGTTCAGCGTGAGCATCAACTTCTCCCTCTTCGACTTCTCTGGGACTGCTGTGGGCGATTCGGGTATTAACACAACGGACGCGAACGGACGCCCAGCCACGTCCACCATCCGCTACGGCGTAAACGGCAGCAAAAACTTCTTCGACCCTACGCCCTTTGACAACTTGGAGTTCGCCATCACTTCCCGGAGTGCCGCGCTCGGCGGGGGTCAGGTCAATGTGTCACGGTTTGGGCCTGCGCTCGTCCCTGGGTTACCCACTGACGGCTATGACGTGCTGACGGTTGATTTGCACGAGATCGAGCACTCGCTTGGCTACTCTTCGGGGCTGGATCGGTTCCTCAACCTAGTAGGACCCTCCGACAAGACCGCTGGCGCACCGGATCGCCAGCTGCTAATTCCGACCTCGCTGAGTGGCCTGCCGAGCGACTTCAACATCCCCATCGTGCCGGGCAGCGCCCACATCGACGGGGTGGTGCAGAATGGGCTGTTCAACGACACGATTGTCGCCGAGCCGGGCTTCGGCAGCGGGCAGAGGGCACTGCCGACGGACGTTGAGATCCTTGGACTTGGCGTCATTGAGGGGGCCACGCCGAGCCAAATTCACCTCGGAGGGTCGCCGGTTCCCGAATCGTCTTCTTTGGTGAGTCTGGGCCTGTTGCTGGCCCTGGGCACGGGCGGCATGGTTGTTGCGACTAAAAAGCGCAAATCCGCAAAACAAGTCGCTTAGTTCTTTCGCCGATGATCGTTTTCTGAATGTTCACAGCCGCTCTTGATCCGATAAGATCAGGGGCGGCTTCCGTTTGACAGTTATCTTCCTTTGTCGTTTCCCTGTAACCACTGAAACGGTCTTTTCAGCTGGGAATACTGCATCGTTTTTGGTTAAAGGTTTACGCCGTTGATCCTCAAGTGAAACTTGCAGCCGAGAAAGTCTGCAGCCCGGCGGCAAAGGACCATGCGCAGGACGAATATCTCGAAATACTCCGTGACACTGGCGTGGGTCGTATCGATCTCCAGCTCCAGCGTCACGGATTTTGCTTCGGCATCTACCCGTAGATAGGACTTCTGGACCGCGTAG
>JANXNV010000011.1 GCA_025353925.1 Armatimonadota bacterium
TTGAAACACATACACCGCGCCCGTCAACCCGACCGATTACGCCGTTGCACCGGTCCTCCGGGGCCGGTGAGGATTGAAACCCTGTTACCGGGGTCATATGGTACATAGGCACGATGTTGCACCGGTCCTCCGGGGCCGGTGAGGATTGAAACTCTGTGATACAAGTGCGCCAACACTCAAAAGCCGTACGTTGCACCGGTCCTCCGGGGCCGGTGAGGATTGAAACGCCTATTCGCTGACTAAGGGTACGATTTACGTCTACGTTGCACCGGTCCTCCGGGGCCGGTGAGGATTGAAACCACAAGCCCGTCTGCGAACCGGATAATCGGCCCCCGTTGCACCGGTCCTCCGGGGCCGGTGAGGATTGAAACCCGGGACTGAGGCCAGAAGCGTCTCTTGTCCAGCCGTTGCACCGGTCCTCCGGGGCCGGTGAGGATTGAAACCGTTCCCGCCGCCCATCCGGTGCACTGGGCGGCGTTGCACCGGTCCTCCGGGGCCGGTGAGGATTGAAACCCGGCGGCGCAGCCTCCACCCGTGCCAGCGGCTCCGGGTTGCACCGGTCCTCCGGGGCCGGTGAGGATTGAAACTTCCATTATCGCGCAAATAGTCCTTCCATCGCCTGGTTGCACCGGTCCTCCGGGGCCGGTGAGGATTGAAACAACAGTACGCCTGCTGGCAGTGGACCTAATTACCTGCGTTGCACCGGTCCTCCGGGGCCGGTGAGGATTGAAACCGCATAGCCTGTGTCCGGGTCGATCCTCGCCCGCAGTTGCACCGGTCCTCCGGGGCCGGTGAGGATTGAAACTCCTCGGCCTGGGCGCAGGTGGAGCACATCTCGCGTTGCACCGGCCCTCCGGGGCCGGTGAGGATTGAAACTTTGGCATCGTTCGGGTCGTCGACAAACAGGGCGTCGTTGCACCGGCCCTCCGGGGCCGGTGAGGATTGAAACCTTGACTTTTTTCGGGTTCGAGAGTTTAAGCTCCGCGTTGCACCGGCCCTCCGGGGCCGGTGAGGATTGAAACAGGCTAAGCGGCCGCCCGGACTTGAAAACGGCGACGTTGCACCGGCCCTCCGGGGCCGGTGAAGTTAAAACCGCATTTTTCGGTGAATTGGGAAGCCTTGGACAGGCGGCAACGGGATTCTGACCCGATATGAGGTGAAAACGAATGGAAGACGATTGGCCGGTTCTCATTTCTGCACTGGAGCACTACTCGTATTGCCCCCGCCAGTGCGCTCTGATCCACGTCGAGCGGATCTTCGACGAGAATGTCTTCACGCTGCGGGGGCGGTATGCTCACGAACGTGCGGATGAGGCGCATACGACCTTTGAAAACGGGGTGCGGATGGAACGGGCACTGCCGCTCTGGTCAAATCGGCTGCGCCTGCAGGGGCGGGGGGATGTGGTGGAGTTTCACCCGGAGGGGCGAGTCATTCCGGTCGAGTACAAAAACGGACCGCGCCGGGAGCGTCGCCACGACGATGTTCAGCTCTGCGCCCAGGCGTTGTGCCTGGAAGAGATGCTGGGCGTTTCGGTCGAGACGGGCGCGGTTTATTCCCTGCAAACACGTCGCCGCCGGGAAGTGCGGATCGGGGACGAGCTGCGGGAGGAAACTGAAGAGATCGTCGCGTTGGTCCGGGCGGTGCAGCAAAACCGGGGACCGCTGCCGCCGGCACTCAACGACAAACGCTGCCCGCAGTGTTCCCTGCTGGATGCGTGCGTCCCGGCGACCGTTGTCGCGGGCCGCCATGCCCGTTTGTCGCAGCAGCTTTACACGCTGCCGCCGGAACACTGATTTGGAGATTTCGCATCTGATCGAGAGAAAAACGAGGCTGTGATGACCCGAGAGCTGCTGAATACGCTGTTTGTGATGACACCGGATGCTTATGTGCGGCTGGACCATGATGCGCTCAAGGTCGAAGCGGACGGGGTGAAGCTGGCACAGGTGCCTCTGCATCATCTGGGGTCGGTAATGCTGTTCGGCAACGCGATGATGTCCACGCAGGCCATGCACCGCTGCGCGTCGGAGGGCCGGGCAATCAACTTGATGGACTACGGCGGGCGGTTCAAGGCGCGGGTGGTCGGGCCGATGTGCGGAAATGTTCTTCTGAGGCAGGCGCAGTACGAAGCCCAGCGGGACGAAGTGCGGACCAGGGAGATCGCCCGGTCGATTGTTGCGGGCAAGATCAAGAACTGCTATCAGTCAGTCATGCGGGCGGCGCGGGATACGAAAGTGGAGGAGGACGGCGCGGTACTGCGGGCCTGCGGCCTTGCGCTGGGGCTGCTGCTGGGGGCACTGTCTTCGCAGGAAAGTACCGAGTCGGTGCGCGGGATCGAGGGGCAGGCGGCAGCCCTGTATTTCGAGGTTTTTGGAGCGATGCTTCTGGTGCCTGCCGATGAATTTTCCTTTCGCCTGCGGAGCCGCCGTCCGCCCCGCGACCGCGTCAATGCTCTGCTGTCGTTTCTCTATGCCCTGCTCGCGGCGGACTGCACGGCGGCCTGCGAGGGCGTTGGCCTCGACCCGCAGTTCGGGTTTCTGCACACTCTGCGGCCCGGACGGCCTTCGCTGGCATTGGACTTGATGGAAGAGTTCCGCCCGGTCCTGGCGGACCGCCTGGTGCTGACGCTGATCAATCGCAAGCAGATTCGCCCGGAGCACTTTGAGCAGCGCGAGGAAGCCGGAGAAAGCGTTTTGCTGACGGAAGCCGGTCGGAAGATCGTTCTGGGAGCCTATCAGGACCGCAAGAAAGAAGAAGTGCCGCATCTTCTGCTGAAAGAGAAAGCGCCGCTCGGCCTGCTGCCCCATCTCCAGGCGCGACTTCTGGCCCGCCATCTGCGAGGCGACCTCGATGGCTATGTTCCGTTCGCCGCCTGAGAGGTGCCCATGGACATTCTGGTAACTTACGATGTAAACACTTTGACCAAGCCGGGCCGTGCCCGTCTGCGGCGTATCGCGAAAATCTGCGAGGGGCACGGCCAGAGGGTCCAGTTCTCCGTATTCGAGTGTACCGTCAGCGAAGCCCAGATGGAAACGCTGCGGCTTCGGCTCAGGACAACGATGTCAGCGGAAGAAGACAACCTGCGGATCTACCTCCTGCGTGGTCGCCGCGAAGATGTCGTGGAGGCTTACGGCAAAGACAGCTACGTCGATTTTCAGGATCTGCTGATTGCGTAGGTTTTCAGCTTTTTGTGCCGTTCACGAGATGAATACAGTGAGAGCTTTGACGTGCCTTCCGGCGTCTTCAGCTGAATGCTGAACTCCGTCGAGGCAGGCTCAGATTTATTTTGGAGTCAGGGATCGCGCTGTGTTCGGGCCGAAAGAAGAAGCGGGCAAATAAAAGGCAAAGGGCTTCTTTCTGAAACGGTCTCAGCGGGAAATGGACTTTTGGACCTTTTGGTTCTGTAGCGGCCTCGCATGAGAATCGAGGGCGACTCCGAGAGAATCGAGGGCGACTCCGAGAGAATCGAGGGCGACTCCGAGAGAAGCAGCGGGCCGACCAGGGACAGGCTGCTGGGAGCGCAGATCTGGGCCGTGCCGTGAGCGTTCAATGTCAGCGAGGCAGGGGATACGCCGGTGCCGGCTCACCGCCGCACTCTATCCGATACCTTGGGGCTTGGCCCGTCAGGAGCTTCATTGGCGTGCTTCCTATTGCGGCAGCGTCAGCAGGGCGGCAAGGCCCTGCGCGTACCAGCGTGCCAAAAAATCATTCGGGTGCAGCGGATTGGCAATCAAGTCTTTCGGCTTTTTTGCAGCAAGAAGCGTGCCGCTGATGGCGTTCATGCTTGCAATTTGGCAGCGTACCAAACCGTGATCTGCGTTTCGGCATCATCTTCGATGTGCCCGCCGTTATGATTGACTAACAGATATATATCGCCTTTGATCGACATCAGTTTGCCAATGGGACAGTTCCTCATGGCCTGCGCCGAACCACTCGAAATCCCGACTATCTCAACCCGAAAATTATTGGCCTGCACATACTGAAATCCAACCTGTTTCACAATCGCGTAACAGACGAAGTGACCTACATCATTGATAAAGGTATAGGTGTCCAGACATCCGGCTGCTGCTGCGCTCGAGGGCTACCAGCGCATGCAGCTTCTTGGCAATGGTCGTCTCCTTCTGGTAGGCCAGAAGGTGCGGCGAAGTTTGCCAACAGGGTGGGGAAGTCCACCGGCTGCGGCTCCGGCACGGCGACATCCCCAAAACCAATGTCTGCCTAAACCGCAATTCGCACATTCTCCAGATTCGCGCATTCTCCAGAAAAGCCGTCATTGTAATGCGGAGGCTTCCGAACGCGCTTTCTTCGCGAATCAGCTTTGCCTTCACCTAAGAGGCGGCCCGCCTTGAGCAGCGGATGACCTGCGTCCTCGACACCGGCGCGGCGGCCGTTGTGCTGGAGTGTCAGGCGGACATCGGCGTATTCGATTATTTCCTGATGAAGCTGGCCGGGCGGGATGTACGTCTTCTGGCCCGCGAACTGATCCGGCAGAGAGACGGCAAGGGATGGGTAACGCCGAATCGCGACATCGACCAGCACCTGCCGGGGCTGATGGAGACGATACTCAGCGACAAAATCCGCTGCCGGCTACATACGCGCCCGCAACGAAAGTGATTACAAAAGGGTCTAAGCCGGGCCGGAGAAGGGTGCCCGTTCGAGCTTTGTGCGGATGAGTATTAAGTCGCTTCACTGATGACGAGATGGCACTGATCCGCGCGAACTTGACAGACCATGCATGTGGTATAGACGTGAGAGAGAGAGGGAGGCAGCGGCTTGCCGCTTCCCTCACAATCATAAATGAGAGTGTATCTGGAGTGAACTCCCAGGACGAGGCAATGGGTTAAGGTATGATGGTCTGATTTTTGTCTCGGTTCATTTTGTAGGCTTGCTTGAGCTCAGCGGGCGGCAAGTAATCCCGGCTGGGATGCAGCTGTTTCTGATTGTAAAGTCTATTTCAGCAGCAAGGTTTGCCCTGACAAGAGCACTCGCCTATATGGGCCTCACGCCCTTCTTTAACCAGGAACGGCACCAGCACGAGCGCGGCTGTGCTGTCCAGCCACCACCAGTGAAAAAGCGCATTCGCCGCCAGCCCCGCCAGCAGTATCCATGACAGAAAGCCGCAGGTGAAAGTTTCCATTGCGTCGGCCCGGAGTGCCCTGCTTCCGATTTCGTCCGCGACCCGAATCTTTGCCTTCGCCAGCACCGGCATACCGAGCGCAGCCGCGAGTGCGATACAGAGGCCCACCCAGGACGTTTCCGCCGTGTGGCGATGCAGCAGGCCGTAGCCGGACTGCAGCACAACATAAGCGGCCAGCACATAAAGCAAATACCCCGCAATCCGCGCGGTGCGATGCTCCAGGGCTTCGATCTCCGCCCCGTCTTTGCCCGCACCGCTCGCCTCTTTGCGGAGCCGGTGGAAGAGGACACTCGCCGAGATCAGCTCGATGACGCTGTCCACTCCGAAGGCCAGCAAGAGCACGCTCCCGGCCATAACCCCTGCGCCGATCGAGGCCGACGCTTCAACAAGCATCCAGCTAATTGTCAGAACTTCCAGCCGCAGCGCGGTTTGCATCTATCTCTTAATACCTCAAAAGCGGTGACTGTATCCCAATCCCAGGAATGGGTGCGGCGGTGTCTGACCGCTCGCCCCCGTGCCGATCCCGAAGTCCAGCTGATTGTCCCCACCGAAGATGTATGTTACCCCGCCATCATAAATCAGAGATGTGCCCCCAGAGTGCTGTTCCGGCGTCGCCAGCGCAGGCTCGAAGAACACTGTCAGCTGCGGTGTCACATTATAGTTGATCGTGACTGGCAGCAGAAATGACGTGTACGTCTTGCCTGAAGCATCCTCATAAAAACCAACTCCGATGTTCGGATTGATGTTCCAAAGTGGCGAAAGTGTCCAGTCAGCCGCCAGCCGCAGATCGCCTGTGAAGTGATGAGTGCGGAAGTCGCTGGAGCCTGACGCGGGGAACACCCGAAGGATCGTTCCTAACGAAAGATTGTGTGTGCTCGGCTTGGAGTCCTGAAAGTGGACTTTGACGCCCAGCGATACGGGCGAGTACCCATCTGTGGTCAAAGTATCCGTTCCAGGTGAGGAGGAGCGGGCCTGCTGGTAGCCCAGGGTCTCTACACGAATTTCGCAGCGATTGTCCAGACCGTAGCGTAGCAATGTGGGTGTGTACGTGAGGCGCGTGTGGTTGTCGCCCTCCTTGTGCTGCTCCGTTTGGATCCCCGTTTCGATCTGGAACTTACGCGGCCCGACTAGGGTACTGCCATCAGCGATGCCGGGACGGTCAGGATTGAATACAGGCACTTTCGGGGCGTCCGGCACTTTGGGCGAGTCGGCTCTAGCTGTCGCACAACTTATTGACACCGCGACTGCGACGAGCCACAGCAGTCGAGAAAAGCAGGGGGAGATTTTCCGCAAGTTTATTTTCATATGCCATTAATACATTTTTTGCACAGTTTTTCCTCCTTCCGGCAGCACTGCTTCTCAGATTTGCCGCCGCTAAACCACCATCCCTTCGAGCAGGCCGGGTATCAGACGGCAGGAGGAACGCGAAGTCCATGGGGGCAAAGCATAGCCGCTTGCCGGGGTGGCGCAGGCACGCGAAAGTCTGGAAGCGGGCCGTGTGTATTTGCTGCGGGTCACTTAAAAGTCAGTGCAGCTTAAACGGTCCGCCGTGCGGCTCCGGCTCCATGCCAGGCTTGGTCGAGTCCTGAATGATCTCGTGCATCTCCAGTACATTTGGCTGGGAGTAGGCATCTTTGGGGAGAGTGGCGGACTGGGCATGGCCCTGGACAAACGCATCCGAGCGGATCCAGCCCATGAAATCGTCGCGCGACTTCCAGGTGGTCAGGACGACATACGGTTCGCCTTCATTGACGGGACGCAGAACCTGATTGGAGATAAAGCCGGGCATTCCGTCGACGAGGCCCGCCCGCTCCCGGAAGACCTTCTCGAAGGCTGCGGCATGTTCGGGCTTGAGATAGAGCCGATTGGCGACTGTGATCATGAGTGTTCTGTTCTTTCTAGGAGTGCGGCCCAGCGGTCAAAGATAGTGTGCGCGATTTTCTGCATCGGAGTCAAGTGTTCGAAAATACCGCTGATTATGGCATCAGGCTTCGTGTCCGATTCCGTCAGCTCATCGGCAAACGTGGTTGTCCAATTGCGGACGACTGCTTCGGTGACTTCCAAATGAAACTGCAGGCCGTAGGCCGCCGCGCCGAAGCGAAAAGCCTGGTGGGGTATCAGCGCCGAAGAGGCCAAGATGACCGCCCCGTCCGGCTTCGCGAAGACATCGCCGTGCCAGTGGAAGCCCTCGAACATCGACGGCATTTCGTGCCAGAGGGCATCCCCGGCGGCTTCCGACGCAAGTCTCACCGGGTGCCAGCCGATCTCTTGCCGCGCTCCGGGCCGAACCTCCGCGCCGAGTGCCGAAGCCAGCAGCTGCGCCCCCAGACAAACACCCAAAATCGGGATTTCCAGTTTGAGTGCGTGCTGTATTAATCTTATCTCGTCGGTCAAAAACGGGTACTTCGCCTGCTCGTAGACACCCATTGGACCGCCCAGAGCGATCAGTGCCGCTGAGTCGCCCATGTCTGGGGGTACCGGCTGACCGTCTTGAATTCGGATGAAGCGCACCGTGTGGCCTGCTTGCCGCAACGCCTCTTCGATGGTCCCCAGCGGTTCGCAGGTGAGATGCTGCAATACCAGTACTTCCGGCATCAGTGTTCCTCTTTCGGCGCGTTCAAATAGGCACGCCAGCCGCCGAACTGTGTAATCTCTAGGGCCGACTCTAAGGCGTATGGCTCGCAGATAAAGCCTTTTACCACGGATCCGTCCGCCAGAACCACGGAACCGATCCCCAGCGGGGCGGGGACTTCGGCGACAAAGCTGCCGAAGTCTTTTGTCGGAACCGCCCAGACTTCAACTTCGATTCCGGGGCCGTCGGAGCCTGGAGCACGGACCAGCCCCGGCTTCGGTGGATGGGTATTCGGCAGGGCGTACAGTCGATACTCTGGTGCAGTTTTCGTTGCAGAGACCCGCCGCGCTCCGCGCTCCGTGAGCTGCCGGTTCAGCGGCTGGCCCGTCAAGTGTGCTCCGACGACGGCCAGCAACGTGCATCCCGGCGGTGGTGCGGAGCGCGGCGGCTCCGGAGGCCGCGTCAGACGGTCCGCGAGGGCCAGCAAAGCCGTATCGGTCCGCGCGGGGCCGATCAGCGAGATGCCGAACGACAGCCCGTTCGGGCGAAACCCGGCAGGCAAGGCGACGGCGGCTAAGTCCAGCAGGTTGACGAAATTCGTGTAGTGCCCGAGGTTGGAGTTCAGGCGCACCGGCTCGGCCTCCACCTCGGCATGGGTATAGGTGGTTCCTGTAGTCGGCAGCAGCATAAGGTCGGTCTCGGCCCAGAACTGGCTCGTCTCCTCGCGAATTTCTTCCAGTCGATACTGCGCCTGGTAACAATCCACCGCAGTGTACTTCGCCCCGCCCTCAATAATGCCGCGCACGACCGGGTGAATGTCATCGGCGTGGGTCTCAATAAATGGCCCCAAGGCCGCGAGGCGCTCCGCGACCCAGGGGCCGCAGTAGAGAAGCTTAGCAGCTTCTTGAAACGGGCGAAAGTCGAATTCCACCGCAGTCCCGCCCAGTGCTTCCATCGCCCGGATCGAAGCCCCGTATAATATTTGCGCTTCGTGATCGCCGAAGAACTCCCATTGGTCTCGCTGCGGCACCCCAAAGCGAAACGGTCCGCCGATCCAGGGGGCCGGGGCATCGTCAAGTCCCTGGACGGTCTCAAAGACCTGCCGCGCCTCGGCGGCAGTTTGGGCGAAGATCGAAACGCAGTCCAGTGTTCGGCAGGCCGGCACGACCCCGCGCGTGCTCAGGCTGCCACGGGTCGGTTTCAGGCCGACGATAGCGTTGAACGCCGCCGGGACGCGTCCCGACCCGGCGGTGTCGGTACCCAGCGAAAAACTGACTAATCCGCTTGCGACCGCCACCGCCGACCCCGAGCTAGAGCCGCCCGAGATGTGATTTTCGCTGAAGACACTCGCACACGCGCCGTAGGGGGAGCGTACGCCCACCAGCCCCGTCGCGAACTGGTCCATATTCGTCTTGCCGACTAAAATCGCCCCTGCCGCCTCCAGTTGCTTCACGACCGTCGCCGTTTCTTTTGCCGTATAGGCAAACGCCGGGCAGGCCGCCGTGGTCTCCATGCCTGCGACATCCATGTTGTCTTTGACGGCGAACGGCACGCCGTAAAGCGGCATCTTGGCCCGGTCGCCGCGCGACACTTCCTCAGCGCGGGCGAGGACGGTGTCGCGCGGGATGAGTGAGATCCAAATTGGGCGAAGCGGCTGGGATAGGATGCGCGAATAAACGCGGTCCAGCACGGAACTAGGCGTTTCCCCGGCGTCGTAAGCGGCTTTGATTGTCGGAAGATCACAGCGTGTATCTTTCATGTTAACCCCCAACCCGCAATATCACCAGCGACTGCCCGTGCATGACCAGGGCTTCAGGCTTCGTCAAAATTGCTTCAATCACCCCGTCATGGGGGGCGGAAACCGTCCACTCCACTTTCATGGCCGACAGCACCAGCAGGGTCTCGCCTGCGCTGACACGCTGCCCCGGCTCGACGAGTATCTTCCAGACGCTCGAAGTCATGGGGGAGGGTACCGCTTCGCAGCCTTCGGGGACTTCCGAGGAAAGCAGGGGCTGATCTTCCGCGTCGAAGTCCGGTTGTGCGGACTGCCCGGCGGCGGCCCAGCGGGCACGCTCAGCGGCGAAGGCTTCCTGCTGACGTGCGCGGTTGACCTGCGTCTCGCCCTGAATCGAGTCCAAAAATGCCAAGTATTCGCGGTACTTGAACTCGGTCGGCTCGATCTGCAGAGGAGCCTCGCCGTGCGGAAAGGCATCGCGCATTTCCATAAGTTCAGCGGCACTCACCGGGTAAAAACGGATCTGGTCGAAGGGTCGCAGCAGCCAGGGCGTTCCCGACTCGAATTCGCGCGTGCTTTTGAACGTGTTCCAAACCTGGGTCGTTCGCCCGAACAGCTGGTAGCCGCCGGGGCCTTCCATGCCGTAGATGCACATGTAGGCTCCGCCGATTCCGACGGCGTTCTGCGGGGTCCAAGTCCGGGCTGGATTGTATTTGGTGGTCACCAGCCGGTGCCGGGGATCGGTTGGGGTGGCGACCGGAGCACCTAAGTAAACGTCTCCCAGGCCAAGCACCAAGTAGCG
Source organism: Armatimonadota bacterium (assembly GCA_025353925.1). GTDB lineage: Bacteria > Armatimonadota > Armatimonadia > Armatimonadales > Capsulimonadaceae > JANXMY01. The sequence continues at coordinate 10,244 of JANXNV010000011.1, forward strand.
GGCATCGAAGATGATATTCTGCACGTCGCTCGCAGAGCCGAGGCCGTTGATCCGACGGATAAACTCGATATTGTCCGGGCACCAGGGCGCATCCGGGCGCACCGTTTGCATATACTTTTCGGCGGCCAGACGTGTCTGCGGATCATCCCAGGAGAGCGGGAGGTGCAGGGTGCGCGACGGAACTGTGATGTCCAGGTCGGCAGGGATCTCCGCCTCCGCCGCCCGGAGTGCCTCCAGCATCGCCTCGCGCGGCAGGCGGTTCGTGTCGTAATGCACCTGGAGGCTGCGAACCCCTGGCGTGATGTCGACAATTCCCGGCAGGCTCAGGCCGCGCAGCTGTGATTCCAAAGCGTGTACCCGGAGGCGTAGGGACAGATCCAGAACGTTCGGGCCGAACTCGATCAGCAAGGAGCGATCGCCATCGGACCGGGTCACCACAGAAGGCGCACTGTCCGTGGCCGGGCGTGAGAGGAGAATCGCAGATTCGGTCGGCTGGGCCGCCTTGGTCGGAAGCAGCGGCAGAGGCGAGTGAAGCGTCGTGACTGACTCGTCAAGCTGCCGGGCCATTTCGGTGGCCTGGGCATACGTGACGGCCTGAAAACGCATAGTGTCACCGGGTCGAAGCTGCCCCATTTTCCACAGCTCGGCATGGATAATCGTCGCCGGACAGACAAAACCGCCCAGGCTCGGGCCGTCCGGGCCAAGCAGGATAGGCATATCACCGGTGAAGTCCACCGTGCCGACGGCGTAGGCATTATCGTGGATATTCGACGGATGCAGGCCCGCCTCCCCGCCGTCCAGCCGCGCCCACTGGGGCTTTGGACCGATCAAACGCACTCCGGTCCGGTCCGACTGATGATGCACTTTCCAGTCCGTCTCAAAGAGCATTTGGATGTCGGCGTCCCGAAAGAAGTCGGGGGAGCCGTGCGGGCCGTACAAAACGCCGATGCGCCAGGTGCTGGTGTAAGCCGGGGTGACTTCAGGCGGTAGGGCGACCCCGACCAGTTCCAAGCCCGCGCCGGGGGATTGCAGGTGTATCACATCGCCGGGGCGCAAAGCACGACCGTCGTGGCCACCGAACCCGCCCAGCATAAACGTGCTTCGGCTGCCGAGATACTCCCCAACTGCCAGTCCGCCGCCGATCGCGAGGTAAGCCCGTAGACCCGGCCCGTTGGCTATTCCTATCTTCAGGATTGACCCCGCCGGGGCGTGAACCGCCTGACGGAACGGAACGGGAACACCGTCCAGGGTCGCTTCCATCGGTGCCCCGACCAGCGCAAAGACGGCCTCGCAGCCAAAGCGCAGCTCCGGCCCAGAAACTGAGATCTCCAGGACCGCCGCACCATCGGTATTTCCGACCAGTCGGTTCGCCAGCCGCAGGGCCAGGCTGTCCATCGGCCCGGAGGGCGGCACGCCGACGTTCCAGTAACCGAGGCGGCCAGGGCAGTCCTGAACGGTGGTCTGCGTTCCGCCGGAGATGATCTCAATCGCGGTACGCTGGTAGGGGAATTGGGAAAGAAACGCCGTCGTGACTCCGCCCTGGGCAAACTCGGGCGAGGCGCAGACTTTGCGAAGATAATCCAGGTTGGTCTCAATCCCGGCAAGCTGCGTTCCGGCCAGTGCATCCTGCAGAACGATAAGTGCCGACGGACGATCTTCACCCCGCACGATGAGCTTGGCGACCATCGGATCGTAATAGGGAGTGATTTCCGTCCCCGGCTCGACCCAGGTCTCGACCCGCGCCGTTTCCGGGAAATGCACATGAGTCAGCCGCCCGATGCTCGGCTGAAAGCCCCGTCCGGCATCCTCGGCATACAGTCGCGCTTCAAATGAGTGTCCGCGAGGCTGTATCGAAAAAGAAGCGAGAGGTGCCAGGTCGTTTGAGGCCTGCAGCACCATCCAGGCGACCAGATCAATACCCGTCACCTCCTCGGTGACCCCGTGCTCGACCTGCAGGCGGGTATTGACTTCCAGAAAGAAAAACTCATGGGCGGCATCATCATAAACAAACTCCACTGTGCCCGCCGAGCGGTAGCTGACCGCTTTGCCGATCCGCACGGCGGTCTCGCAGAGATGGGCGCGGGTCTCTGGGGAGATGCCGGGGGCAGGAGTCTCTTCGGTCACTTTCTGGTTGCGCCGCTGGGCGGAGCAGTCCCGCTCGCCTAACGCCACGACTTCGCCTAAGCCGTCGCCGAAGATCTGCACTTCGAGGTGCCGCGCCTGGGCGATAAACCGCTCCAAAAACGCCCCGCCGTCCCCGAAATTCGCGGCCCCCTGCCGGGCGACGGCGTCCCAGGCGGCATCCAGCTCCTCCGGGGTTTGACAGAGGCGAATTCCGATCCCGCCGCCGCCCGCCGTGCTCTTCAGCATGACTGGGTAGCCGATTTTCTGCGCGGCAGCTTGAGCGTCCTCCAGACTCGCCAGCAGGCCGGTCCCCGGGAGCAGGGGCACTTGCAGGCTCTCGGCCATCTGCCGGGCGGTATGTTTGAGAGCAAATGCCCGCATTTGATCGCCCGTCGGCCCGATAAAAGTCAGCCCCGCCACCTCGCAGGCATCAGCAAACTCGGCACTCTCGCTGAGAAAGCCATAGCCGGGATGGATGGCTTCCGCCCCGGTGTCTTTCGCCACTTTCAGTATCGCTTCGATAGAGAGGTAACTTTGCGCCGCAGTCGCCGGACCGATATTGATCGCCTCGTCGGCCTGCGCGACATGCAGGGAGTGCCGGTCGGCATCGGAATAAACGGCGACCGAGCCGATGCCGAGTGTCCGCAAGGTACGGATGATACGGCAGGCGATCGCGCCGCGATTAGCGATAAGGACTTTACGAAACATCAGCAGCTTCCCAGATCAAGACTTGGATCGGTGTCGGGTTGTAAGCGTTGCACGGGTTGTTCAGCTGCGGGCAGTTGCTGATCAGCCCGAGAACATTGCGCTCGGCTCGCATCTCGACATACTTACCCGCTTCGGAGATGCCGTCTTCGAAAGTCAGGCCGCCGCCCGGCGTCACCGGCACATTCATAAAGAAGTTGATGTTGTTAGGAATATCGCGCTTTTCCAGGCCGTTATCCGTGCGAAGCAGTGCCGCTAAGAAGCTCTGCCGGCAGGCGTGCATGTGGCCCTTATCCAGAGCATAGCGGACCTGATTGCTTTCCGTGGCACAGGCCCCGCCAAGCGTGTCATGCCGTCCGCAGGTGTCGGCGGTGATGGTCAGCAGACAATTCCCTTTGCTGGACATCAGCCTGGAACCCGTCGATAGGTAAATATTTCCCTGTGCCCGGATCGTGTTCTGGAAGTCGTAGCGGTCAGCGAAGTCCTGCGCATCGTAGAATAGCGTGTCGACGGCCTGATTGCCTTCCAGATCGACAATGCGAAATGTCTGACCCCGCCCAATCGGATGGATCCAGGACTCGCCCGCTGAAATAGTCTCGCTGTAAACGGCGTTCGCAGGGTGCAGTGCGCTCTCGGTCAGCTTAAATTGAGTCATAGGAAATATCTTTCCGTCAGCGTAAATCCGCGCCCGTTTTCGGGCCGCGAGATACGGCAGGCATCGTCCGCAGCCGGCGGGGCAACACGCTTCACGGTCAGCCGAACCGGTCTCGGCGCGTACACCGGGTTTGGGTCGAGCGGGTGGGGGCAGGAGTTGAGTATCAGCAGGACATTCATCTCGGCGCGAAGCTCCACAAAGCTGCCGGGGGCGGAGTGGCCGGTCTGGAAGGCCAGTGCGCCGCCCTCGCCGACGGCGACTTTGCTGAAAAAATTCAGGTTGGGCGACAGGTCACGCGGCCCGAGGCCGACCTTTTCCAGTTCGATCAAAAAGCTGTCCTGAGCGTTCCGGTGGAAGTCGTTTCGATGCTGCTGGTACCGTGCTTCCCCGTACCTCGCTTTGACGGCCGCGGCATCGGCGCAGCCGCTCAGGGCATCGTGCCAGCCCAGAGTGTCTTCAGTGATCGAGCACAAGATACGCCCCATGTCGGAGTAGAGCACGAAATCTTGGGTCAGCCGCGCGATATGCTGGGCTTTCAAAGTGTCGGGAATGTTCAGACGCTCGACCGGGCAGTCGGCATTGTAGAGGATCGCTCCGATATTCGCCCCGCCTTCGACATCGGTAAGTCGCAGGGCCGTGCCGCGCTTCAGGGTGTGCGACCAGGCGGCGCCGGGGGAGAGTGTTTCTTCAAACAGAATTTCGGTCAAGTCTTTACTCTCTGTTTTGACGCTAAATAGCTGTCGATGGTCAAGCGGAACTCGTCGCCGCTGAGAATCGGGCCGTGTCCGGGAAAAGCGGTGCGGACCGGCAGCTCGCGCAGGCGGCGCATGGTCTGAAGATAGATTGGAATATCCGAACAGGGCAAGTGGTCGAAGATCTCCCCGGCATACACCGTATCCGCACAGAAGAGGAAGCCCCGGGCTTCATCCCACAGGCAGACACTCCCCCACGAATGACCGGGGGTATGCAGCACGGTGAAGCGTCGATCGCCTAGGTCCAGAATGTCGCCTTCGCCGATCAGGCCCGTGGCCGGGGCAGGCTCCACGGCCCAGTCGGCGGCGGTGAAGCCGTCCCAGGGCGTCGGCGTGAAGTCCTCTTCAGCCAGCAGCAGGTCGGCATAAGTATTCGCATGTGTCGGAGCCGCCACGATCTGCGCTTCGGCGGTGTGGATCACGCGTCGCTCAAATTCGAACGCACTGCCGATGTGGTCATAATGACCGTGACTCAGCACCAGCAGCGGGTCGGGCGCGAGCGGCGCAAGATAAGTCCGAAGGGAGCCGAGGCCGAGGCCCGTATCCAGCACCAGGTCAGACGTGCTGCCTTGGATGACGTAAATATTGCAGCGGTAATCCTCACGGTAGGCCGGTTCCCAGACATGAACGATGCCCTGTGTGACCTCCTGCCGCGCGAACCAGTCCGCCCGATCCGTGTAGTGATGCCGTAGCGGGACGCTCATTGCGGCAGGTATTCCGTCGTGAATGTCTTGGAGACATCCGGCATGGTCGGCATCTGCTTCTGATCGACTAAGAAATGCCCGATCTCGGTGGCCGAGGTGAATGCGGCTCCGGGCGCGGCGGGCGTGCCGATCAGCTTCCGGTTATCGTCGGCACCATAAAGCTTGACCTTCGACAGCATAGTGGTCGTGTCGGCGGCGGAGGTGCCCAGATGCTTGGCGGCGATCTGCGCGGCCTCGTCGGGGTGGGCTTTGTCATACGCCGCCCCCTTTGCCAGCGCAGCTAGGAACGTTCGCAGGTCCGCGCTTCGGCCTGTCATAGTTTGTGCTGACGCAGCGGCCACGTCCAGCAGGATATTGGGAGCGTCATGGCTGCTGTAGATGACGTGCGCTCCGCCGGGCATCGCTTTCGAGAGCCAGGGTTCCCAGGTGACCGCCGCCGGAATCTTGTTCGCGACAATCGCGGCCCCTGCTGTGTCAGCGTCCATGTTGGTGATCGTCACATCCGTGCGCTTCATGCCGGCGGCCGCCAGAGCCTTCAGCAAAAGCATCTCGTTGCACTGCCCGAGAGTCGCCGCGACTGTCTTGCCGCGCAGATCAGCGACCGTGCGGATGTCTTTCTGCGCGATCAGGCCGTCTGCCCCATCAGAGGTGTCGATGACATAGGCACAGGCCATTGGCTTGCTGCCTGCCTGCTTATTCAGGAGAATGACCGTGTCCGCCGTCGTCAGCGAAACATCCACCTTACCGGTCAGCAGCAGCGGCACGCTGTCCGCCGGTCCGGCGAACTGCTTGGCCTGGACATCCAGGCCCGCGTCTTTGAAGTAGCCTTTGTCCAGCGCTGTGAACAGCCCGACAAAACCGATCCACTGATTATAGGCGACGACGAACGGCTTTGATCCGGCAGGTGCTGTCGTTTCCGTGGCCTTCGTCTCAGCGGCTTTCGGGGCGCAGCCGCTCAACCCGAGGCAGATGCCTGCAACGCCCAAGAGCATCATATGCTTATTTTTCATCTGTTCTCATTTCTCCCGTGTTCCAAAGTTGATCCGAGGTGCTGACCCAGCCGACCGCGCCGCCTTCGCTGGTGAGTACGTCGATTGCCGCCGCATGGTCGCGCGGGTCGAAGGCCGCGCAGCAGTCTTCCAGCAGCAGCGGGAAAAACCCTAGGTCCGCCGCATGCCGGTACGTCGCGAGAACGCAGCACTGGGTCGTGACGCCGGTCAGCAGCAGATGCGTAGTGCCCAGTGCCCGCAGGCTCGCTTCCAGGTCTGTGCCGATGAAAGCGGACTGGGCCGGTTTATCCAATTCCAGATCCCCTGACGCGGGGGCCAGCTCGGGGATAATCGCGCAGCCCGCTTCGCCCCGAACCAAAAGCTTGCCCAGCGGTCCGGGAGTCCCCACCGGGTACCCGGCGTTCGCATAACGCTGCCGTTTGCATTCCGTCAGATCCGACAGGTCGGGCAAACTGGCCTCCCGCGCGTAGAGGGTTGTCATCTGCCGCGAGCGTGTCCAGGTGAGAAGATTCGCGATACGCGGAATGATTTCGCGGACGCCTGCCAGCACCTCCAGCGAAATCCGCAGGAGCCGGGGACAGCCGCCATCCGGATCCAGAAAATCGCGCTGCATATCGATAACCAGAACAGCGGCGTGTGTCGTATCCATCGGAAAGGCATGCGGGCGGGCGGGAACCGTCACGAAGCCACTGCTGCGCTGGGATGTATTCAATTCGGGTGCCGTCTCTAGAGTGGGAAAAGCGGGGGCGACGATGCCGACGCGGGTTGTCGTGGCTCGTCTGTGAGCTGAGTGTCAGTATACTGGTCGCTGGAAGAGTTGTCAAGCCCTGCGGAGAAAATATTTTCGGTTTTGACGAATATTCGGCCCTTAGCTCAAATTATGACGATATTAGTCAAAAATATGCTCGTTATGACGCGGAGGGCTGGACTCCCCAATCGTAAGCGTACTTGATCATCTTCGCGACTTGCAATGATTCGATGCGCTGGATGCCGGGGATTTTGCTCAGGTGCTCATGCAGGAACGCCAGCAGCTCCGTGTTGCTGTGAAACCAGGCTTCCGTCACGACATCGTAGCTGCCGAGTGTGACTCCGGCAAAGCGGATCTCCGGCATCGCCAGCAGCGCTTCTTGGATCTCGTCGAGAAAGCTGTGATCGATCTGGATTCCGAGGATCGCGACGACATGATAACCCAGCGAGAATGGGGGGGCGACGGCGACGATCTTGATGATCTGGTATTCCAGCAGCCGATCCACCCGGCGGCGCACCGTCGGCTCACTGCTGCCGACCAATCCGGCGACTTCAGCATTGGTCTGACGAGCGTTTTCCTGCAAAACCGCGATGATTTTGTGATCAAGCGCGTCGAGTGCCGGGATGGCACTGTCAATGGTATCATTGCGTGTGACGTGGCCCATACATATCTCCCTTAATTCACGACGTATTTCGTCATTATAGCATGAGATATTCTGTTTTGCGTCACGCGGCTTGGAACATGTTCTTAAAGGCTTGACAAGCAGGCCGAAAGTTTGTATACTCAATTTATCTCGAAGCCGAGTACCCCCGGAGCATGGTGCTCTTTTTCATCACGGCACGGCCCTTAGCCGTGTGATCTAGAAAAGGAGCCGATTCATGCGATTTTCCCGTTCCCTTTTGGCCATCTCTGCGTTGACCGCCTTGGCACTCGCCGGGTGCAGCCCGAAAAAAGATGCCGCAGTGCCGCCGGCATCAAAGACTCCCGCGGCCGCGTCTGCCGCTGATACCGCAGGAGTCATCACCATCGGCTACTCGGACTGGCCGGGCTGGACAGCCTGGGCGATTGCCGAAAAGCAGGGCTTTTTCAAGAAGCACAATGTCAACGTCAAGCTCGTTTGGTTCCCCAATTATACCGACTCGCTGAATGCGTTTGCCGCCAATCAGGTCGATGCCAACTGTCAGACCTGGAGCGATACCATGGGGCCGCTGGCACAGGGGCAGTCCGCCAAAGCTGTGCTGATCAACGACAACTCGGCAGGGAATGATGCCGTGGTCGCCGGACCGGGTATCAAGACCATGAAAGATTTGAGGGGCAAGAAGGTCGCGACGGAGCTGGGCACGGTTGAGCAGTTCCTGTTGGACAAAGCCCTCGCCGCCAACGGCATGACTGAGAAGGACATCACGTATGTCCCGATCAAAGTGCAGGACTGCCCCGCCGCTCTGATCGCGAAGCAGGTGGATGCAGTGGCTGTTTGGGAGCCGAACAAAAGCCAGCTCCTGGCGAAGTTTCCCGGCTCCCATGTGCTGTTCGACAGCAGCTCTCTGCCGGGCCAGATTCCTGACCTGCTGGTCTTCCAGGGCAAGTCTCTGGCCGCCCATCCGCAGGAGGTTCAGGGCATCGTCGATGCCTGGTACGACTCGCTGGACTGGTGGCGGGCACACCCTGATGACGCGGTAAAGATTATGGCCGATACGGCCAAAGAGCCAGGCACACCCGCGGAGCAAATCGCGTTCTATAAGAGCTTCATCAAAGGCACGCGTATCTTCAGTGCCCCCGAGGCCCTGGCGGCGTTCACGCAGAGTGCCAAGCCGACCTCGCTGTACAGCAGCGGCCCCTCGATCACCCAGTTCCTGCTGACCCAAAAGCAGATTCCCAAGCTTCCCGACTTCGCCTCGGCGATCGACCCGACTTTTATCACAGCCGCCGCGAAGAAGGGCAAAGGTATGAAGCCGCCGTATGACTACGCGCTGAAGGTGGACTAGGTACCTCACCCGGCAACAAGTTGCCACCCTCTCCTTCAGAAAGGCGAGGGTTAGGATTGGACAGGAAGTTAGGAGGGAGAGGGCGCAGCAAGCAGCGCACCCTACGCTTCATCCTAACCCTCGCCTTTCTGAAGGAGAGGGTCGACGCGGAGCGGCGGGGTGAGGTCTCTTCCCCCTATTAGAAAGCACCACAATGGCAACCAGTCTCAATATACAATCTCAGAAAGCGGTCGCAATCCCGGCCGTGCCCCGCAAGCGCAAGCCCGGCCTCTTTCAGCTGGGCGAGGATATTCCGCGTGGTGCGTACCTAACCATCGCCGCAGCGTCGTTTTTGATACCGATTGCGCTGTGGTGCTTTCTGACCTATTCGGGCCGAGCGAATGCCCTTATCCTGCCCACCCCGACCCACATGATGTCGGCTGCGTTGGAGATGTATCACGACGGCGACTTGATGGCGGATATGAAGATCAGCGTCACCCGGATTGGGATCGGGTTCCTGCTCTCTGCCGTGCTTGCGATCCCGCTGGGGATATTGATGGGAGCCTACAAGTGCGCCGAGGCGGCCCATGAGCCGTTCGTCGGCTTCATCCGTTATGTTCCGGTGCCCGCACTGATTCCGCTGGTCATGGTCATTGCCGGAATCGACGAACCGGCGAAGATTTTACTGATCTTTTTGGGGACCTATTTCCAGATGGTCTTGGTGGTAGCCGATGTCACCCGACAGGTGCCGAAGGACCTGCTCAATGCCGCCCGAACTTTGGGGTCGAACCGCCTGCAGGTGCTCTTCAATGTGCTGCTGCCTGCGACTTTGCCCGGCCTCCTGGACACTTGCCGGACCATGATCGGCTGGGCCTGGACGTACCTGGTGATCGCGGAAGTCGTGGCGACCAGCTCCGGGCTGGGCTACGCGATCATGAAAGCGCAGCGGTTCTCCCGGGCGGATGAGATTTTTGTGGGAATCTTTATTCTGGGACTGCTGGGGCTGGCGACGGATATGGTCTTTAAAATCGCACAGCCGCGCCTTCTGCCGTGGGCGGAAGCGCAGAGAAACTAACACATGCCCGATCTCATGCCCGATCCTATTCTTATGCCGGACCCCATTCTCTGCCTGGAAGGACTTTCTAAAGAGTATCCGACCAAAAGCGGCTCGTTGACGGTTCTCGAGCCGACCTCACTGACAGTCGGCGTGAGCGAGCTGGTCAGCATCGTCGGGCCGTCCGGCTGCGGCAAGTCCACGCTCCTGCACATCGTCGGCGGGCTGACGACCCCGACTTCCGGACGCGTTCTTCTCGACGGTCACGAAGTCACCGGGCCAGGGGCGGAGCGGGGCATGGTCTTTCAGGCATATACGCTGTTTCCCTGGCTGACCGTGCGGCAGAATGTCCAGTTCGGTCCCAAGCAGCGCGGCGCGAAGAAGGCCGAGCGGGAGCAGTTAGCCGATCACTTCCTAGATGCGGTCGGTTTGCACGGCTTTCGGGACCATTTTCCAAAGCAGCTTTCTGGCGGCATGCGGCAGCGGGTCGCCATCGCCCGCGCCCTCGCGAACTCGCCGCGGATCTTGCTGATGGATGAGCCGTTCGGGGCACTGGATGCTCAAACGCGCACCGTGATGCAGGAGCTTCTGCTCACCATCCGCAGCAAGGAGCGCACGACGACTCTGTTTATCACACACGATATTGACGAAGCCGTGTTCCTCAGCGACCGTATCTTTGTGATGACCGCCCGTCCTGGTCGTCTGAAAGCCGAAATCTGCGTGCCCTTCGGCTCCGACCGCAGCCCGGACCTGCGAACTTCCCCCGAGTTCTTCCAAATCCGCGCCGAAGTCTATGATCTGCTGCACTCCGAAGGTCAGGCGGTGGTGGATGCCGAAATCGCGGCGGGCAGCTCCGCCAGCGGCTGATTACTTTCCATCCCCGAATCCTCTTTCAGCGCGACCCCCGAAACCAGCCTCCACCGCGACTCTGACATCAAATACAGCAGTCGGCTTGCGGCGAGCGCGATGCTCTGACCGCCGGGCCGGATATTTGACAGGCAGTTACGCGAAGAGTCCAGGGTCTCAAGGCACGGCTGCCAGGTCAAATAGACACCCAGCGAGTCGGGCGAGCTAAGGCCGGGCCGCTCTCCAATCAGTACCACGACCATGTCCGCTCCCAGGCGAACTGCGCACTCATCCCCAACGGCGACCCGCCCCTGTTCCACCAGGCAGACCGGCCCGATCCGCCAGCCCCATTCGCGCAGCTTCGGGAGGACTTCCGCCAGCAGCGAGGCGGCATGATGATTCGCGGCGGTCGCCGAGAGGCCGTCGGCCACGACGAAGACGACATCCCAATTTGCTTGTTCAGCCGCAAGCATTTCGACGGAAGAGGAATTTAAGCGGCGGCCATGATCGGGCCGCTGAAGATACTCCTCCCGCGTTGAAGCATCACTTTGCAGATGCAGTGTCGGCAGCCCCAGGTCTTCGATCTTTACCGAAATGGCTTCTGCTTCCAACAACGAATAGACCGCATCTCGCGCCTGGGCATGGTCCCATTGAAAACTCAGCAGTGATTCGGTCGGCTGGGACACCCCCACCGGCTCAATCCCGATCCGGGCGGGGGTGAAGCGGCGCAGCTTCTCCCACAGGGCGGTGCGGGCAAGGGACGTAGAGGCGGGGACCAGAGAGTTCAGCTCCCGGGCGACCGGGCTGAGTGCGGTGTCGCTGGTCAGCCGCCGCTCGCCGCCATCGCGGAAAAGGCCCATCCGTTCCAGCCAGGCCTCGAACTCCGGGGCGGGACGCTTGCCGAGGGCGTGGCGGACATAAAGCGCATCGTGGAATGATGTACTCTGATAATTGAGCATGACATCGTCCGCGCCGGGGATTCCCATAATAAACGTGCAGCCCGCCGTGCCCAAAAGAGTCAGCAGGGCATCCATATCATCCTGATCGGCCTCCGCATGGTTCGTATAGCAAACGTCGCAGCCCATCGGCAATCCGAGCAGCTTGCCGCAGCAGTGATCTTCTAGGCCCGCCCGGATGATCTGCTTGCCGTTGTAGAGGTATTCCGGGCCAATAAAGCCGACTACGGTGTTGACCAGCAGCGGAGAGTACGCGCGGGCGACGGCATAGGCCCGCGATTCCAGGGTCTGCTGATCTACCCCATGATGGGCATTTGCGGACAGGGCACTGCCCTGGCCGGTCTCGAAGTACATCACATTGTCGCCGACCGTGCCGCGCTTGAGGGCCAACGCCATCTCCCGCGCCTCCCGCAGCATCGAAAGCGTGATGCCGAAGCCGGTGTTCGCGGCCTGTGTCCCGGCAACAGACTGGAAAACCAGGTCCATCGGGGCACCGCGCTCCATCGCCGCCATGGCATTGGTCACATGGGTCAGCACGCAGGACTGCGTGGGCATCTCGAAGCGAACTCTCAGCTCATCCAGCATCGTCAGCAGGCGGATGCACGAATCTACGTTGTCGCTGGCTGGGTTAATCCCAATGACCGCATCGCCGCCGCCGAGCAGCAGGCCGTCCAGAAGGCTGGCCGCGACCCCGCGCGGATCGTCGGTGGGATGATTGGGCTGGACGCGGGTCGAAAGCCTTCCCGGCAGACCGATGGTGTTCCGAAACCGGGTCACGACCCGGCACTTGGCCCCGACCAAAATCAGGTCCTGCAGCCGCATGATTTTAGTGACCGCCGCCGCCATCTCCGGGGTCAGGCCCGGAGCGAGACGCGCCAGTGCGTCGGTATCGGCGGCGTCCGAGAGCAGCCAGTCCCGCAGACCCCCGACTGTGAGATGAGATACCGGTGCGAACGCCGCCAAATCATGCGTGTCCACGATCAGCCGGGTGACCTCATCGGACTCATAGGGGACGACGGCCTCGGACAGAAAGACCTGTAACGGAAGATCGGCCAACGTCATCTGCGCCGCGACCCGTTCCTGCGCACTGCCCGCGGCAAGACCCGCCAGCACGTCGCCGGAGCGCAGTGGAGTCGCTTTCGCCAGCAGCGTTTTCAGGTCCGCGAAGCGGTACACGGAGCTGCCGATTGTATGACAGTAGTTCATAAGTTTGATTCAGTCAGGCACAGGAAGGACGGATCGGGCAAAAGGAGGGCGGGGGCAATTCAGAGGGCGGGGGCAAGCCCCGCCCCTACAGTTTCCACCGCCCTCCTTTTGCTCCCGCCCTCTGTATTCTCTCGCATTTTGTTCAGTCCGGTGATGGACGAAGTCACTAAAATGCGTCCGTGTTTTTGGCTCTTCATGGTCGCCAAAACAGCCTGGGTCGAGAAAAGCGTGCCCTTCAGGTTAACGTTGTGGCAGCGGTCCCAATCGTCCTCGGTCATGTCGTCGAGCATGACTTCCCAAAAGATCCCGGCATTGTGCACCAGAATATCGATGCGCCCGAAACGCTCCAGCGCGGCGGCGGCCACTTTCTCGTTATCCGCCTTGCGGCTGACATCGGCTTCAACGAAAATGGCCTCACCCCCGGTATCCCGGATCTCGCGGGCGACCCGCTCTCCCGTTTCGCGGTTCCGGCTGGCGGCGATGACTTTCGCGCCCTCCGCCGCAAAGACGTGGGCGATCCCGCGCCTGATTCCCGAGCTTGCCCCGGTAATGATCGCCACACGTCCTTGAATACCCTTCACTCTAACCTCGTGACTTTCGATTTAATCGCCGGAAGAAAGCCGAAGCTTCGGGCCGGATCGCGCACGGTCAACGAACATCCAAATCAGGCCGAGTACCATGTAGACGCCGAATATCTCCGGCAGGTAATTATCCGGTGCGGCGGGCCAGGGCGAGACGCTTCCCTTGATGGCAAGGCCCATGAAGAGGGTGCCGACCACAGCAGAGAAGATCAACCAGGGCGAGAGTGTCTTGTCCCGAGAGGCCGAGACCACCGCTCCGACGGCAATGAGGACATACGCCAGCAGGAAGCCGTAGGTCGCAATCGTACCGTTCATGTTATAGATGTCCAGAATGGCAAAGCCCTTGAGAAAGAGGCCGGTCAGGACGGCGAACATGAGGATCGCGCAGGCAGTCGCGGCAACGTGCGGGGTAGCGTTGGTGCTGTGCGACTTGCCCAGGTGTGCGTGAATCAAGCCGTCGCGGGACATGGAAAGCAGGATGCGCGAGGTCGCGGTGACACAGGCCAGTGTGCAGGCGAAGAGGCTGATGATCGCGCCGAAGGAGACCAGAACCCCAAGGAATGGGGCATGCGCGATCTCGGCCATAGCCGAAAGAGCGACCAGGTTTGGGTCGTCAAGATGGGTCTTGTATCCCGCAAAGGCGGAGACCATGACCAGCGACATCAAAATGAAGAACGCACCTGCTATCGCCGTGCTCATAAAGACGGCTCGAGGAATGCTCCGTTTGGGGTTCTTCGCCTCCGCACCGAGGGCAGTCGCGCTCTCAAAGCCGACGAAGGAGAAGACGCCCAACACCATGCCACCCTGGAGACCATTTAAAGTCATTCCCTTGAGCGAAAGCTGCGGCCCGAGATGCAGGCCGGTATGTGCGATCATGGCGGCACCGAGGATGAGAATCAGCGTGATTGAGATGCCTTCCAGCGCCAGCATCATCTTGGCGGAGATTCGGACATCTTTGTAGGCGATGAGCCAGACCAGGCCGACGACTAAGGCAAACATCAGCACAGCGGGAAGTGCGAAATGCAGGTTTTTCACCAGTGTCTGGGCATACGGAACAGTGTAGGAGGCGACAGCGACCCCGGTCGCCAAGTAAGCCAGAATTAAAGCCCAGCCGGTGATAAAGCCCGCAGTCGGTCCGAGGCTCATCGAGACATACGAGTACAATGCGCCGGGCGTGGAAGTCTTCCCGGCAAACTGCTTGATGCAGACCCCGATCAGTAGCAGGCCCAGGGTCGCCAGAAGATAGGTAAACCAGGTGCCGTTGCCGGAGGAGCCGAAAACGAGCTGCAGGTTGACGGCGGGGGTCAGGGTCGGCGCGATATTTGCGATTGACTGTGCCAGAGTTTCCGTGAAACTCAGCGCATCGCGGCGCAGTCCGACCGCGTGATGGTTGTGCTCGCCAAGATCGAGATGATCGGCGACCGGTGCTTCAATCGTTGCCATGTGGTGTGTTCCTCTCGGGGCGGCATCGAGCTGGCCCGGTCCTAAGTGGTTATGCTAAAGTGCGTTTGAGCGCGTACTTCGACACCGAAGGATCGCAGGAAACATGAGACTGGCGACAATGCCCCGAGAAGGAAAATAGACCTAAAGCAGCGCAAAAGTGCGAACGGCCAAGAAGCGTGGAACTAAAGTTCACCGCTGTGGGGCGAAACGCCAAGTCGCGGCCTGCGCCGGGACAAGGGTAAGTGAATAGGTCCCAATCTTTGACCAAATCTTTTTCGACGCAGGTCGAAACCAGGCGTCTGCGCCCCACAGCGTAGGAATTTATTCCCACGTCTTTTCTGTCCACATCTGGCTCGGCATGCGGCCGGTTTACTCCATCGTCAGTACGGCGCGGTAGCGGACTTTGTTGTCTCGGACGCGCTGCAGGGCTTCGTTTGCCCGCTCGAACGGAAACGTTTCAATCAGCGGCAGAATCTCCTTTTCCGCACAGAGTGAGAGCATCTCCCGGATCTCCGCCGGGCTGCCGATGGGCGACCCCATGATGCGCCGCCGTTTGTCCTGGAAGGCAAAAACCGAGAGCGGGATGTCGTCGGTCGGCACGCCGACGAGGTTGTAAACGCCGTCCGAGTCCAGCATATTCAAGTAGGCGTTGTAGTCTTTGGATGCCGCCACTGTATCGAGAATGATATCGAGACGCCGCGACGGCTTTTCGGGGGCTGTCCCGTCACGCCCAATGACCACGGCCTCCGCCGCACCGAGGCTTGCCGCGAATTCCGCCTTGTCGGGCGAGCTGGTGAAGACGGTGACCCGGTTCCCGAGCTTTGCCGCAAACTGCACGGCTAAGTGCCCCAAGCCGCCGATCCCGATCACCCCGATCTCCTGGCCGCCCGTCATTCCGGCATGAAGGAAGCCGGAGTAGACCGTGATGCCGCCGCAGAGCAGCGGCCCGGCGGTCTCGGACGAAAGGCCGTCCGGGATGGGGAAGGCAAAGCGCGAGTCGACGGTCATGTAGTCGCCGAAGCCGCCATGCTGCTGCAGGATGGTTGCCCGGTTGTCCACCTCGCACATCTGCTGGTTGCCGCGCAGGCAGTCGAGGCAGTGCAGGCAGGCTCCGCTTTGCCAGCCGATCCCGACCCGGTCACCGACTTGCAGGTGAGTAACCTGCGGCCCGACTTCGGCCACGGTTCCGATGGCTTCATGACCCGGAACCATTGGATAGCGGGTCATCTCCCAATCATTATCCATGCAGTGAATATCCGAATGACAGATACCGCACGTCTGGACCTTAATCAGACACTGGTGCGCTTCCAGCGGGCCGACTTCGTACTCAAATGGGCGAAGCGGTTCCTGCGGGCCAAACGCGGCTAAAGCACAGACTTTCATCGGCTTTCCTCCGCGACTTCACGCAGCAGAAGATAAACTTCCCGGCAGCCCGCGCAGCAGAAGCAGAGTGAACTGCCCCTGAGGCGAACCGGTGTATACGCGGGATAAGCACAGTACGCGCACGGATTATTCGTCGGCATCAATGCGCTCCATTTCCGTTATGCCCGTTGCCATTGTGCCCATTGCCATTGTGTCCATTGCTGCTGCTGCCGTAGGAGCCGTTCGACGTACTCGTGCAGCATTTGGCGGAGGTCGGAGGAACGTCGAGGGCCGGGCTGCGGTCGAAGAACCCGGCGGGCTTCAGCGAGAAGCCGATGTAGCCGACCGGCATGACCGGCCAGTCCTCCGGGCGCGGGATGTGGTTGTGCGTGAGCGTGTACCAGACTACGAGGTCCGTGTCTTCAATGGACCGATTATCTTTAGTGTAAGCCGGCAGGCCGGTGTCGATTTGGCTCTGATTGGGGTATTTGCCGGTGGCATACAGCTCGTCAGCTTCGTATGGGGTGACCCAGAGATGCTTGCTCATGTAGCCCGCCCGTTTGCTGACATACGCGCTCGCGTGCTGAAAGGCCGACGTGTTTTCCCCCGGTGCCAGCTTGTAAGAAACGGGCTTGCCCATGCTGTTCAAGGCATGGGGATTGGTGATCTTCCAGTAGCGGCCCGCCAGCGGGTCGACAAGCTGCTGCGCCTCCGACTCCGTCTTCAGCAGAGTGGACTTGGCGAAGTAGCCGTTGCCCGCCGGGTTCTCCGGCCCTTCGGGTTCCATCTCGCAGTGAACTTCGTAGACCGAGTTCTTCGGGCCGTCCACCATCATGTCCATGCGGACATTGAAGCTGTGCTCGTGGTTCGGGGAGTACAAGCCCGGCGCAATCTCCGTGCCGTATTTGCAGGTGTCGCCGGGGACCATCGCCCCGGTGTTCATGATTCCCGTCAGCTTGATCTCGTACTGAATCGTGCCGTCCTGATAGAAATACCAGTAAAAGCCGTATTCGTAGTTGCCGACTGTCGAAATAAACGAGACCACGAGGCGGCGGGAGCGGCGCACTTCCGTCTGGTTCGTGCGCCAATCGACATGCTTCCAGAGAATACCGAAATCTTCCTCGTGCATGCACACCACGTTCGGCATCTTCAAAACGCTGCCCCGGCTGCCCGCCATGTAGGCATCGAAGTAGCGGATCTCGCCCAGGCAGTCGCAGCCCAGCTCCAGGGCGTTCGCCAGCATTCCGATACCATACTCGCCGCAGTCAAAGGCGTTTTTATGATAATGATTGTAGCCGGGATCGCCGTAGGGAACGACCATATCGCAGAGGGCCGCTCGGTACATAATCGGCCGGACTTCGCCGCCGTCCAAGTAGCCGATGGTATAAAGGACTAGCCCTTCGCGGGGTGTAAAGCCAATGCGGAACGACCATTTCTGCCACTTGACCTCATGGCCGGTGACGGAGAAACTGGGACCTTCCGGCTGGGCGACTTCGTAAGGCTTTAAATCCTTACGGAACTCGCTGGTGTCGCTGAATTCGGAAATGTATTCGCGGGCGTAGTTGCCGGGTGCGGAGGGCAGGGGGACTGCTCCAGTGTCGATTACTTCGACGACTTCCGCCGTGTTCAGGTCAAAGATGACCGCCACCCCCTCGATAGGGTGGGCGTAGCCGTTGTCACCCGGCTCCGAACGCAGCCAGGCCATTGCCCGGAGGACGCGGCGGTTTTCGTAGCTTTTGCTTTCGTCGCCGTACCAGCCCGCCGACCACGGATCGACCATAACCAAGGCCATGTCCGTGATGCCGCGCTTGGCCAGGGCGGCCTGGAAAGCCGCGTCCGCTTTTACTGCCGTTTCGCACTCGAAAAACTCGTCCAGCATCAGCGACGGCTGCACACCGGGAATATGCTCCCAGCGCGTCACAGTGCTCTCCGTGAGAGAGACGACCGCTTCGTAGACCTTGCCGTCGGCGTTGTCGAGAATCTGAACGAAGGCTTCGCGCGGGACTTCCTGCCCCGGCGACCAGCCGAGAACGATCTCTTTTTGCGGCTCTTGGAGCACCGCCAGCACGAAGCGTGCCTTCGGGCCGAGACGGCCTGACTGCTGCAAAATCGATACGGCGGCGGCGATTTCATCGCCGGTCAAGGGTTCTAAGGGGTGTTGGGAAGTCGCGGTGACCCGTGGGGCGTCCTTCATTGCCAGAGCTATCGCCATGTGTCTCTCCTCTAAAAACAGTGGGGTTCCGCGGAGCAGTTCATTGCTCCACCGGTAAGTGTGAGTAGGAAGAGGCGACAGTGCCGTGATGAGATTTGTAGTGTACCGTCAAACTTTTGCTTTTGTCAAATTCAGCAAAATAATTCCCAGCAGAAGTGCCGCCGCCGGGACCAAAGCCAGAGCACCGGACCAGCCCCAGGCCGAGCCGGTCAAGGCTCCGATCGCCCAGGGGACCACGGACCCGCCGACACCCCCCGCCGCGACGACGCAGCCGAAGACAGTCCCTGCGGATTGGGGAAAACGGTCTCCCGACTCGGCAAGAATCAGACCGAAAATCCCGGAGAACAATAGTCCCGTCGCCAGCACCCCCTTGAGCGCAAGACCCGCCGTATGCGGCAGCACTGTCAGGCCCGCCGCGGCTGCCCCCAAAACCGCCAGCCCGCCCGCTAGGCGTGTCTGCGTCAGCCCGGCGATCCCGCCCCCGACCGCGGCCCGGCCCACTGTCATGGTCACCCAGAACCCGGTGACCACCAGCCCCGCCCACGCCGCACCGCCGGGAAGGCGGTCGAAGTAGCTCGGCAGCCAGGAAGAAAACCCCGTCTCCGCCCCCACATAGAGTGCCTGGCAGAGACACAGGATCAAGAACGCGGGGTGCTTCAGCACGGTGTGCAGAACCGTTCCACTGAGTGCTTCCGGCTGGTGTAGGGTGGCGGGAACAGTCTGGAAAGCCAGCAGTGCCATCAGGACGATGTTGGCGAGTGCGACCGTCATAAAGAGCCGGTGCCAATCGGCCCCTGCTACTAAAAGGTGATGCGCCAGCAGCGGGCTGAGTGCCGCTCCTGATCCAAACGCGATTTGAAGTGCATTGATGATCGCTGCGCGCTTTTTGGGAAACAGGTCCGCTGCCAGAGCACTGGCGACCGTTTCCATTGCGCCGCCGCCCGCACCGATCAGGGCAAATCCGACCAGTACGCTCCCAAAGGTCTTCGAGAAACCCACAAGGCCCTGCGCCAGTGCAAAGAGCAGGATCGCGCCGAGCAGGACGCGCTTTCGTCCGATCCAATCCGACAAAAACCCGCAGGCGAGAACGCCGACAATAAAGCCGCCGAAGTTCGCCGGGAAGATTCGGCCTTGCACGGCGGGGCCAAGATGGAATGCTTTCCCTAAAACCGGCAGAAAGATGCCGATAGCACCGAGATAGACCGCAAACAAAAAAAGGGCCGCGCAGCACAACGCGACCAGAATTCGCTGCCCGCCCGGCTTTGAAGGCCGGGCAGGACTGAAGATGCTCTTACTTCGCATTCGGAGTGGCTGCCGTGACATCCACTAGGCCGATATCGAGGGCTTGACCGCCCTGAGTTTGATGGACATGGGCACAGAGCGTTACTGCTGCACCAGGTTTCAGTTGTGCGAGGGCGGCTGGGGTGATCTCAACCGGCTCGTAGCCGTTGTTATAGTTAGGTACTTCGGCGGCAAGTATGCCATTGACATACACTTCCGTGTCCTCATCGTGGAAGATATTGAACTGAAGGTTCTT
>JANXNV010000020.1 GCA_025353925.1 Armatimonadota bacterium
CCCGGCATCGTTAAGCGCGGTTGCGTAGGCATGGCTGCCGTTCAGCGCGGGCAGCCGCCGCATTTTACCGTTCTCCCACAAAAAAACATACGTCACATACTCCGGCCCCTTGCCCCGCACCGCCGTGTCCGAGCCGCCGACGATCTGCCCCCGATTGTTCACCCCCGCCGCCGCGCTCTCGGCCCCGCCGAGAGAGCCGAGGTCGGTGACGGTGTAGCGGGAAGGGGACTGGGCGAAACTTGAAGAAGGTGCTGCCATTACCAACAAGCAAAAAGCGACCTGAATAGGTCGCTTCTGACATAGATTAGTAGAAAACAAAGGCAGATATTGGTGCATGAGCGTTTATCAGCCTTTCTTGAACTGTGGCAATTGGTCAATGCTCAAAGAGGCATACTCTGGCGGCGGAATGCGTTTGCCCTGGCGATCAACCATAATGATGTCATCAGTAAATGCGATGCCCTGATAGAGTGGTCGCGGCGAGGTGAACTCAGCGGAGCGCGACTCAGTAGTCTGCCTCCACTTGCTGCGGAATGATCTCGCATGCAGTTGAAAGAATCTCGGTTTGTTTCTTTTTTTCGCAGAAGTTCTTAGCGAGAAAGTGCTGTGTTCGCGCACAATCATTCGGATTACCTCAGACTCTCAAAAATAGCATCTATCGCCTTTGAAATTGAGAGGAATTCGTCCCACTTCCAGTACGGCTGATACTGGATAGTACCCGTATTGCTTCTATTTTCGGCTGCGAGCTGCTGAAAAAGTACAGAGGCGTCTGCCTTTTTAGCAATGTATTGCGTGTATGCTCTTGCCCATAGTTCATCAGGGCGCAACAGATATTTGATCTGAACGTGCTCTGGTGAGCCTTCTGGATATCGTACAAGTATTTCTCTTAAATGCATGACAGTGGGACTGAAAAAGATCACTGTCAGCCACGGAGCAAAAAGTGGATCAATCCCGAAGTTACGTGGTCCCACACTTGGCACTTTAGGTATTGATTGCCACTCGATGTAGTGACCGATTTCGTGCAGCAGAGAAAGCTCTAGGTGATCTCCATCTGGATTCAACTCGATCTCATAAGGCCCAGTATCAGCATAGATACAAAACCTGGCTCCCGGAATTCCTTTTTTCATCACCACAGGCAACGATTTCAGGTTTTTGGCTGTATACACTGTATCGACAGCAGCGAGAACCTTGTGCAAACGGTCGGACAACGAGTGCTTCGGCAGCCTGATCGCTTTCGAGACCCTTGTTAATGACAAGTATTTGCTTCGTGAGCGCATCAAGGATTCAAAACTTCCACCCGAGGCTCCCACTTCAATTGCGCCAGCAGCTTCAAATAGTCGTCCGGCGTCAGTTCCGACGGTTTGCGGCCCGATAGTGCTACCAGCACGCCCTCCATGACATTGGTGCCGAACGAGCGGCCATCCAGCTCCGGGGTCGTGGTGATCAGCAGCTTAACGCCGCGTTTTTTGAGTTCGGAGACATCATCGGCGGTGATGGTGTTGGTGAGGATCGTCTTGCCCTTCAAATCGTCGGGCATATAGCGGCGGATGTACGGAAAGTCCCCGGCGATGATGTCGGCTTCGGCATAGTACTGGCCCCATTTCGGCGTGATCGTGTTCTGCTTCTCGCCGGTTGGATAGAGCCAGGCGAAGGGCATCCGGGTCACCACCGGGGCAAGCAGCTTGCAGGCGGTTTCGAGGGCTTGGAGCGAACGCAGAGGGATGGGCAGGCCAAGGGCGAACAGCAGATCCCCATAGACCACGGAGGCACCAGCTTTGTCCAGGGCTTCGGCCATGCCGAAGCGGTCGACACCGCTGACCAGCAGGACTTTGGAATGGGCGAAATCCACCGTGCCGTCCCGCTGCAGGCGGGCGACCGTCTCGCGCTCCAGTGTGTTTTTGAGGCCGCTGCCG
>JANXNV010000022.1 GCA_025353925.1 Armatimonadota bacterium
CGCCAAAATCACAGAGGGCGGCGGCACGGGGCAGGCGACGTCACAGGTGACTGTGTTGTGTTTCTATTCCAGCTCAGGTCCCGGAAAAATCGAGAAGATGAGAAGCTGGCCGATGCCCCTTTGCACTGCAAGTCGTTCGCCCGTCGTTTCCGCCCAGGCGAAATCCACTAAAAACAACCTCCTTATTATACTGCCCACACACCTGATTGTCAAGTGTTTGGCCGACATAATAGGAAATATAGAAAAGAAGGCCGGTCCGCGGATCGAACTGGCCATAGTTTTGGACTTCAAATAGATGTCGCCGAAGTACCTGAGGCGGATGGGTATGAGCATGAGGGGATCATAACTCAGGAGACCATCCCGTATGCGCCGATCACTGCCTATGCCCCAAACTGCTGGCAAATGGAGTCAATGTTCACCCAGCGTTCGTCTGCTGTTCCGCCGCTTGGATCAAGCTCTTTTAGCTTTTGACGCACAAGCGGCGGTAAGCCAGTCCAGTCGCGAATGTCTTGTGGCCGAAGCCGCCGCCGTGTGCCCGACAAACTGGGAACGGGGCTGTAGTACATCCCCATGGCAAAGGAAGTAGTAGCGCGGATGCCGTTTGCCACTCCTTCCAGCAAGTTCATGGACTGAATCGCGGCGATGTGTGTCAGCATCCACTGCGGGTAATTATCCTGATCCGACCAAGCATAAAGCCGCGAAAGGGCGATGCTGCAAGCGATTATATTCAAGTCAGTTGAGGATGCAGCAGCTTCGACATCTGCTGTCGTCAAGTGCTTGTCTGCGGCCAATAGTTGAAGTGCCGTCAGCACCAGATAGGGATTAGGATTATGCAGCAAGCTTCGCACCTCTCCCATAGTGGAAGCCGATGCATTCAAGTCGTTTAGCTCTGGGTGAGCGCGAAGATGAGCAACCGCGGGCAGAACATAATCCCGCCAGGCGGTGGGAACAAGGTGAACCGCTGTAAACTTATCCTGCCCAGGCACTTTTTCATTCACAATGCAGATTATGTAGTGGGTTGCGTTTTGCGGTAAGGTAGCATTGGATCGATGCGAAAAGTAGGTAGACTCAAGCCAGCGGGACATTTCTGGATCAGGCCTTCCACCAGATGCGAATCTGGCAAATGTGTTCGGTTGAGACCATGAATACATTCCGCTTTGATGAGGTGTTGCTGTGCCTAATTGCTGAACAACAGTGTAAGAGCCGGAAATGTCGGCGCGGCCGCTGGGGGTTGCGCATCCACTAAATTGATCCGATACGACTTTGATGAGTTCCCAAGTGTTTTGCTTGGACTGGGCAACAATTGGCAGATACGTACCAACTGCGCCAACAATCTCATCAGACGTATCCCCCATTCTAAACGATGCAGCCTGCGCGATTGCTGTAGGCGAGAACAAGGCAAGTGCCAGAAGTGTAAAT
The DNA here is from genome assembly GCA_025353925.1 of Armatimonadota bacterium. Taxonomy (GTDB): domain Bacteria; phylum Armatimonadota; class Armatimonadia; order Armatimonadales; family Capsulimonadaceae; genus JANXMY01. Next base: position 1,420 of record JANXNV010000022.1, read on the forward strand.
TGTATAATTTTCATATTATGGTTTCCTAACGACAAGAACGAAACTGTACAATGGCCGGGTAACGATTGTGGTGTCCCCCGCTTTATGTACCAGTTGCAAAGTGAGTTTTCTTGGTCAATCAGGCGGCTTGATTGCCTCCTGATTTTGCGAAGTTTGGCTTTGCTCCCAATTCTCTGCAAACTTGCGGGGCGATAAATACTTCAAGCTGCTGTGCGGACGCTTTTCATTGTACCAGTGCCGGTGCGCTTCCAGACGCACTTGCGCTTCCAGACGCACTTGCGCTTCGGCCACGGAAACAAAGAGTTCGCGATTAAGCAGCTCGTCGCGCACTTTGCCGTGAAAGCTCTCTTGAAACCCATTCTGCCACGGGCAGCCGGGATCGATATAGTGTGGCGACGAGCCGCTCTCTTGCAGCCATGCCTTGATTTCGGAGGCGATAAACTCCGGTCCGTTATATGCCGAAGACGTCATTACTGCGTATCGCTGCGAACAAAGCGAGGCGCACCCCGCAAAGCAAACAGTGGCTTCAATGCCGCAAGAACGGCCTGACTAGTGAGGGACACGCCGACCGTCACCGACAACCATTCGCGGGTGAACTCGTCCAAGATACTCAACAGGCGCAGCTTACGGCCAGAGACCAGAGCATCCTCTTGAAAATCGTAACTCCACACCTGATTGGGACACTCTGCCTGGCAGGGAACCGTGCGTCCCGTCCTGATCCTGCGCTTCTTCGGGCGTTGCGGCACTTGAAAGCCGCTCTTTTGCCAGACACGCGCCACCCGCTTGCGGTTGATGAGTTGACCGCCTGCCCGCAGCAGAGCATGAGCGCGGCGGATGCCGAACCGGGGGTACTTCCCTCGGATCTGGGCCAGTTCAGCGGTAAGAGCTGCATCTTGATCAGGGCGAGCCGTGTAGCGTAAGCAGGAGCGGGTTAGGTTCAAGAGACGGCACGCTTTGCGCTCGGAAAGGCCGCGTTCTTTGGCATAGTGCGCGTTGCTGCGCTGCTCCTGGACGGGAGCGGTGGCCTCGGCTACTTTTTTTGTAGCAGTTCTTTGATGATGTCTACCTCCAGGTCCCGTTCCGCGAGGAGACGCTTGAGGCGTGCATTCTCCTTTTCGAGGTCCCGAACACGGGCCGTGTCCGGGATATTCATGCTGCCGAAGCGGGTACGCCAGCGATAGAAAGTGTTCTGCGAAACGTTGTGCTGACGGCAGACCTCGGAGATTGGGCTGTCGCCCTTTTCGGCCTGCTGCAAGACGGCGACGATTTGCGCGTCGGTAAACTGGTTTTTCTGCATCTGAGTATTCTACCTTTCGGGTCAATACTCACGTCGCAAATGGTACAGTTTATGGGGGACAGGTCACGCCCATGTGCTATATATTTCCAAGTGGGAAATGTACTATCAGAAATATAAGGTGTCCCAGAAAATGACCCACCTGTTCTGGCCGCGTCAAAGTGATGCACATCGCCTACGTCAACATTCCCGCCTGCTAAACTTCCAAGCCATCCCCACGTAGTTGATCCTAACGGTACAAATATCGCATCTGTAATCTCAACACCTGCAGGATCATGATCTGGTTTATACATTAACCAATCCTTAAAGCTGTCGGAATTCTGCACCGATACTGCATAATCATTTGCTTCGCCGGAACCGTTAAAGGGATGAATTTGTATGCCCGGTGAATCCTCTTGACCAGTGCTACCATCAGGATACATTGCCAGTCCACCACCGTAAGGCGTTTTTGTATCCAGTGCAGGAAATGGGATAGCTCCGAAAATCCATTTTTCCCCTTTGCTGTTCATGATGGTCACCTTACGATCCAAAACCAATTGTGTCCACATACAATAGCCATGATCAGCGGGAAGAGTGACCGTCCAACGGATTCCCTGGTCAGAGGGATAAGCCTTGCTACTGGGATTACCATCATGCAAATAGTCACTGTGATTCGTACTCAGGGGAGCTAGATAAGGCCCAACACCTATATTCCCCCGCCGTGTTTGAACCAAATCACCCGATGGCCTCACAGCAGTGAACGTTGTTGACGGTGTACAGATAAGGCCTGCAACATGTATTGAGCAAACAACAGACTTACTACCACCACTAACCCAATAAAAATGTGGTGACTGACTCTGCAAACCATTAAGGCTCGTCAAATACATAACTACCCCCACCGATTGGTTATCAAAAATGGTATATGTTCTTATGGCGGTGCCGTTTTCTGTTCCCAGTATTGTCCAACTGAATGTCCCAGCGGGAGTAGAGCCAGACAAAAGGTCGGACGGTATGACTTGCGCTTCCAATTGCACACCTTGACCGATGTAAACTCTAAGGTTTGTGGCGTGTGGTCTCATCCAGCTAAACTCGCATACTTCATGGTTTAAGGGGCTGAAGTTACGGTCGGGGCAGCCTCGAACTGAGCGCGGAGTACCTTTATTTTATCTTTGTGGTCTACCGCCCATTTTCTCCAGAACTTAACATACTCACTCGGGCTGTTATGAAACAATTCGGTTCCGGGGAAATGAGGTGTA
>JANXNV010000041.1 GCA_025353925.1 Armatimonadota bacterium
GGGCTGCTGATCGTCAACGTCGCCGTCAGCAGCCCGAAGCTGCTGCTGGGCGCAGACAGCAAGCCGCCGACCTGCACGCCGTCAACGCTCACCTTCAGCGGCTGCAAGCCGCCTTCGCGCCGCGCTGCTAGAAACGACAGCGTGTAGCTTCCAGCGGCAGGGAAATTGATGCTCTGGGCAATACTGCCCAGGTTTGCGGCCCCACCGGCACTAGGGCAGCCTTGAAGGAAAGCAGTCTGTGTGCCGTCAGCGGCTGGGGCGGCGTTCCAAGCACTGCCGTTCGCCTGGATGCCGCTCGTCCCGGCGAAGGTCCAGGCTGCACCAGCGGGATTGTACTGGTAGCCGCCAAGGCCCACACTGGGAGTCTCAAAGCTGCCGTTTGACACTTGCGCGGCGGCATCAGTGGCACCGACCCGCCAGCGCAGGACACCACCCGAGTAGCCGTTCTGGAGCTGCACTTCCACCCGCAGAGCACTCGCCGTGACCGGCTTAAAAGTCACGGAGTTGTAGCCATCCGCCATAACTCCGTACGCATCCGTCGTTTCCACTGGTGTCCAGACATTGCCGTTCTTGTAGGTCACCCGCCAGGACAGAGGAACACGGCATTCGCCGAAGCCCGTATCATCGTACCAATAGACTGAGGTTGAAACAAACCGCTTGAGCTTTGCATAGTCGTACTGTATCCACTCCGATGTTCCCTTGTGGTCCCACCAGGTGAAACGGGGGGTTGCCGTGTCACTCGACGATCGGGGTTCGGTCGGATCACTCATGGCATCGAGAGAGTCATTGACTTGGGAGGCACTGGGAATCACATCAGGGAGCGTCCAGTCATGGGCGTCTGGACCACTGCCGATGACCGGGAACGACGTCAGCCGAAGCCGGGCTGCGCCCATGGGAATCAGCGTCACTGTCTCCGTGGCCTCTGCCGAACGGATGGGGCTGGCTTGCAGAGGGCGAATTACATCGGCCGAGTCCATCCGCCAGTTCGGGATCTTCTTCGCCTGCGCTTGCAACTTGATCGGCACAGCGTCGTGTGTGAACGGATTAGCCGCCACCGGGCTTCCCATCTGGACGACATTAAACGAAGAGGCCGGATTGGCCGAGTTCAGCACCAGTCCATAGTTCCAGGCGGACAAGGGGTAGACCGCATATTCCGGCCACTGGGCCGTCCCGGCGTACTGGGTCCACTGCTCCCCGATAGACAGCGAGTACGTCAGCGGCCCCCGGTCCACCGAAACCGCATTCTGGTTGGTCGTCCACTTTCGGACGCTGACCGTCATCGGCAGGTACAGGCTCACTTTGTCGCCGCCCGCCCAGGTCCGATTTATAATCAGGTACGAGGAGGCAGCGGCCTGCGCTGCGACGGGCTGCCCATTGACCCGCACGGTCGCGCCGCTGCACCAGCGCGGGATCCGCAGGTACAGCGGGAACGCCACGGACTTCGCCGAGGCGATGGAAAGATTTACCGTGTCCCCAAACGGATACTCCGTCGTCTGCGTGACCGTCACCGCAGTTCCATCTCCGACCTTGGCTGTGACGACCGAGGCCGCGTACAAGTTCGCCGCCAAACCGTTGTCCGATGTCGCGTGCCACAGGTTTTCGGCGTAGTAGGGCCAAGCCATGCCGTAGTTGTGCGGGCAGCAGCGGTAGTTATGTACCCCCGGCATGAACGCCTGCATGGCATAGTTGTTCTGAAAGTCACTGCCTTTGGGCGCGTTGTCGAGCTGCACGGAGTTCATCGACGTGATGTAATGCATCGACTTCTGCTCGGAGTCGTAGGAGGCGGGCAGCATGTTGAACGCCAGCTCCTCGCAGCGGTCCATCCACACCGGATCGCCGCCCTGCCGGGTCAGGATTTGGAACGAGAGCATATACTCGGCGATGCCGCAGGTCTCGAAACCCTGACGCGGATCGCGGTAGCCGTGACGGGCGTTCTCGTCTCCAGTGAAGCCACCCCCCGCCATCTGCCCAAACTCGGCCATCAAGCCTGCATACTGCCGCTCGGTAGCTGCGAGAAACTTCGGATCGTTGGCGAGGACGCCGTACTGGGCGGGTTCGCGAAAGCCCTGCGCGAAGTTGACGTTGTGCAGATTCGGCGGGCCATTGGTCCAATCGTAGGAATAGGCGTGGATTTTGTTGACCAGGTCGATCAGGAAGGCATCCCCAGTGCGGTTGTACAGCCAGTAGATGCTGTCGATATTATCGCCCCAGCGGACCGCCGCCCAGCTTTGGCTGAATGCACTTGGGGCTTGTCGATTCTGAAACTGAAAGAAGTTGGTCAGAAACGGGATGACTTTCGGGTCTCCGGTGACTTCCTGATAAGAGCGGATAGCATACAGCGCGGGCATGTGCGGCCAGAAGTCCGGGTCGCCGTTTAAAGAGGTGCGTGCCCTTTTCGGGCCAAACCAGCCGTCGGGCTGCTGGCTGGCGATCATGCCTTTCAGCCACTTTTCGGCCAGCGCGATCGTCTTTTGATCGCCGGTGACATACCCCAGGTCCGTCAGGCCGCGCAGCCAGTACGTGACCTCTTCCCAGCCAGTGTCGGAATTCGGGGTCACCCAGCCATTGCCGGCGTATATCAGATAATCGGAGACCTGAGAAAACTGCCCACACACGCCGTTGATTTGCAAGGTAAGCTGCTGGGCAAGCCATCCCTGCGGCTTAATGCTTCCGACCGGCAATTTCAGGAATGCAGTCGGGGCCAGCGGAGCACGGTTTGGAGTGTAGAAGCCACCCGGCGTAGTGGCCGAAGCAATCGAGACAGTACCGGCAGCGGGTGCAGCGGCTTCGGCACGTGGAAGCATCGCGCCACCGAGGGCAGCACTGCCAGCAGCGACCAGGCTTTTCCTCAGAAAATCACGTCGTTTCATTTTTTGATCACTTTCATTTTATCGCGGCAAACATAAGGGCTTCTTGGGCCTTGATCCCTTACGCCATTGTCGAAAGGAGTGCAATTGTCGCAAACAGCAAGGCCACGCCTCGGCTTTTTCAGGCCGGTGTAGTATTTTACCATTTATTTGTGCAATTTTGTGATTTAGTATGATTATTTTTTGTTTTAGAATGCGGAGACGCACGAGACGCAGCCTGCAATTCTGAGGACGGGAAGGAAATGTTTGACTCCGCCTCGAACTCCTCCAGACAGAAAGCAGTAGTTTTCGAGGAGGAGCAACGAATGCAATACACACAACTGGGCCGGGCTGGCCTAAAAGTCAGCCGCCTCTGTCTTGGCACGATGAACTTCGGCCCGCAGACGAGCGAAGAAGATAGCTTCAAGATCATGGATCACGCCCTGGATCTGGGAATCAACTTCTGGGACACCGCCGACGTTTACGGGTGGAAAGAGGGCGAGGGATACACGGAGCATATCATGGGTCGCTACTTTGCCCAGGGCGGCGGGCGGCGCGAGAAGGTCGTGCTGGCGACCAAAGTCTTCGGCGGGATGGGCAAAGGCGAGACCAAAGACTGGCCGAATACGAATCACCTCTCTGCACTCCATATCCGCCGGGCCTGCGACGACAGCTTGAAGCGGCTGCAGACCGACCATCTGGACCTGTATCAGATGCATCATGTAGACCGTGAAACGCCCTGGGAAGAGATCTATCAGGCGTTCGAGACACTGGTCCAGCAGGGAAAAGTCGTCTACTTTGGCTCCTCCAACTTCGCGGGCTGGCACATCGCGCAGGCGAGTGAAGCCGCGCTGAAACGGAACTTCTTGGGCCTTATCTCCGAGCAGACACATTACAACCTCAATGTCCGTATGCCCGAGCTGGAATTGATCCCCGCCTGCAAGCACTACGGCCTGGGCCTCATTCCCTGGTCCCCCCTGGCGGGCGGCCTGCTGGGCGGCGTTCTGCAAAAAGTCAGCGAAGGCCGCCGTGCGGGCATGGACATCGAGCCGCACCGAGAGAAACTTGAAAAGTGGGAAGGCCTCTGCCGCGAACTGGGTGAGAAGCCTGCCGACGTCGCCCTGGCCTGGCTGCTGAATAACCCGGTCGTCACTGCGCCGATTATCGGCCCGCGCACAATGGAGCAGCTCGACGGTTCCCTGCGGGCCTTGGAGATCAAGCTCGCCGACGAGACACTCAAAACACTAGACGAGATCTTCCCCGGACGCAGAACAGCCCCGGAAGAGTACGCGTGGTAAGCTCGCTGTGCTTGACGAAGAAAGTGGGCCATATTACCATTCGCATGTGATTCAACGCCGCGTTGAAATCAAAGCGCGACCAGAAAAGGACAAGGCATGAAAAAGTATATTGCGGAAGTGGTCGGGACATTCGTTCTCGTCTTCGGCGGCTGCGGGGCTGCTGTTCTGGCCGGGGGCCATATCGGCTTTCTCGGCGTGTCACTGGCGTTTGGCCTGACCCTGCTGGCGATGGCTTATGCCATTGGCCCAATCTCCGGATGTCACATCAATCCGGCGGTGACTCTGGGACTGTTTCTCAGCAAGAAAATGCCCGCTAAAGATGTCGGACCGTACATGGCGGCGCAGGTCATCGGCGGCCTCATCGCCGCCGCACTCCTAATGGCGATCCTCAAAGATCAGCCCGGCGGTTATGACACTGCCGCGAAAGGCTTTGCCGCCAACGGCTTTGGGGAGCATTCGCCGGACCACTTCGGTCTGGTCGCCGCATTTATCACTGAAACGGTCCTAACGTTTTTTCTGGTGTTTACTGTCCTGGGAACAACTGACATCAAAGCGTCGGTCGGCTTCGCGGGCCTCGCGATCGGCCTGGTGCTGACATTGATTCATTTAGTCGGGATTCCCGTCACTAATACGTCGGTCAACCCGGCTCGCAGCATCAGTCAGGCAGTGTTTGTCGGCGGCTGGGCACTGTCTCAGCTCTGGCTCTTCGTCGTGGCCCCGTTCCTCGGTGCCGCCATCGCCTCGGTGGTGTACGGTTCCCTGCGTGCCCCCGAACCGTTGATCACAACGCGAAAGGCGGAAAGTGCGCTTGCCAGCGAGCAGGCGGAGCGGCGATAGCGTTTCCAGCGCAAGTTTCACATGCTTAGGGGGACACAGGCAGAGCCAGTGTCCCTTTGTTTCGTTTAATAGAAAAGGCATTTGCCCAGAATCCGGCCAGCGCGTCCGTGCCGCCCGTGCCGTTGGGATGCATACCCCCGTAAACGCCGTACTCTTGGAATAGGGCCGGATGTGCGGCGAAGTAGTCAAACGCCGCCGTGTCGCCCAGGGTAACGCGGCCAGGGGTGCGGCTCTTGAATGAATCGACCACGGCCTGCTCCTCCGGGAGATAAGAGCGCAGGAGAGCCAGCGATTTCGCGTCCCAGGTCACACCATTGAAGCTCGTCGGCGCGACAAAGGCCGGCGCATGGTTGAGTAGGACATTGAAGCCGCTGCTTACGAGGTCGTCGATAATCGCCTGCAGGTTCCGGCGGTGCCGCTCCGGCACGTACAAGTTATCACTTCGGACATCATTCGTTCCGAGCATCAACAGCACCCAGACGGGATTGGTTTTTGGATCAGGCTGGCCGAATGCTCCAATAAACGCGCTCTTAGCACGTCCCTCCAGGCTGTCTGGGGTTCCCGGCAGCCAGCTTTCGGTGCTGGAACCACTGCTGCCTTGATCGTAGACGCTCCAGGGAACGCCGTCGTTCGTGAGTCGCCAGGCAGGAATCTGCGACATCTTTTGTATCGTCAGCGCGGCGGTATCACTGATTCCCGGCGTGATCGTGCTGCCAAGCTGGTTATAACCCGATGTGATGCTGTCGCCGATGAATCCGATTTTAGGCGAAGCATTGGTCCCTGACCGATAGGCAGCGATCTCCGATATCCCGACATTCCGAGTGCTGTTCGAAACTCCCGTGACGGTGAATTTCAGCCAGGTGGTGCGTTTTGCGGGGAAGCTGATCTCCGTCGGCGTTTTGCCGTCGTTTGCCAGCGGGCCGACGGGCACACTGGAGCCGTCACTGAAGGTGATTGTGCCGGATGTCACCTGATCGTCACCGTTGGGCCGGTCGTACAGCCGGAGATGGTCGACCGACTGAGGTGACTTCCAGTCAAGCCGCAGCCAGGCCCCAGCCCCCTCATTGCTGCTCGCCCATTCGCTCTCCGGAACACTCGGGTAGCCGTCCACGATGCCGTCGACAGCCGCAGAGGGGAAGCTCGACGTTCCGCCCTGAACGGAGCTGGCAGTCGCCGCCGCGAGTGCCGCCAGATTCGGGGCGTTCCCAGGCAGCTGTAACTTCTCCGGGCCGACATAGGGGTCCGTGCGAAACGGGAACGCCGGCAGGCCACTGCGGCCATACAGGCTGCAGTCCGCCCAATCCGACCAGGCGTAGCGCACGGCAGCCGGGCTTGCGATTTGCGGCGATGAGACGACCACCGTACCCCCATCGATTCTTGCCTCGGCGGGGACGAACTTCAGATCATTCCCGGCGATGACAAATCCTGTCAGCGCAGCGGGGTCTTTCGCCGTCAGCCCGCCGCCAAGCTGAGTAAACGAGACCCGAATCTTCGTGCCTTCGATTTGGCTCCTACTGTAAACAGGCCCGGAATACTCGGTAGTCTCGCCATAGGCATTCGCTTCGGCGACCAGTGCCAGCCGCCGCCCGACCTCCTGCTTGTTCTTCGGATGGATGTCGTGCCGCTCACCAATATCGATTGCGGTCACGAGGCCGACATTCGGCAGCAGTTTTGCCGTATCCGCCTGCGCCTCCCGAATATCGGCCCAGGAGCCGCTGCCGCCCGTCTCCAATCCGGCAAGCTGCACGATCTCGAACGGAAAGTCGCCCTCACCCCACTGGCTGCGCCAGTCGCGGACCAATGCCGGGAGGAGCGTTCGGTACTGCCGGGAACGGCCATCGTTTGCCTCTCCCTGATACCAGAGCACCCCTTTGATGCCGTATGGGATGAGCGGAGCGGCCATGCCGTTGTACGTCGCCGTGGGCGTGTTCTGGTCAAAGGAAAGCTGGGTCGGCGGGACCGCCAGCGACGGCATCGCCC
>JANXNV010000051.1 GCA_025353925.1 Armatimonadota bacterium
GACCATGATACCCATCATGGCCGACTAAAGCTAGGCCTGCGGGCATTGCTGTGTCGGGATTGCGGGCATGTTGAGTTCCAGGCCCCCGAGCCCGGGCAGATTGCAGCGTCAGGGACACTCGGCATGGGAAGTGTGATTCAGAAGGAAGATTTTTGATTGAGGAGAACGAGTGGTTGAAAACCACTCGCTAGGTGAGGCACCCTCCGGGTGGAAAGTCCGAGTCCGACGTCCGCAGGACGCTTAACCTAGCGAGTGGTTTTCAACCACTCGTCTTCACTTGACAACCCCCACACCTTCCGGGTAAACTTTTCTTCTAAGGCTTCGTAGCTCAGCGGATTAGAGCGTCTCCCTCCGAAGGAGAAGGCCATGAGTTCGAATCTCATCGAGGCCTCTTGTTTTTGACGATAGCCCCCCGCGCCGAGCGAGGGGCTTTCTTCTTGCCCGAAATTCGTACAAAGGAACCCGTATCTTGGAAAATCACCTCCCTGTTTTGATTGTCGGCTCCATGGCCCTGGACTCCGTGCGGACACCCGTCGGGGCAGTGCAGGATGCGCTGGGCGGCGCGGCGGATTACTCCGGTGTGGCGGCCTCGTTCTTCTCGCCGGTGCAGCTGGTCGGGGTGGTCGGGGGAGACTTCCCGCAGGCGCATCTGGACTTCCTGGCTTCGCGCGGGATCGATCTCGCCGGAGTGCAGACAGTGGCGGAGGGAAAGACGTTCCGCTGGGCGGGATACTACGACTTTGACCTGAATATCGCGCATACACTGGACACGCAGTTAAACGTGTTCGCGGATTTCCAGCCATCCCTGCCCGAGGCCTACAAAAAAGCCAAATATGTGTTTTTAGCGAACATCGACCCAGAGCTGCAATTGCAGGTTTTGAATCAGGTGGAAAGCCCCCTGCTCACCGTTTGCGACACGATGAATTTCTGGATCGAAGGCAAGCGGGAGGCATTGGTCGAAGTGCTGAAGCGGGTAGATATTGCGTTTATGAATGATGCCGAGGCGCGGCAGCTCACCGGGCAGCTTTCCGTGATCAAGGCCGCCAAAGCATTGCAGGCGATGGGGCCGAAAACGGTAATCATCAAAAAGGGCGAGCATGGCGCCCTGCTGTTCAGCGGCAGCACGCACTTCGCCGCGCCGTCTTACCCACTGGAAGAGATCGCCGACCCGACCGGGGCGGGCGACTCGTTCGCCGGGGGCTTCATCGGCTATGTGGCCTCGCGCAATGACCAGAGCGTGGCGACCCTCAAAAAAGCCGTCGTCTACGGCAGCGTCATGGCCTCCTACAATGTCGAAGATTTCTCGCTGAACCGGCTGCGCACGCTGACCGGGGACGATATCGCGAATCGCTACCGCGCGTTCAAAGAAATCGCCTACTTCGAAGCACTCGACGACGCTTCGGTGTAGCTCAGGCGCGTTCCCGCTCTTTGGCGGACTGCCAGACCGTCTCCATCTCGGCCAAAGTGAGATCGGAGACAGCTGCGCCCCGTGCCGACGCATACTCTTCAATATGCTGGAAGCGGGCGGTAAAACGCTTCGTCATCCGGCGCAGGGCATCCTCGGGATCAATTTTGAGGTGCCGGGCGACATTGACCAGCGTGAACAGCAGGTCGCCCAGCTCGTCCCCGGCCCGGTCAGTCTCCCCGGCGGCGATCTCGGCCCGCAGCTCCCGTATCTCCTCCTCGACCTTATCCAGCACCTCAGAGACGGTCGGCCACTCGAAGCCGACTTTGACCACTCGCTTTGAGACTTCCAAAGCACGCATTAGGGCAGGAAGGGCCGGCGGGATGCCGTCCAATATGCTGGTACGGTCTTCGTAGCCCGGCTCCCCGCGCTTGATCTTTTCCCAGTTCACCAGCACCTGATCGGAGCCGGACACGGACAGGTCGCCGAAAACGTGTGGGTGGCGGCGAATCAATTTCTCCACGATGCTTTGCGTGACATCGCTGATCGTAAACTGCCCGGCTTCGGCGGCCAGCTGTGCATGAAACACTACTTGCAGCAAGAGATCGCCCAGCTCCTCTGTTAGCTTACGCGGGTTGCCGCCGTCGATCGCTTCCACGACCTCATAGGCCTCTTCAATCACGTATTTACGGAGGGTCTTGTGCGTCTGCTCCCGGTCCCAAGGGCAGCCGGTCAAAGGATCGCGCAGGCGAGCCATGACGGCAACGAGAGCATCGAAGTCGGCAGCGGAATCGGTGGGGGGCGGGGCCGGGGCGAAAACGCGCAGAGACAATGACTCCCGGCGAGCGGCTTCAATCACAATCAGGGCGGACGGTTCGCCGAACAGAGGATGGCCGGGGACGACATAGACGGCGTCCCCGGCCTGTGCCGCTTCCAGGACGCGCTCGGCGGCCTCGGCATCGGTCAGCGCATCGAAGGCGGCATCGAATACGAGGCCGCCTTCATGTGATTCCAGCCAGGCCAGTGCGGGATGCCCACGACGCCGGGCTAAGAGGCGGGGGCCGGAGGTACGCCGAAGCGCATCCCAGGCCCCCAGGCTCAATTCATCTGCACTCCCCGTGCCGAGGCCGATCACGGTCAGCATCTCCGGCCTCTAACTTCCTATCGCGGCCCGCCGGGAACACCGGGCATTGAGGGTCCACTGGCAGAAGGCGAAGCCGGCTGCGGGTGCATCAGCTCCGTCGCCAGGACCTGATATTGCGGACTCTGGGTGACGATCTTGACCTGCGGCTGGAAGTCGTGCAGCATCTTCTGCAAATCTTGATTTGCCGTGGGATTCTCTGCGACCTTCTGCTGCAGCAGGTTTGCCCGAATCAGTTCTTTGACATCCGCCAGGGCCGGTGTCTCCTTGTCTTTTTTCTCCATGACCTTCACGACCCAGTAAGTATTCTGGCCGTTCGGACCGGGGACGGTGACCGGAGCAGCCACGGTGCCGACCGCCGCCGCCTTGATGGGCTGGGTCAGCGAGGCCATGCGCGGGTCGGGGTTGTCCAGCGGGACCCACTGGTTGACATCGCCGTCGGGGGTACCTTTATCGAGAGATTTCGTGACCTCGGACTCGAATGTCTTGCCGCTGGTAATCTCTTTCGTGATCGCCTGCGCCTCGGGGAGAGTCGCAACGACGATCCGCTTGATATGCACACGGGCAGGCTTAGTAAACTGCTTGTCCTTGTTGACGTTGTAGTACGATTGGATCTCCGTATCGGTGATCGCCGGCACGCTTTTGGTCAGAAGCTTGAGCTGGGAAAGCTGCGGCTTGACCTGCAGGTCTTTGAAGAGCTGCTCGCTGAGTCCGGCCTCGGTCAGTGCCTGCTCAAAGGGCTTGATGTTGCGGGCGTTTTGGATCAGCTTGATGTTGCTGTACTGCGCGTTGACTTCGGCGTCCGTCGGCGCGACGCCTTGATCCTGTGCCAACCCTTCGACAATCAAGTTCTGCATCAATTGCTGCAACACCAAACGCCCGGCGGCCTGACCGACCGGAGCAAATGTCTGCGGCGGCGTGTTCGGCACATAGTTCTGGAGCTGTGCATAAAACTGCGGCTCAGTGATGGTCAGGGCTGCATTTTTGGGCGTGGTCAGAGTGGCTACAGCCGTGCCGCCTTGAGCCGTCGGGCTGAGGGTGCCGCCGCCACCAGCATCGGTGTGATTGCACCCGGCGACAGAAAAACCAACGAGAACGAAACCCGACAGGGCGGCCAGTGAACTCAGCCGCGCCGCGCTGCGTCGTGTCAATTGCATAATAGGGGGGAAGCTCCTTGTGTAACGAGATATTGAGTGGATTACGATTTAGTAAACTTGCCGGGCACGCAGGCCCAGAATCAGATCGACTTCGCCCCGGCTCAGGCCGGTTCGGCGGGAAATTTCAGCGGCCTCCGTCACGCCCGCGTCCAGCAGGGCATAGACCGGAGCGTACTGTGCGTTCGGCGGCGCAGCCTCCGCATTTTCAGTTCGGAGCGCAGCTGAACCGACCGTCTGGGTCGGCAAGGGCGGCATCCGTGCAGATTGCTCCAGTGCCGTCAGGCGCGACGACAGGTCCGTGACTAGGGTTTCAAGTGTCGCGCAAAGCTGTTCCAGATCCTCCGCGCTTTGCGGCATCGGTGCTGCAGGCACGGAGCGGGAAGCCAGATCGCGCCGGGCGACCCAAAACAGCACGGCGGTCGCACCTAAAACTAAAAATTGAACCAGTAATTCGAAAGACAAATCTCGCTACCCTGCCGCAAAATACTATCCGGCGGCCTGAAGCATCTTGCCGGTCGACGACTGACGGCCAATCAGCAGCGTAATCCGGCGCGGCGGGGGCCGACCCCACCAGGACTCCGGCTTGAGCCAGAGGCGCAGAAGGCGGCCTTCATCCTCCACCACCAGCCGCCGCACGGCGATAATCGGGATCGCCGGGTAGACCCCCAGCAGCGTCACATCCGACAGCGGCAGTCCGGCGGTCTCCGCCAGCCGCTTATGTTCAGCGGAAAAGGCTGCCGACAGCGGCACTCCGATCGGGGCCTGCAGCCCCCGCCGCAGCAGCGGGATCTGGCTCAGTGCCACTTCCCCAGTCCGTGCCGGTCCCAGGCGCACAGCGGGCAGGCGCGGGACACGCAGCGGTTTCCCCTTCGGTTTGGCAAACGAGAAGCCGCCGAGAGCCGCGCCTTTCGGCAGGTTCAGCACCGGCACCGACAGCAGTCGGAGCGGGTCCGGCGGCAATGCAATAAATGAGTAAGGCAGCGGCACGGTTTGCGCCGCGCCGATCGCGATTTCCTGCTTGATCGACAGGTCGGAAGCTCCCAGTATAGGTATCGCATGACATTCCGGCACGGCGGCAGCATGGTTTTCGCCGACAACGATCGCCTGGGGGCGGCTGCCTTCCGAGGTCACACGGACGGCGATCTGCGAAAGCGACCCCGGCTGAACGGCGGCGCGTACTCGCCAGAGCGCCTCCGAGGCTCCCGGCGCAAGTAGCTGCGGCGTCAACGCTTCGGACAAATGCACGGTCGCTGAGGGCAGGATCTGCTCCTCGGGCACCTGATGCACCGCCGCGCGGCTGAAGAACCGCCCCAGGGCATGACGCGCCGCTTCCCAGGCTCTGGGGGACTGCATCAAGCGGCCGCCGCCACAGGCGTCTTGCCTTCATCCTCCCACAGCATACGGATCGCCGCCTCGACACGCGCCAGCGGCTCCGTCAAGTCCATCGTCCGCCCAGCCTCGGTCAGAACGCGCGTCACTTCGGTGCGTATGCCTGCGTCGGCGGTGCGACCGGCCAGCCGGACACGCGCCGGTGCGCCGCTGTCGTTGAGCTGCAAAAAGTATTCCGTGTCGGAAACGTCCTGACTCGCCCCGAACTCTTTCAGCGGTGGAACTCGGCTCGGCTCCAAAAGCGCGGCTTTCTTTCCGACCGCCGCGATTGCATCCAGAAGGGCCGGGTCAGAAACGAGGAACAGGTCCGCTTTCTGCTCCAACCGCCCAATCAGGCTGCCCGCGATCACATCGCCGTGAATATATTTCTCCAGGACATCGCCGTAAAGCAATCGCTGCAATTTTGTCGCGCGGACCGGCTCGGTATAGCGGAATTCCAGCGGCAGTCCCGCCCCATCCGTGACCATTGTCCCCCCGATAAAAACATCTTCGGCCACAGACAGCGACAGCACGTATCCCAGCGTAAGTTTTCCCGCCGCCATGACTATTCTTTACTCCACCGGACTGCCACTTTGTTCCCGAACTCTTCACGGGACGAATGCTTGAGAAGAGTGTAACAGATTCACGCCGGAGTGTCAAGCCCTGCGGGAAGACGCGTATCAGAAAAACAAAACAGATGTTCGGGAACAAATCGGCGGCGAGCGTCGTTTAAACAGTGTAAGCCACCCCCGAGTCCTCAATGCTGCGGATTTGGGGGCGGTCTTCCTCCACGCGAAGCGGCCCCGGCGGGCACAGACAAACCCGCTGCACTCCGCCTGAGCAAGCGGCCTGCGCAGATGTAGGACGGTTCAGGCGGCTCGTCCGCTTCGCGCAGCAGCATTTTCATCTTCCGGACGATTTCCCCGTTGACAAATTGCTCCTATCCGGTTATACTATTCCTGTGCCGAAGTGGCGGAATGGTAGACGCGGAGGTCTCAAAAACCTTTGGAGGCAACTTCGTGGGGGTTCGAGTCCCCCCTTCGGCAGTACCCTGACGGAACGTGAAACGCAAGAGAACGCCGCCGGACCTATTTTGAGGTCCGGCGGCGTTTTTTGTCGTCTTAGTTCCCGGCGTGCGGGACGATCAGCGTGACGGCCTGGTAGGAGTAGACCCAGTAGCCGAGGCCCGGCTGAAGGGAGTCGCCGTCACTGACGGAAACGTAGTTTCCGGCGGCGTTTCCGACGCCCGGGGTGTAGCTGTAGATCAGGTCGCTGACGATCGGCGGAGCTGCCGTCGCCGCTTGGAGGAACGAAGTAACGGCCCCTCCGGCGTTGATCTGCAGGCCGCTGCGCCGGATGCTGACCGGGAACGGATCGCCGATCTGGTTCCAGCCGGGCGACAGCGTGATGTTGAAGTCAACCGTGCGGTTCGTCGGCACACCGGCGCGGGTCAGAGTGATCGCGGTCGGCAGTTTGATCCAGTAACCGACGCCCGGGCGGAGCGCATCGGCGGGGGCATTAGGCGTCACCGCGTACTGGCTGAGCAGCGGCTGCCACACGGCCATCTTCACTCCGCTGAAGCCGAACAGCGCGTCCAGCGGCTGGCCGGAGTAGTCGTACGGAACGGACAGCAGGTTAAGCCCTGCCGGGAATGTCGTCCCCGGAGAGTTCAGCACCGTCAGGCCGACGGACTGGCTCTGGCCGCCCGTCGCGGCGGTGATGGTCACGCCGCCGCCCTGAAGCGTCGTCACCGGGAACGTCGCCGTGGTGGAGCCTTGCGGTACCACAACTGTGGCGGGCACGGTCGCCGCAGCACTGCTGCTGGTCAGTGCGACCGAAACGCCGCCCGCGAGGGCCGGAACCGTCAGCGTGATCGTCCCAGTCACCGCTCCGCCGACCGCCGAGGTAATCGGACTGAGGCTCAGCGTCTTCACACGGATCGGGGTCACCGCCAGCGTGGCGGTCTGAACCAGGCCGTTGAGAGTGCCGCTGAGGGTGGCCGTGACCGGAGCAGTCACGGAGAGAGTCGTGATCGGGAACGTCGCCGTGAGTGCTCCCTGCGGCACGAGGATACTTGCGGGAACCACGGCGGCCGGATCACTGCTGGTCAGCGCGATGGTCGCGCCGCCCGCAGCCGCCGGGGAGTCCAGCGTGACCGTTCCGATAACGGCACCGCCGCTGATTACCCCGGCCGGAGCCACGGAAATCGCGGCCAATCCACCCGCCTGCACCGTCAGAAGAGCGGTATTCGCCGCGCCGTTGTAGGCCGCCGTGATGGTCGCGGTGGCGAGTGCCGAAACGACCGTCGTGCTCACGGCAAAGACGCCGCTTGAGCTGCCCGCCGGAATGACGAGAGAGGTCGGCGAAAGAGTCGCCGTCGGATTGCTGCTGGAGAGAGCGACCGTGATGCCGCCGATCGGGGCTGGACCATTCAAACTCAGTATCCCGGCAGAAGCCTTCCCGCCGGTCACCGTTGACGGCGTCAGGACCGCCGACACCACAGCCGGAGCAGTGATGGTCAGGGAAGCAGGCACGGTCACGCCGTTGGCGGAAGCGGTCAGGGTCGCAGTAACGTCATGGAGAATGGACTGCGTGCCGACCGAGAATGTTGCAGAGACCGCGTCGGCGGCGAATGTGATGCTCGGTGGCACGACAGCTGCCGGATCACTGCTCAGAAGTGCGAGTGTCAGACCTGCACCGGGAGCGGGGCCATTCAGCGTAATGGTTGCCGTCGTGGAAGTGCCGTTGTAGACGCTGGGGGCATCCAAGGTCAGCGCAACCGGCAGAATCACATCCGGCACAGTATTGATTGTGAGGCTCGACTTCTTGGGAGACCCGGTGCTTGTCGCAGCCGTCACCGTAACGATCTTAGCAGAGGTGACGCTGGCGATCTTCTGCGTAAACGTCACGAACGTTTCACCCACGGGAACCGTCACGGCCGGGACAACGGCGAGCGTAGCGGCATCATCGGACAAGAGCTTGACGACCACCCCTCCGGCACCGGCAGCCCGGTCGATCGTCACTTTCCCGGTGACTTTATGTGCGGAGTAAGCCGGGTTCGGGGTGAAGACCAGCGAGACGACGGAGGCAGTCACGGGGGCAAGCAAGTTCAGCAGTGCGGCACCATTAAATGTGCCCAGACCCGTGGAGTTGTCATAGCCGGGTTTTGTCGCAAAAGCCGGAGAGAGATTGTCCGAGCCGTCCTGGACATCATGGAACGCCGCCACGTAGTCCGGGGTCGCCGCGATCTGGTAAAGCAGTGGGTTGGGAAAGCCAAGGTCCGGCTCCGAGTTAGCGGCTCGTTTCTGATTGACCAGTGCCGTGTAGGCCGCCCAGAGCGGCGCGGCGCAGCTCGTGCCTCCGTAAACTACCCAGCCGTTCTCGAAGTAGATCGAGTACCCTGTGTTGGGGTCGGCATCCAGGGAAACATCCGGAACATTGCGGTTCACTGTGGAGGCCAGCCCTCCGACTCCGGCCTGGTAGTCGGGGAGCGGCCAGTTGACACTGACCCCGCCGCCGCCGCCGGATCCATGAGGAGTGCGGGCACTGGAATTCAGCGGATCACCCCAGGCACTTTCAGATGCGTAAAAGCCGCCTCGGAAAGTAACGTTGAGCAGCGTCCCCCCCACCCCGACCACGTACGGCTGCGAGGCAGGGTCATCCGTGCCGATTGTGGTTCCATCCGCATAGGCACCACTGTCTCCGGAGGCGGCATAAATGCTCTGCCCCTGGGCAGCCATCTGCTTGAAGATGATATTTTCGGCGGCGACGACCTGTGCGCCCTGCTGCGACTCCGGCAGGCCCCACGATGTGCTGATCTCTTTGGCGGCGTTGTCCGTTGCGATACGGTTATAGGTATCCAGCAGACCCTGCCCGGAGTTTGGGCCTTCGTAGACGAGTATCTTGGTCGCGCCGGGTGCCAAAGCCACCATCAGCTCGATATCCAGTGTGACCTCCCCCGCACCACTGCCGGGAGCACCGCTGAACTGATCGACGAGGATGTTCAGAAGCGGCACCTGCGGAAGATTGAAGGCGTTTTCGTAAGCGGTGATGTCGTTGGGCGTGTATCCGTCCAGCTCGAACAGAGCAAGAGTGCGGCCAGCACCGGTCTGCGGCACACCATTTAGGTTATAGGCATTCTTGATGTCATTTGGGGTCAGTCCCCCGCCTACCCCCGACCCAACCTGGCTGGGCTGCGAGGCTGGAGCGAGAAAAGACTGAATACCGGAGGCCGCTCGCGGTTTGATGGGAGCAGAGGCCGGAACGGATGGCTTTCGATGCGAGTGTGGAACCAGCTTGCCGAGGTCCGAGAGACCGACGATGCCACTGATCCGTCCGGAGACGGCGGAGGAGAGGAGCGGGTCGGCATCTGGAGCACGGAAAAATTGACCGTCATGCGCACGGTAACGCATGAGGTGCAAAGCAAAGGCCGATTCCACGGTCGAGGCCGTGCCGGTGACGTCCAAAATCAGGCGGTTCGGGTGCGTTCCGCTCACGGAGAAGCCCCGGGACCGGGCATAAGCGGCGACGGCGGCATACGACTGCTCCGTCGGACCAAAGCGGCGGGTGAACTCTGCCGGTGTCAGGAAGTGCCGGTAAAGCGGGTCTTTCGGATCGTAGACCCGGCTGAGAAGCGTGTCAAGACCCGCCGGATCCCGCAGGGGCAGGGTCAGCGCGAGATTAATCTTTTCCATGCTGGAAACGCGGCTCACCATCTGTGCCCGCGCGACCGTCGCTTGCGGGACATGGCCCCGCAGGCGCACCTGCTCCGGTGCCCCCACGCTGCTGCCGGACGACCCGACAAGCGCAGCGGCACCGAGCAGCGCGGTCAAGGCGGCAAATCGCCCCCCGCCGCTGTTTATCATTCTCCATAATAAGCTCACTGGATTGAGACCCTTTCATACACAAAGAGAAAACAAGTTTGTATGTTAAGAGTAACACAACACTGCGTGCTTGTCAAGGTCAAACCGCAAAGATATTTCCGGAGTCTGCAAATAGGCTCAGGCCGATTCGGGGAGCTGTGTGTATTCCGGGAAATTTCCGTAGAGCTTTTCGCCGGGATCGCCCTGTGTGACGGCGAGAACCAGATACCGCCCGCCGACAAAACATCCCTTCCAGGACTGACCGATACCCCCGAAAACTTCCTCACGGTCGCCCCGGCTGCGCACCGTATTGATGCCGATCTTGAAGCCGCGCAGCTGCCCGGCGATCTGCTTTGCCGTGGCCGGGTCATCGCAGGCGATCGAGGCGACGAGCGAGCCGTTCGAAACATTCATCTCGGAGATCAACTCTTCGACATGGTCTACGACAACAATCGAGTCGATGGGGCCAAACGGCTCATTGTGGTAGAGCCGCGAGCTGCGCGGGATATTCAGCAGTGCCGCCGGTGCGAGATAGGCGGAGAGGTCCTGGCCGGGCAGCACGCGGTCGCTGGGGATCTCCCCTTCATGCAGGCTGACCGCGCCCCGGCCCAGGGCCTCGGTGTACATGACCCGCAGGTCCTCGACTTTCTTGTTGTTGATCAGCGGCCCGAAGTCGAGCTTCGGCAGTAGGTCTTCATCGCGTTCTACCAGCACCGGATTGCCGAATTGCAGCGAGCGCAGCACCGGCAGATACATCTCCAGAAACTGCGGAAAGAGCGAGCGCTGGATAACGTACCGGGCATACGCCGTGCAGCGCTGCTTGCCGTAGTCAAAGCCCTTGCGGATCTGCTGGGCCAGAGCCGGCCAGTCGGAATACGACCAGACGCCGTAAGCGTTGACCCCTTCCATCTCCAGCAGGTACCGCTTGTTGCCGTCATAAAGGCTGGAAGCGATCGCGCTGCCGTTGGTCTTGCCGCCGACAAAGGCCAAGCAGTCGACATACTCATTCCGCACCAGTGCTTCGCTGAGCTGCCCGCCCGAGCCGCTGACCAGCGACACCGGCAGTCCCGCTCGGACGGCGATGGCATGGGCAAGTGTGAGCGCATAGAGACCGCCGTCGGAGGGCGTCTTCGAGATCGCCGCATTCCCAGCCAGCACCTGCACCAGCACGGCGTGCATCAGCACGGACAGAGGATAATTCCAGGAAGCGATATTCGAGATCAGTCCCAGCGGCTTCCGCTGCCCAAGCATGGCTTCGATGTTCTCGACATACCACTCGACTCCGCTGATGCAGCGGTCAATATCCGTCAGGGCCTGGGCATGCGGCTTGCCGATCTCCCAGACCAGGAGCAGAGCGATCAGCTCTCGCTGCTCCCTCAGCCCTTCCAAGCAGAGGGAAACGCGCCGCTTGCGCTCGTCGAGATCGACGGCAGCCCAGTCGGCGGCCTCGGATTTCGCGAACTTGACCGCACTGCGTGCCGCCGGCAGATCCAGCATCGGAATGTGCCCTAGGCTGCGGCCATCGACCGCCGACTCATAGTGACGTCCGGAGCCGGGACCGCCCCATTCGCCCTCGAAAAGATTTAAGACGCGGTGGTCTGAAGTGAATGCTTCGGGAGCCTGCGCCTGAGTGTCGCGCAGGATTCGATCCCATTCCGCCGTTGGAGAGATGTGTAACAATTTTTTGGGCTTCTAAGCTGCAGAGCAGGAGTAAGATAGGAGAGGTAACGGCGGCTTCATTCCGACTGCATCGTCAGAATATAGGCGACGACCGCCCCGAGAGACACGGCTCCCGCCAGCGTGATCGTCCAGAGCGGCCAGACATGCTGGGCGGCGAAATTCGCGAGAAAAAAGCTGCCTATGATCACGACCCAGTATATAAACGTCAGCGGCTTTTTTGCCATACGACTGTCCTTCGAGGTATCCGAAATAAAGTGTCGAAAAAGCCGCGCCCTGTGGGGGGCGCGGCTCTGAGTTCGGCGGGAAACTCCTCTCGCCGCAGGAAGCGGCTAGGCTGCCGCGAGTGCCGGCTCGAAGGGAGCGGCCCCGGTCTTGGCATCATTCTCGGTCTTCGCGATGGCGATGAAGTAAATGAATACTCCAAGACCGACTTTGGCGACGATGTCCGCGATCGTGTAGCCGACCTGGATACCGACCTGCTTGCCTTCGTAAGGAAGGCTGTTGCCAAGCAGCGGGATCATGTAAGCCAGCGGATAGAAGCCCCAGCTTGCCAGAGTCAGCAGACGCGCCCCACGGACCAGCGGCTTGACCGTCTCCGGCTGCGTCTCGAGCGAGGCGCCGAGCTGATTCCAGAGGACGTACAAGATATACACGAATGGAATCGTGCTCAGTGTGCCCCAGAGGGTGCGCAGACCCATATTCGTCTGAACTTCACCCGGGTAGCCGAGTGCAATCATCAGGAACGCCGCGATGGCCAGCTTGACCAGCAGGCCGCGGCTCTGCTCCTTCGGCAGCCCCAATACAGCGACCAATTCGACCAGCAGCAGGGGAACGGTCAGGATCCAGTCCATGTAACGATAGGCGTCGTTAAAGGTGATGTTTGTCAGCGCGAACGTTTTGTCCGGCTGGACGACATGCGCTTCGACCCAGCTGTTGAAGATGCGGAAATAGTGGTAGCAGGCAATCGCCGTTACCAGGGCCGAAACCAACAGGGCTGGCCGATACTTGAAGCCAACCTGGGTGCGGGAGAAGAAGAAGAAGAGTGTTCCCGCAAGCATCGCGGCAACAGCAAGAGAAAGAGCATTAAAAACGGCACTGTAACCGCTAAAGCTCAGCACATTTGCATCAGGCATTGTCATACCCTTTTCTAATTGAGTGTGGAGACCGTTGACACAGAGACCAAAATGCCTCGTGCCGTGAATAATAAGTGTCGCTAGGCGCCTTCCACTCGGCTGCCCCCATCCTCCCACCTAATATGCTGCCCGGAGTGGCGGGCATCGACGAAGCGGCATCGGATTTGTTGCCACTTAAACAATACAAAGATATAGTACCCACAAAACAAGGATATAGTACCCACAAAGTGACGAGTGCTGTCAAGCAACAAGATAAAAATCAACAGAGTATGCTTGTCTAGCTTTGCAACAGTACGTCCCCCCGATGGGTTCCCCGTCCAAATCTTTTTTTCCTGCTTCTTTCTCTAGGGATTTGTACGCGCATCGCGCAGGTATTTGACATGACCGTCGAAAAACGCCCTGTTGCGACCGCCCGAGTGGATCGCCCGCCCCAAAAGTGCTGGAGAAGTACCCAGAGGCGCATTAAGTGGAACGTACGGATCGACAGCCAGTTCGAGATCGGCTTCACTCGTCGGCACGAGCGGGTTGATCGTCAGGTCCGGCGTCGCCGACGTATTCAGTGCCGCGATATCGGCCACGCACGACTGCGGCAGCTTGCCCCAGCAGAGGGAAGGCTTGGACAAATCGGGCCGGTCGAAACGCCAGAGCCAGTACCGCGTCGTCCGGCCGCCAATCGTTTCTTTGACCCGCTGGTCTTCGCCTAAGGTCGTCCCCATCATGCTCGGACAGGACCAGAGGGTGTCACCCTGAAGATAAGGATTCAAGACCGTCGCCGCCCAGCCACCGCGCGGATCGGATTTGGGAAAGTTCGATCCCCAGGGCGGTGGAATCGGACCCTTCAAATCCCGCCGGTCGGGCAGCCGCTCATCACTGTCCTGTTCGTACTGGATCATTGCCAAGGCGATCTGCTTGAGGTTGGACTGGCAGGCCGCCCGGCGGGCATTCTCCCGGACTTTCTGGAAGACGGGGAATAGGATGGCGGCGAGAATCGCGATAATGGCGATCACCACGAGCAGCTCGATGAGCGTAAATGCAGAATGTTTCTTAGGCCGCATAAAAAATTCGCTTTCCGCTTGACAGTATACCCGCTGACAATGTATAATTGTTTCTATATGTATAGAAATAACGAAATATCCGCGATGTTCAAAGCTCTCGGCGATCCGACTCGCCTGCGCATCTTCACGTTCCTTCAGGCCCAGTGCTACCCCATCGCCGTCGAGACGGAGACGGGGGCGGTCAGCCCACTCTCCGGACCGACCGTGGGCGAAGTCTGCTGCCACGTCACGGGCGACCCCGTAGTCACCTCCACGGTGTCTTTTCACCTCAAGGAGCTGCGGCAAGCCGGGCTGATCACGACGGAGCGGTCCGGGCGGCACATGATCTGCGGCGTCAACCCTGACGCCGCCGGGCGGCTGATTGCGTTTTTAAATGACGGGCCAGCCGAAAGGAAAACAAACGATGACTGCTGCAATTGAGATCCGATTAATCGACCGCGGGGACGTGCGCGAAATCGTGCGACAAAAATATGGCGAAGCGGCCCTGACAGTCCTCCAGGGCCAGGGCGCGGCCTGCTGCGGGGGAAATGCGGGTGGGGGCGACTCATGCTGCGGCGGAGACGTAATCACCGGCGATCTTTACACCGAGGCAGAGGCAGGGCAAATTCCTGAGGCGGCCTTGCTCGCATCGCTTGGCTGCGGCAATCCGACGGCACTGGCTTCCCTGCATCCCGGCGAGACTGTGCTTGACCTTGGCAGTGGTGGAGGGATTGACGTTCTGTTATCCGCGCGGCGCGTTGGCCCCACCGGTTTTGCCTATGGGCTGGATATGACCGATGAGATGCTGGCTCTCGCCGAGCGAAACAAATCCGAGGCGGGAGCTGAAAACGTCTCCTTTCTTAAGGGCCATATCGAGTCCATTCCTCTTCCCGACTCCCAGATTGATGTGGTAATTTCCAATTGCGTCATCAACTTGTCTGCGGACAAGGATCAGGTGCTGAGCGAAGCCTTTCGGGTGCTGAAGCCCGGCGGTCGGTTCGCAGTGTCCGATGTGGTGGTGGAGGGCACTCTCCCCGACGCCGTCCGAGCTGATATGGAAGCCTATGTCGGCTGCGTCGCTGGGGCATTAGAGGTGGGCGACTACGCGCGGCGCCTGGCGTCTGCCGGCTTCACCGACATCTCCATCCAGCCGACCCGCCGTTACCTGTTTGCCGACCTGGAAGCGACTACTTGCTCCACCAACGCGGTTGCTGCCCTCCCCGCCGAGGAGAAGGCCGCACTGGATGGCCGCATCATGGGGGCTTTCATTCGTGCCTGCAAGCCGGGAAGAGCGGCATGAGAACAGTACTCTTCGTCTGCGTCCACAACGCCGGCCGCTCCCAGATGGCCGAGGCGTTTCTCAACAAACTAGCCGCCGAGTGTCATTATGCCGGTCCGAGCCGAGGCAGCGGGAACCGTGGTGGGGACGGAGATCAATCCGGTCGCCCAAGATGCTGACCCAGGTTGTAGCCGACGCGGCGAGCAAAGTGATCACGATGGGCTGCGGGGTGGATGCCGATGTCTGCCCGGCGCGTATTCACCTCGTCGGCCCAACGATTAGTGCGGTAATCGCCGCCCGTGTCTATGTAGCCCTACGCGGCGGTGAGGACCATGCCCAGGGGGCACCGAATGATCTGGCGGAGGTTTTGCGGGAGATTGAGGAAACGGTGTGGTAAAGAAAAAAGCCGGACGGCAAATGCCGTCCGGCTTTCTTGTATCGTAGCGCCTAATGCAGCTCCGCAACCTTGACGCTCTTCGCGCCGAGGGCATGGGCCACATCGACCATCGCCTGATTGGTGAGGCGGTGGTAGTTCTTGTCGGCAGGTTCGCCGAACTTGCTGTCAATGTCTTCCATCACCTGCATATGGATCTTGTGGGTGACAGCTTTGTCGAGCAGGAACTCGGTGTAGAACGTGCCGTCCTTGTCCGCGCCGGCACCAACCAGGGTCGAAGCGAGCTTGTGGCCGGAAAGGGTGGCTGCGGGCAGCTTGACACCGGCGGCAGTGGCAATCTTCAGGGAATCCGCGACAGCGAAGTCGAAGACGGTCAGCCAGGAGCCGACGCTGGCTTTGCCGTACTGCTTAGTCAGCTTGCCGACTTCCGCCGTGACCAGCTTGCCGCCGACCATCGAGGTCAGCGCTTTCGCAGTCGAGAAGTGGGCCGGTCCGCCGCCGGCCTTGACCAGGGAGGCTGTCACGGCGAGTGCCGGGGCACCGCTATAAACGGGGCCGCCGTAGCGGGACTTTTCCATGTCCATGCCGCCCATGGCCGTCTGCGCCTGAGCCGCCCCGGCGGCCAGAAGTGCCGCCGCGACGGAGAGACCGGAAAGTGTGTGTGAAAGTTTCATAGGTGAGTCCTCAAATCTATGGAGAGTATCTTACTTTTACTATATACCCGCAATCGCGGCCAAAGAATCACAAGACGGGTTGATATACGGTTACAGTGCTCGCAGGGAACATTTCGCGTGAGTACAGCGTTTCTAGAACTGCAGAAGTCGAAATACTCGCCTGACGCTCGTACAATTAGAAAGCCGATAAACTATGCTGACCCAATTTTCGTGCAAGGTAATCCTGCCCGTCGCAGCCCTTGCCGCCCTGTCTGCGTTCGCCCTGGCCACACCCGCCCAGGCACAGACCGGAGACATCGTCCAGACCGCCGTCAAGGCTGGCAAGTTCAAGACCCTGGTCGCAGCACTGAAGGCTGCCGGCCTGGTCAGCACCCTCAAGGGTGCCGGTCCGTTCACCGTGTTCGCCCCGACCGACTCCGCCTTTGCCAAGCTGCCCAAGGGCACGGTCGCCATGCTGCTGAAGCCCGCGAATAAGCCCAAGCTGATCAAGATCCTGACCTACCATGTCATTCGCGGCGCAGCGGTTTCCGCCGCCCAGGCGATGGCTATGAAAAGCCCGACTTCCCCTCCCACCGTGGAAGGCAAGACTTTGCAGATTCGGACCATCGGCGGACATGTGAAGGTCAATAACGCCACCGTGATCATTCCCGATGTCAAGGCCACCAACGGCGTGATCCATGCCATCGACACCGTTTTGATACCGTAGGCAAGCTTACGCACGAAAAAGCCCGCTGGAACGGTTGTTCCAGCGGGCCTTTCTGCGTCATCAAGTTATGGTGTTTAAGGGGATGATTGGATTCGAACCAACGGCCTTCTCCTTCGCAGGGAGACGCTCTAATCCACTGAGCTACATCCCCAATTTTAGGCCGCAACTAGGGCATTATACCGGGCGGCTGAAAACTTGTCAAGGGCGAGACTCTGAAACCTGGTGTATTAAGCCAATGAACTAGTTGACTTTCTTTGCGTCAGATGCCATAATACCTTCAAGATAAGTCTCCGACTGATTTAGTCGGAGATAATGGACTGAGCAGCGATCTTTATGAGCAATTCAGACAACACTTCTTTTCTTCCCGCATTCTGCAAGCGGTGGCAGGCGGGCAAAGCGCGGGCCGAAGCGTTAGCACAGTATGTCGCCGATGAGACCGGCCATACGGAAATGCCGCTGAGCGACATGCAGCCGGGCGACTTCGGCCATGTTCTGTCGCTCTGCTCCAGCTGCGAGCAGCGCGAACACCTTCTGGAGCTGGGCTTTACGCCCGGCACGGAGATCACTGTCGTCCGCCTCGCTCCTCTGGGAGATCCGATGACGGTGCGAATTCGCGGCTATCAGCTCTCCCTGCGGCGGCGCGAAGCCGAAGCTGTTACCATGCGCCGCTGCCCGCCGGATTTTGATTTGAACCCGGATGATATTGACAGGGACGGTATCTAATGTCAGCTTCTCCCGCCCCGTCCTCTTCCCGCCCCGCAGCGGCGTCAGGGGACGGCGGCGCGACTCGGCTCCCCCTGTATGCTCTTGTCGGCAACCCCAACTGCGGCAAGACCACAGTCTTCAACGCCCTGACCGGCCTGCGCCAGAAGGTCGGCAACTACCCCGGCGTCACCGTCGAAAAGAAGGAAGGCCGCCTGCGCCTTCCCGGCGGCGGCGCGGCCTCGCTGATCGATCTCCCCGGTTTGTACTCCCTGACTCCTCGTTCTCCTGACGAAGCCATCGCCCGCGACGTTCTGCTCGGGCATCGCCTGGATATCGCCCAGCCCGACGGAATTATCCATGTGGTCGATGCGGCCAATTTGGAGCGCAACCTTTACCTAACATCGCAGGTGCTGGATCTCGGACTGCCGACCGTGATCGTGCTGACCATGACCGATGTCGCCGAGAAGACCGGTCACACCGTGGATATCCCTGCCCTCGAAAAACTTTTAGGCGTTCCGGTTCGGCCCGTGCTGGTCTCCAAGAACAGCGGCATGGAGGATTTGAAGGCCGCGATTGAGCATCTGACGACGACCCCGCCCCCGCCCCATCGGGACTGGCCGCTGCCGACTGACGCCGAGATCGAAGTCCGGGAGCTGTCGGAAATGCTGCAGGCGGAGCACGGCACGCGCCCAGAGCAGAGCGGCACGGAGGCGGTCGGCCTGCTGATGGCCGAGAGCCTGCGCCCTGAAGAAGAAGGCCGCTGGTCCCCCGCCGTGCTGGCACACCTCGCTGCCGACAAAGCCGCCCTGGCCACCCTCGGCATCGACTTCTCCGCCGCTGTCGTCGAGGCCCGCTATGCCTGGGCCGGGCGCGTCGGCAGGCAGATCGTCCGCAAGCCCCGCAAGGCCGCCGAGACCCTAACCGACCGGATCGACCGCGTGGTCATGCATCCGTTCTGGGGCTATCTTATCTTTTTCGGGGTCATGGCGTTCGTATTCCAGACGATCTTCACCTGGGCGCAGATCCCGATGAACTGGATCGGCAGCGGCGTCAGTGCCCTGCAGCACCTGATCACGACTCAAATGCCGCCGGGCGATTTGCAGGACCTGCTGGTCAACGGTATCATCGCGGGCGTCGGCACGACCATCACGTTCCTGCCCCAGATTCTGCTGCTGTTCTTCGCCATCTCCCTGCTGGAAGATACCGGCTACATGGCCCGTGCGGCGTTCCTGATGGACAAAGTCATGTCCAAAGTCGGGCTGCACGGGAAGTCGTTCATTCCCCTGCTGTCGTCTTTTGCCTGCGCCATTCCCGGCATCATGGCGACCCGGACCATCGACGACCGCAAGTCTCGGCTTGTGACCATCTTAGTCGCCCCGCTGATGTCCTGCTCGGCGCGTATCCCCGTATACACGCTGATGATCGCGGCGTTTATTCCTAACCGGCACGTTCTCGGCATCTTTACCCTGCCGGGGCTGACCATGATGGCAATGTACTTTCTGGGCATGGCGGCGGCATTCGGCATGGCCTGGCTCTTCAAGAAAACCCTGCTCCGGGGTGCCCCGCCCGTCTTCTTTTTGGAGATGCCGCCCTATCATGCGCCGTCCGCGCGGACTGTCCTAATGACGATGCTGGAACGGGCCGGGCTGTTTTTGCGCCGGGCCGGCACGGTGATTCTGTCGGTGAGCATCGTGCTCTGGTTCCTGTCATCGTATCCGAAGCAGCCCGCCGGGACTCCCCCCGCCGCCCAGCTCGCACATTCCTACGCGGGCCGGGCCGGGCAGGCCATCGAGCCGGTGATCGCCCCGCTCGGCTTCGACTGGCGGATTGGGGTCAGCCTGGTATCGTCGTTCGTCGCCCGCGAAGTCTTCGTTTCTTCGATGGGCACGATCTACAGCGTCGGCGACAAAAACAGCAGCACGGAAGAGGTCAGCAGTACACTCAAAGACAAGCTGCGTGCCGACCCCTTCTTTTCCCCCCTTCTAGCGGTCTGCGTGATGATCTACTATGTCCTCGCCATGCAGTGCCTCTCCACCGTCGCCGTCGTCAAGCGCGAGACCAACGGCTGGACCTGGCCACTCTTCATGATAGGCTACATGACAGCCCTCGCATGGATTACGACATTTCTGGTGTATCATATCGGTATGGCGATGGGCTGGGGCGGGCGATAGGAGAGATGACTATGGCAAGTGCATTACTAGAGAGGCCAATGGCTGATGAGACAAAGACCAAACGGCCCGTCAAGCTTTGGACTCGAGAGCAGTATCGTCAGCTTATAACGAATGGATTTTTGCAGGATGGTAAGGTCGAGCTGATCAATGGGGAGATTTGGGAAAAAATGGGACAAGGACGTCGGCACACATTAGTTGTCACACGCATTTTCAAATTACTGGGGCTGATTTTCGGGTTTGATCGTATTCAATCACAATCTTCGCTGCCCGTTGCCGAGTATGGAGACCCGGAGCCGGACGCAGCCCTGCTTGCCAAAAACTTGGACCAGTATCTCGAGATGGACCCGACAATCGATGAGATGCTGCTCGTAGTGGAAGCCTCGGACAGTACCCTCAGTGGCGATCTCACGGATAAGGTGCTTCAGTACGGCAGCGCAGGTATCCCCGAATATTGGGTGGTAGACATTCCGAACCGTCTGCTTCATATTTTCCGGCAGCCTATCGAAACCGGCTACGCTGAAGAAACTATTCTTAACACCGGCGACGAAGTCCGCCCCCTTGCCGCCCCTGAGAAGACTGTCCGAGTCGCCGACCTGCTACCCTGACTTACGAGGAGAAATATGCGATGACATCTGCACTGCTGGATAAGCCGAGGGTCACTATCGAAGAGATCGCACCGGACGAAATCGAGCCGAAGCGCAAGCAGTGGACGCGCGATGAGTGTTTCCAACTAATGGAGCTTGGCGTTTTAGAAGAGGCCCGCTTCGAGCTGATCCATGGAGACATCATTCCAAAAATGACACAGCATGAGCGGCACATATTCACATGCAAGCAGGTGCAGAAGGCACTGGAAGCCATTTTCGGCGAAGCGTATGTCCGCATGGCGGCTCCTATCGCCATCGGTATCCATGAAGAGCCGGAGCCGGATGCGGCGGTCGTGATCCGAACGGGACGCGAGTATTTGAACTTCGGGACACCTCCAGTATCCGAAGTACGCCTTGCGGTGGAAGTCTCCGACAGTACCCTCCGCTGGGATTTGACGACGAAACAAGGGCAGTACGGCAGCGCGGGCATCCCTGAGTACTGGGTCGTAGACATTCCTAATAATTCACTGCACGTTTTCCGTCAGCCTGTTGAGACTGGCTATGCCGAAGAAATCATTCTAAGCACTGCCGATGAGGTCCGTCCGCTTGCCGCCCCCGATGCCGCCGTGCGCGTTGCCGACCTACTGCCCTGAAGCTTCACGGAGAGGACTAACAGCAGGTACAATGCGTTTATGCACACCGATTTTCCCCCGTCTCAGAACGATACGACTCCCGGCCTCGTTGCGCTTGACCCCTGGCTGACCCCGTTTGTGGACGACCTGCGGCGGCGGTCGGCGCACTACGCACACCTGGAGGCTGTGCTGGCACAGTCCGGCGGCCTGCGCGGGGAGATTAGCTTGGGGCATCGGTTTTTCGGGTTCACGCGCGGCGAGGCGGATGGCAAACACGGGGTCTGGTACCGGGAATGGGCACCGGGGGCCTCGAGCCTGCGGCTGATCGGAGACTTCAACGGCTGGAACCGAGACGCACACCCCTTGACGCGCGAGGAATGGGGCGTCTGGAGCCTATTCCTGCCGGACGAGAGTTACGCGGACACGCTGACCCACGGCAGCCGGGTGAAAATCCATGTCGTACCCGGCGACGGTCAGGGCGGTATGGACCGCATCCCAGCCTACGCCCAGCGCGTCGTGCAGGATCCGGCGACCGACGACTTCTCGGCACAGCTCTGGTTCCCCCCTCACCCCCACACGTTCCAAAATACCCTTCCATCGCAAGTCGGCGGGCTGCGGATCTACGAGGCACATGTCGGCATGGCGACCGAAGAAGGCCGCGTGGGGACTTTCGATGAGTTCACAGCGAACGTCCTGCCCCGGATCGCGTCGCTGGGCTACAATGCGATTCAGCTCATGGCGGTCATGGAGCATCCGTACTACGGGTCGTTTGGCTACCATGTCAGCAGTTTTTTCGCCGTGTCGTCACGCTTTGGCACGCCGGAGGGCCTGAAGCAGCTGATCGACGTCGCCCACGGCCTCGGCCTGCGCGTTCTGCTGGACATGGTGCATAGCCATGCGGTCAAAAACACGCAGGAGGGCTTGAACCATTTCGACGGCACGGATTTCCAGTATTTTCATGCCGGGGCACGCGGGCTGCATTCCGCCTGGGACTCGCTGACATTCGATTATGCCAAGTTCGAGGTCCAGCGGTTCCTATTAAGCAATGTCCGGTTCTGGCTGGAAGAGTTCCGTTTCGACGGCCTGCGCTTCGACGGCGTCACCAGCATGCTGTATCACGACCACGGCCTGAACCGTATCTTCTCCTCCTACGGCGACTATTTCGGCGGCAATGTCGATGACGATGCCGTGGCGTATCTGCAGGCGGCCAACGCCCTGTCGCATCTACTGAATCCCGCGGCGGTCACCATCGCCGAGGACGTTTCCGGGATGCCGGGCCTGGCCCGGCCCATCGCCGAGGGCGGTTTGGGCTTCGATTACCGGCTGGCCATGGGCGTGCCGGACTTCTGGATCAAGCTGCTCAAGGAGACGCCCGATGAAGAGTGGAGCCTGAGCACGATCTACCAGGAGCTGATGAACCGGCGCCCCGGCGAGAAGCGAGTCGGCTATGTCGAAAGCCATGATCAATCGCTGGTCGGCGATAAGACGCTGGCCTTTTTGATGATGGACGAAGAGATGTATCGGAATATGGGTACGGAGAGCGACAGCCTCGTCGTCGAGCGCGGCATCGCCCTGCATAAGATGATCCGTCTGCTGACTTTCAGCCTCGCCGGGGAAGCCTATTTGAGCTTTATCGGCAACGAATTCGGGCATCCCGAGTGGGTAGACTTCCCCCGCGAAGGCAACGGCTTCTCCTACCAC
>JANXNV010000106.1 GCA_025353925.1 Armatimonadota bacterium
GACAAACAAACTTTGGTGTGTTACAATTAGGGTATTCGCTGGTCGGGAGGGGGAATGGCTCCCTGAATAGGACTCGAACCTATAACATTTCGGTTAACAGCCGAATGCTCTGCCAATTGAGCTATCAGGGAACAGGACCGACGTTATTATAGCCTCTGACGCCGCCGTTGTCAAGAGCAGGCCCGAGGATTTCTTCAGCGATTCGACAGGAACACCCGTGAAAGTCACCGAAATCACCTTCCATGACGCATGCCATGCGACGCTCGTTGTGGAAATTCCCGAGACGGAAGCGTTCAACACTGCCGAACGCCCCCATATTCCCCGCATCCTTTTCAAGCTGCTGCCTCAGATAGCCTCACAGCAGTGTTACAACGACGAAGGCCATTCGTTTCGCCGCGAGGCACAGTCGACGGAAATCCCGCACTTGTTTGAGCATATGATCATGGAGATACAGGATCAAGTCCGGCGCGGTATTGGGATCCCCTTTCGAGGGGAGACACGCTGGAATTGGACCGTCGACCCGCGCGGCAAATTTCACGTGACGGTGGAATACGATCACGAAATGGTGGCACTCGGCGCGATCCGTTTGGCGGAGCGGATGATCAATGCCCTCGACAGCCGGGACATCGCCGGGCTGGACATGAACCGCGAGATCAGCCGCCTCCGGGAAGTCGCAAAGCTCTGCCGCCGGACCGGTGCCCCGCGCCGGGAAAGCGTCCCGGACGACAACCAAAAAGAAGAGACTGGGACAAGCCCAGTCTCTTCCATAATCGATGCCGATTCCGTGGCAGATGCCGATTCCGTGGCAGATGCCGACTAGCGGCGGGAGAGACCGATGATCGCGATCGCCAGACCGATCAGTGTGAACGGATCGATTTTCGTCGGAGCACTTCCCTGTTCGATGGTGATATTGTCCCCCGGCTGTACCAGGTAGCTGCCCTGCACGGCGGCCGTGCTGGCATCCAGCTTGATTGTCTGGGTCGCACGGGTCGTGGGGTTGATCCGTATGATATTGACCTGATTAATCTTCGCCCGGTCCGTCAGGCCGCCCGCTTTTCCGATGGCCGACGCCAAGGAGATGGGTGTGCCGTCCGGCAGAGCATACTCGGAGGGATTACGGATCCCCGGCCCGGTCAGCGTATAGCTGGACGAGATCGGCGACGCCGGCACGATCATCGTGTCGCCGTCGAGCAGGATCGGGTTGATCACAGCATCCGTGGGGGACTGCCCGGCACTCACGAAATCAAAGGGGATCTGTTCGGTCGCCCCGAAGTGCTTGATGACGATGGCCTTGGTGTTCGCCAGCAATGTCGGGCCGCCTGCCGCTTGCAGCGCGGTGTAAGCGGAGGTTCCGGCAGAAACCTGGAAGCGGCCCGGCTTGCCGACTTGTCCCTGAATATTGATGGAAATCGGCAGCGGGTCATGGCTGGTGACACTGATTACATCGCCGTTTCGCAGTACCGGGTTGCCCTCTTCAGACTTGTTCTCCAGAAACGAGCGGTAGTTGACTGTCTGCGTCGTATCCCCGCGTGTCAGGGTGATCTTCGTTAGGTCGGCGTTGAGCGCGGGAATCGCCTGCTGCAAGACGTCGTTCAGCCGGGCATCCGATTTCAGCGTGTAGTGGCGCGGGGCGGTGACTAGGCCGGTGACGTTGACATCGATCCCGCCGACTTCGGCGATGCTGACGATTACCTGCGGGCTGACATAGAACTGAGTCAGGCCGGTCGCTTTTTTTGCACCGCTGGCCGGGTTGCCGCGGATGACCGCCGCCGCCTGCGTTGGAGTCAGACCCCGAACATGAACCGAATTGATATACAGCATCGTGATGTTGCCGTCACCATCCACCGTGTAGTCGCCGGTCAGCTGCGGCTCATCCGCGACCGTGACATGGATTTTGGCATTGGCATCAATCACCGTGCTGCTGGAAGACTTGCCCTGAGCCGTGGCCGACGGCATAAATGCCGCGCAGAACAGCACGAGGACAGCCAAGACAAAAGCAAGTGGGAGAGAAAAGCCCGAAAATCGGGCCGCCGGGAGTCGGTTCGCCGGACGATTGGCATGGTTCATAGTGTCAGTTTACTTCTTTCGCGGTTAAATGGTGTGACTAAATTGATACAAGAGCAAGAACCATGCCAAAACGCCGCTTCCGGCCTCCCGAGTGCTTTTATGACTGAAGAACGGCTTCGGGAACGCCCTGAGGAACGACATTTTCGGCCTGCGGCCCTTTGGGGCCTTCGCCGACTTCATAAACAACGTCCTGCCCCTCACGCAGCGACTTGTAGCCGTCTTGCTGAATAGCGGAAAAATGTACGAACAGGTCCTTGCCTTCGCCGGTGTCGATAAAACCGAACCCCTTAGCATCGCTGAACCATTTGATCTTACCCTGTGGCATTGTCGTGCGCTCCTTGATTGTGACAGCAGTATTCCGTGCGCCGCCGTCTGAAATTACGTTCGAGAGGACTTTTACGAGAGGACTCTTGCAATGTCTTTATGGCAGGTATGCCTGACACGATGAAGGGTATCACAATTCGACGATTTTGTCAAGACCCTGATCGGAAACAGACAATAAAAAGGGGCAGACAGCGTTTGTCGAAAAGAAATCTCTCGTACGGTTTTGCTGAACTTTGCCCCACACGATTTTGAGAAGCAGAAAGCAAAAGAAACAAGGAAACCATGATCGCTCCAATTCAGCCCTATGATCTGCCGCAGCCAGCCAAAGCACAACTCCTTGACCTTGCCGGTCAGAGCGACATATTCCTGCTGGGAGAGATACACGGGACGCAGGAAGTGTCCGCTCTCGTTCTCGGATTATTTGATGATTTATCTCGGCTAGGATATGGCGGGCTGGGATTGGAGATACCGCAAGGGCAGAAAAAACAGCTCTCAAAGTGGGCAGTCAGCATCGCTCCGCCTCCAGATTTTTTCGGTCCTACCGAGTTCCGAGATGGCAGGGGCAACGTGCAGGTACTGTCTCTGATCAAGCAGATGCATAGCGATTACCCTCAGTGGGAGCTGCTATGCTTCGATACCGACATGATGCATGCAGGGGAGACGGGAACGGATCGGGACCGAGCCATGGCGGAAACATTTTTGGAGCAAAAGCAGGAACGCTGCGCCGGGCGGAAGGTGATCGCCGTGTGCGGGAACTACCATTCCCGGCTCTTTGAGCCTGAGAAACCGGATTTCGGTCCCTGGCCTTCGTTCGGCGCGAATATTTTGCAGCGTCGCCCTGACCTGGTAGTAACGTCTGTTGACATCGTCTTTCATGGGGGCGGCTTCTTTAACGGAGAAGAAAAGGAGTTCCGGCCAGGCCGTATCCCTCTGAATGGCAATGCGGAGGTTCGGCCTGGCGGCTGGCTAGGTCACACGGCAGAATTGCACTTACCGTATGCAACCCCCGCGACTTTTTTATAAAGGGAACCAGCACGGCAGGAAAACCGTCGCCGGATGCTTAACAAGGAAGCATGGAGAGCTGCTGTTGAAATCGCCCGTCCCAAAACTCGTGCCTTCCACTCCGAATTTTGCCGGACGGTTACAGGAAGGTGAACGTCTTCTCTGGGAAGGGCGGCCTGACTCGGCACGATACAACCGTGCACGCATCATTCCCCTCTCGCTAATCTTGCTGCCATTCATGCCGGTTTTCGTCTGGGCTATCGGCGCAAAGTTTGGTGCAAATCTCCCGTTCCTTTCACCTCTCACGTTTTTGATCGCGCTTGGTTTGTGGCCGCTCGCGTGCTTCGGGATAGCGGGGTATGTCGGCCAGCAAACACCTTGGATAGCTTATGCGCTTACCGATAGACGCATTTTCATACGCCGTCTTCAGCGGCAGACGTCCCAAGATACGCGGCCTAAAATCGAAGAGTATCCGCTGCAGACCCTCCAGCCACGGCTCCGGCTGCGCGGCGGAAGTGGGACGATCACCTTTGGATTTCCCATCACCGAATATGAACACGCCTTTCGGGAGATACCCGACGCGAGCGCGGTCTTCGTTCTGCTGACGGAAGCTTTGGCGGCACGGGTTCCAAGCAGCGGAGACACACCTTACTACTTGAAGAAATCTGTTCCGCTGGTACCGGCGGTGGGCCTAGAAGCGTATTTGCAACGCGAGGAAATCCTGCTTTGGGAGGGCGAAATGGACACGGCCGCCTACTGGCATGGGCAGCGAATCGCCATCGTCGCCCTGCATCTCTTGATTCCGGCCGCGCTTGGAACATATCTTGAAGCCACGGGCCAGTGGACACCTCTGCTCCAGATTGCCGCGTTCATCCCTACCCTTTTTCTTTATCCGTTGTGTAAAGCCGCGATCATTCGGTCCTCCGCAGGACGCAAGTACGCCTTGACGAATAAACGGGTCCTGTTTCTCAAAAAGAGCGGCAAATACAGTACTTTGGAGGAGAGAGAAATCTGGGAAACACGGGCAATGCGCCTTATTCGCGGAAAAGCGGGCTTTGGGACGATTATCTTTGAAAAAAAGACCCACGTCGTCTCTCACGGGCAGGGTGCCTCAGTCGAGACCTATGAGCTGAGTTTCAAGCATATTCCGGACGCCGAGAGCGTTTTTGCACAAATAGCAGAGGCCGCCCGTTTACCCAGGCCGAATACCCTAATTGGGTGAGATGCGGCTGGTCGGAGACGGATAGTCGGCGGTCGATAAGACCTATAGCCGTCAAAGCCACTCCCGCTGTCATATCTCCAAGTTAGGCTCTGCGGCTTCTTCTGATAGCTCTTCCACAACATAAACATGACCCAGCTGAACCATAGGCAGCAGCGCATGCACTTGCGGCATCAGGGGAATGAGCATCTCAATGGAGTTTTTCTTAGCCCGCAGAGTGATGGCTGCAACAGACCGACCACTCATATTTTGCTGGTACTTGATGCCTTTGTCCGTTGTCAGGAACATATCGAACTGCTCTCGGATCAGTGACAAAGCGCACCGTTTGCGATTTGTTCCCAGCGCATTTCGCGGGCGGTAGTCACGGTATAGCCCGGCAAGAAGCGGCTTAGACGCCTCGGAAGACAGTAATCCAGGAACTCCTCCAGCATATTACTGCTTTCAAGGTAATCCCAAAGATGTTTGATGGGGACGCGCGTGCCGACAAAGCAGGGGGTTCCACTCATGCGCCCGGGATTGATGGAAATGACAGCGGCGCGGGGATCATCGCGCGGAATCAGTCCGTTTCCCAGTAATCAGTGGGCAAAGGGCGTGACGCAGTTTATTCCAGTGTTTGTGATGTCACTCTTCCTCCATAAACAAAAAAGGGCAGGCCAACTGGCCTGCCCCTTTCGCGTCGTCGTGGCTAATGGCTGCCGCAGGAGCCGCAGCCGCCGCCGGCACGGGTGTCGAGGCCCGAGGCTTCGTCGTCACCGGCACTGAAGCTGGAGCCGCAGCCGCAGGACTTGGTGGCGTTGGGATTCTCGATCTTGAAGCCGCCGCCCATATCCGTGTGGATATAATCTACGACCGCACCGCCCAGGTACTTCAGGCTGGTGGCATCAACGACGCACTTGACGCCGCTGATTTCGAATGTTTCGTCGCCCGGCTCGACGTTCTCGTCGAGGGCCATGCCGTACTGAAGGCCGGAGCAGCCGCCGCCGGAGACGTAGACCCGCAGGGCCAAGTCGTCACGATCCTGCTGATCGAGCAGTCCGCGTACTTCCGTGACAGCCGCTTCGGTCAAAGAGATAGGGGCGTTAATTTGAGCTTCAATGGTCGATTGAGCTTCGATTGCCGCGGACGGCATTTCCAGAGTTGCGGGCATAATATCAATTCCTTTCGGTCAGTAATCTATTCTTGTGTCGAGAACTAAACTCCGACGCCTTTGTAGCCGATCAAAGACGGCTCCGGCGGCGTGGCGGTCCGTGTAAGCGTGCTGACCGGAACCAGCTCTTCCTCGTACTCGAAGGCCTCCATCGAGATGCAGTCCATCGGGCATATCTTTGCACATAACGCGCAGCGGATACATTTGGTTCCGTCCATCAGCATAATCGTGCCGTCATCGGGCCGAAGCTGATCCTGCGGGACGCCATACTTAGCCTCGATCAGCCGGGCTACTTCTTCGTCGCCCGTGACATCCGTCACCGGGACCATCTTTAGGATGCTCTCGGGGCAGATATTGATGCACAGGCCACAGAGAATACACTTCTCGGCGTCGAAAACCACGTTCACATGGCAGCGAAGGCAGCGCATGCCCTGCTCCCGCGCGGCCTTTTCGGTGTAGTTGAACTCCACCAAATCGAAGCCCGCCGAGCGGTTAGTGATCTCGCGCTCCGGCGGCTCCTGCCGGATGAAGTTATCGTACTTGGTCGGCATCGAGTAGTTGACAATCGGCAAGGCACGCATATAGCCGCGCTTGATCAGCTTCTGGGTAACGCCGCTCAGGTATTCGTCAACACCGACTGCACACTTCTGCGCAGAGGCGATCCCGT
This sequence comes from Armatimonadota bacterium, assembly GCA_025353925.1. GTDB lineage: Bacteria > Armatimonadota > Armatimonadia > Armatimonadales > Capsulimonadaceae > JANXMY01. The sequence continues at coordinate 6,427 of JANXNV010000106.1, forward strand.
CGATAAACAGCCGCGCTCCGAGAGCGATGTCGCCGACCGCGAAAATGTCCGGGTGCGACGGCGACTGCAGCGTCTCCGGGTCCACTTCCACCGTCCCGCGCGGAGTGCGCTTGAGGTCTTCGACACCCTCTAAGAAGTTCCAGTTGACCATCTGGCCGATGGAAACGATCACCGAATCGCAGGGGAAGACTTCTTCGCTGCCGTCAACATACTGCGGGTTAAATCGCCCCTGGGCATCGATGAGCGACGCCACTTTCTTGGTTTTGATGCCAGTGACGCTCTCCTCACCCAGAATCTCGATGGGCAGACGCTTTGGCCAGAGCTTGACCCCTTCCAGCACCGCCTCTTCGATCTCGTATTCGTCGGCGTTCATCTGGGCACGGGACTCGCCGAAGATGCAGTCTACGGTCTTGGCTGTCAGGGCCAGCGTCCGCGCGATATCCGTCATCGCGTAATTCTTCGGCTTCGCCAGATTGGACAGGCCCGCCACGACCGGCGTTCGAACCGTCATACGGACAACGTCCATGGCGACGTTACCGCCGCCGATGATCACGCACTTCTCGCCGACATGATACTCATGGCCGAGGTTGACCTCTTTCAGCAGGTTGATGCCGATGTAGACGCCTTTTTTGTCCGAGCCGGGGATGGTCAGCGGCCGCCCGAGCATGAAGCCCGCCGCGATAATAAACGCTTTGTAGCCCTGCTCGCGCAGCTCCGGGATGGTCACGTCCTTGCCGACGGAAACGCCCAGCTTAAGGTCCACGCCCAGCTCGCAGATCGCCGCGATCTCCAAGTTCATCAGCTCGCGCGAGAGCCGGTACACCGGAACGCCAGTCGCCATCTGCCCGCCGGGGACAGGAAGCTCCTCGAACACGGTCACGCGGTAGCCAAGACGGGCGAGGTCATGCGCGGCGGTCATGCCCGCCACACCGCCGCCGATGACGGCGATCTTCTCTTTGTCGAGTGTCGGGAACGCCGACCCGCGGGCATTCGAGTATTCCAGCGACTTATGCAGGTTCTCTAAATTCTCGACACCATACTGCTCCGTCGCGAACCGCTTTAAGGCGCGGATCGACACCGGCCCGGACGTATCCGTGCCGATATTGCCGCGCGTACATTTGACTTCGCAGGGAGCGCCGCAGATGCGCCCGCACATGGACGCAAACGGGTTTGGGGCACGCGCGATGGCATACGCATCCGCATACCGCCCTTCGGCGATCGCGATGACATAGCCCCGGGCATCGGTCTTGACCGGACAGCCGGTCTGGCAGCCGATT
>JANXNV010000121.1 GCA_025353925.1 Armatimonadota bacterium
CGTCCTGCCTGCGGCTGGTGTCCGCCTTGCTGATGGAGATCAGCGACGACTGGCAGGCAGGCAAAGCCTACCTGACGTTCAGCCAATAGCAGCGAAACCAGGATGCTCCCAGCTTTTACAGAAAAAACTTGACACTATCAAAGCGTAAGCGATCAGAAATGGGTCAGCACTCGCCATAAATGTCGGTTTTGCGTGTTCCTTAAAGTCAGCTTGATGCACCCACGCCGTGATTTCTGTTATGCGCAAGAGCGTTTCTTGGTCAGTAGGAAGGAAGAAGGAGCTGTCTTTTTGCTTGGCCCACTCCGAGAGTTCGTCACCCTTGCCTGTTAATTCATCGAAGATCTTATCGATACTGAAGATTTCACCGACTTTATTTTGTTGTTCTAACCAATCCCAATAGCCAGGACAGAACTCAAAATCATAATATTGGTTTGCTGGCTGTATAAAACAATTGGCGTCTATCAGATGAGCCACTAGGCGACACCTCCTACCGTTGCCGCAAGTTTGATGAGCAGTCTCCTATTGCTGACACCCAGTAGATTAAATGCTTCACGATATGGAGTTATACCTTCAATTGCACTTGCAACCAGCGCAGATGTAAAACGCTTACCTAGCCTTGTCCGAAGAGTTAAGTAGAAATTGCCGCCACTATTTGCGGCGGAGGGTTTGTTAAATTGTATCAGCTCATCCGTATACAGCCGGTTAAACTCTTCAATGTCTATGTAATCAGCATCACGCAAACGGCGAAGTATAACAAGGGAGCTCACTTTAAAATACTTTACAAGGTGTGGAATTTGGTCTGAAGCTGCTAGATTAACATTCCATTGGTCATTGAGCTCAACCAATGGAACAAGAAGTTCTCCCGCGACCGAGTTGCAGAAACGCTCAGTGGCAATATCCGGCGAATAAGTCTGTGTTAGGTTGGATACACCTGATAGCCCCAGCCAAATATGTGTCAACTCGTGGGCGAGAGTAAATATCTGTGCTGCTTTAGAATCCTTGCCATTCACAAATATGAGCGGAGCATAATTATCCGATAAAGCAAAGCCTCTGAATTCACTTACAGAGAGGCGGCGAGAAGTATTATTTCCGACTATGCCACTCCGCATGACAAGAATTCCACTTTCTTCTATAGCATCCACTTGCTGAGAAAGGGCTACTTCCCAAGAACCAGCTTTGGCCCTTAAGTCTGGGTTCCAATTCACCACGGACAGAATTCGTTTTGCAGCTCCTACAATATCATTATTCACCGAGAGGCTGTTTACAAATGCCAGGGGTTCGCCCCCATTACTAATAAGATAATCTCTATACCAATCTTGGCGTCGTAATGCATCGTTCACCAGTTCTAACAGGTCAGGGGAGGGACGAGAAACATTCTGTGCCTGAACAGTTCTGAAGTCGGCAACCGGTAACTTTTCGATAGGAGGCTCAGGCAGAAACAAAAACCCTACTGGAGTTCGAGTGACGTGGGCCAGCCTTTCGACTTGAGCCAGACTCAATTCGCCTGACCTTTCCCACTGAAGAACTTTGTCTTCCTTTACTCCCATTTTTTGAGCAAGATCAGACGTGCCGAGTTTTGCGCGTTCACGCGCCCATTCCAGGCATCTCGGTTGTAATGTAGTCTTTACTGAAACCATAGAGTTTTCACACCGAATAATCAGGCAGAACTTGCCATGCACAGATTCTACCTTTTAATCAGCAAGATTTCTGTAAAACAAATCGAGATGTGACAATCGCCGCGGAATTTAAAGCGTCGCGCTGACAGTCGTCCGGCCATCGGTGCCGAGGGTCGGGGGCTGCTTCTGCGGCACGCCGTCAACATCGATCTCGACCGTCACCGTGCCGCTCGGATCGGCGGGGCGAGCGGAGACCAGCAGCGCGGTACCGCTTCGCGCTTTCAGTGTCTGCGACCAGGGCAGAGGCACACTCTCCGGCAGTGCGAGCAGGTTACCATCCGCCGTATGGTACATGATGACCGCCTGAGCCGCCGTCCCGGCGACTTTGTAGGTCACGCTGTGCGGAGCCGTACGGCGGGGCTTATGGCGAAGCGGGGCGGCACTGGGGGCAGAGTCCGAGCTGCTGCGCATCTCTTCGCCGGTGATGATGCCGCCGAACAGGCCCCACCCGGCGACTCCGATCGCCAGAATCGATGCCCCGATGACGGACCAGCTCAGGGCAGGGGGAAGTGTGCGGCGCAGTGCCGAGGGCTTCGGGGGAGAAGTGCGGGCCTCTTCAGCCAGCTGCGCCTGATAACGCTCCGCCCGGCTGCTGTCCGGGTGGAACTGATAGCCGCATTTGCCGCACTCAGTCGCCTCCACTTCGGTCGCTTTGCCGCACCGAGGACACTCTTTTTCGGCCTCCGGCACCGCCAGAGTCAGTGTGACCCGCTCCGGGACCGGCACCGCCACCGGTGGCCCGACCTGCCGGCACCGGCGGCACTCCGTCTCCAGATCCGCCAGCACGTACCCGCATTTGGAACATTGCATTGCATGATTACCTCGGGGAGTCGCCGTCGACCTATGCCCATTATAACAGAGCGCGAAGGAATTGTACAGATAATACGAGAACAGACAATACGAGAGAAGAGGACACACAGATGTTTGGTATCGCTCCGAAAGCACCAGTCAGCCCGGAAGCGCAGCAATGGGTCGAAGACTCGTTCGCCTGGTTGATCGGTCAGTATGGCCGTGAGTTTCTGCAGTCACTTCCCGTGATCCAGCCGACCGAAGAGTTTTTCCCGGAAGACTTCCACCCGACTGACGCGTCCATCCAGGCAACTCTCGTTCGTCTCTGCGGCTTCATGCACGTTCGCCCGGAGCGCGTCACCCTGGAAATCTTCGACGACGATCAAGAGGACCTCAAAAAGGCTCTCCGTACCACCCTTCCCCATCGGGAGGACAGCAGCTCGGGTGCGGCTGGGACCTATCGCGAGAACACCGGGGCGGAGCGGTTTCTGATCACGGTCAAGCGCAGCAAGTCGGCGGACCCGGTCACCTTGATCGCAACTCTCGCCCATGAGCTGGCCCATGTGCTCCTGCTGGGCGAGGGGCGGCTTGACCACGATGCCCCCGATATGGAGCCGCTGACGGATCTGGCGACGGTGTTCTGGGGCCTGGGGATTTTCAACGCCAACTCGGCCGCACGGTTCCAGCAGCATGACGACGGCACGAAGCGTGGCTGGTCTTTTCAGCGTCTAGGGTACCTTTCGGAGCCGATGTTCGCCTACGCCCTCGCCGTGTTCGCCTGGGAGCGCGGCGAAAAGAAGCCACTCTGGGCTAAACATCTGCGCCTGAATGTCGGCACCTATTTCCGGCAGTCTCTCAAAGTATTGGAGTATCGAGACGCACAAAAGAACAAGCCGAGATATGGCCGGATGTAGTCTTTAGAACTTCATGCCGAGGTTCGCGGAGGCATTGTAATCCGGGGAAACTGTCGCAGCACTCTTCACGCTTTTGCCGCTGAGAGACAGGCTGAAGCGGTCGCCGAGGGCGTGCGTGAAGCCGACGGTGTAGGCGGTCGAGAGGGGGGTGGACGTGGCGAGGGCGTTCTGGCGGCATTGGTAGCCGGCGAAAAGCTGGGTGGCGGCGGAAAAGCGCAGGCCGAGGTCGGCGTGGACCGTCTGCACCGCTGCGGTCGTATCGTACCCCTGGGACCAGTCGCAGCCGCCCGACAGCCCCAGGCCGCCGAGGCTGGTTTCCAGGCTGACCCCGCGCCGGGCCAAATGCTGCAGCGACGAAACGCTCGCATCGGCGGCGTTCACCGAACTGAAATTCGTGTCGTCCGGGTTCTGAGCATACGTGCCCACCAGATGCACGAAGGGCAGGGGCGAAAGCGAGACACGGGCCGTGCTGCTGTCCGACTGGTCATTGGAATTCGGGTCGCTGTCAGACGCCGTCCGGCTGCGATAGCTGCCGGAAAACTCCAAAAACGACAGTGGCCGCGCGGTCGCGCTCACCGACGCCACCGATAGGCCTAGCCGCTCTTTGCCGCTTTCTTCGCGCTGCCGCAGGGCCAGCCCCGCCTGGAACTGCAGCGTCGATGCCGGACTCAGCGACAGCCCCACGGACTGGCTATTGGTAGTCAACCCGACCCGTTTGCTCTGCCCTGCCCACGTTTCGAGTGAAATCTTCCGGTTCGGCGTTAAAACGCTTTGCAGCGCGATTGCCGCGCTGTCCCCCGCCGTTCCAAACGCATCCTTGCCGCTGTAGGTCGCATTGACCTGCATCTTCGCGCTCGGCTGGGCCGACACCGACAGGTCCACCGTCTGTACGGCACTCGCCGCATCGCCGGTGATATCGTTTCGGGCAATATTCGCCGACATCTGAATCCGGTCGCTCGGTGTCAGCGTGAGTGCCAGCCCGGTCCGCTCCGACGCCGGGGCCGAGGCGTCGTCCGCCGCCTTCGTCTGCGCGTAGCTGACCTGTGCCGTGAGTGTCTGCCCCGCGGTAAACCGGCTGCTCAAATTCAGACTCTGCCGACCCGCTGACAGCCCCCCGTCACCGGTATCGCCCAGGCTGACCCCTGCCCGGGCAAACCCGAACGAAAACAGCCCCCACGCTCCCGCCCCCGCCGACCCGGAGACCGACAGCCCCGTTCGCTTCTCCGCGGGCAGGCTGCTGCCATCCGCCGATGCCGCCGCCATCGGCGCAAAGTAGAAGTGAGTCGCCACCTCCGCCGTGCTGCTCGGGTGCCAGCCGAGGCCGACCCCGACGGTCAAATCCCCTCGCGCCGCCTCGCCCATCTTCCCCAACGCTAAAAACGACAGGCTGCCGCGATCGCTGCGCACCAGATCCACCCTCAGCGGCACCGACTGCCCGCCCCCGGCCCGCCGCGCCGCCTCTGGATCGTAGGCATACGAAATCGACGCCGCCGACCGCGACGGCAAATTCCGCATAAAAGTCACCGTCCCGCTGTCCGCATCCAGCGTGTAATCCAGCCCGCGCAGCTGCGCCAGCCCATTGATCGAAACCCGCTCCGACCCCGCCGCCACATGGTTCCACGACAGCCCAAACGGCCCCGGCGTGTCATTCCCCAAACACACATCCTCCCCCCGCACCACCTGGGCCAAGACCGGACCATTCGTGAGCAGGCCGAGAAGCAGTGTTGGCAGGAACGCCGCCCCGATCAGAGCGCGAATGGAATGTGTGTGAGCGCGAAAACGCATGAGGAAAGTAGTCTCCATGCAAATAGAGTATGAAAAGAGACTAATGTTTCGGGGGATTTGGGGGGGGCAGCAGATTTCAATCCCGAGGAGTACCCGTTATGAGTTGATAGCGGTGTGCAGCACGGTAACCCGCAGACCAGGGACTCGCAGGAAGCCATCATCATTGGTCAGAAAAAGTACGCAACCCATAGCCAATCCTGTGGCGGCGTGAAGTGCATCCGGGGTCTTCAAACCTAGACCACGCAGGCGGGCCGCTTGCTCCCACAGTGTGAGCGTCGTTGGGATCATTCCTACTTCGCGTGCCGTCAGAAATGCCCGGAACGACTCTTCCAACGCCCTATTACCATCACGCAGCGGTTTGACGAGTGTTTCCATCCAAGTCAATTCACTCGTGACGAGCGAAACTCGGCCGCTTCGTGCCGCTGGCCAGAGTGGAGCGAGAAACGAATGATACGGCTCGATTTTTTCCACTGCGTAAATTGCAGCGTTTGCGTCGATGTAAACAGGGCCGGAAGGCGGCAGGATCAATGCTCCCATGCATCTCGCTCCTCCCGAATATAAGCATCGACTTCTTCCGCTGTTTGGAAGGCCAGATGCCCCGGTGCCTCAGCGAGAACATCCGTCACCGAGCGGCGATCCGCCTCAGCCTCGCGCGGTAACAAAATGATCACTTCGACGGCTCTTCCCGCCGGAAGCTGCGGGCTAATAATTTCGACGCGGCCCCCTGGCTGGACGGTTCCAGTCAATCTCAATGCAGTTTGCATCCGATTACTCCTTGCCTAACTTGAATATCGCTGTAAATGGGACCATGCGGCATCCTCCTCGGGTCGATTCCAATCCTCGGCCGAAGCCATCTCACTCAGCAGTGCAGCCTCGATGCTGTTTGGCTCTTCATCTAAAACCGTGACCAGCGTGCGATGGGGCATAGACGGCACGGTTCCTCGTTTATTAATTGTCGCTTCAACAGTGTGTATCAAAGTCCCCTCCACGCCCCTATTATACACCATTAAGCAAATAGCCTATATATGCTTAGAGAGCAGGAATTGAAGAGTGTTACAGGGGATTTATGGGATGGAACAAATAAAGTGCTCACCCGTATGATACAGAACGGAGGTTTCTTTTGCACAGAGGGGCGGACCATATTAATCACAATTATAGCATATTTGCTGAGCAATGTAACGCTGGGTTTCATGACGCTTGCGACCAATCGCGTCAAACGACACCAACGTGGCGCTTCAGTAGTGATACACTTTGCGCTCATAACTCCTGATGGTAGCTAAATTTTGTCGCTCTCTTCGGTTAATATCTGTCTCGGCAAATGACGAGTTTGGATGGTACCACGACATTTTATTGAAAGTGTTCTGCAAAGATTTCCGCTTAAAAATGTAACCATGAACAGCATATATCGTGTTATAAGAAACACTCAGAGCTGCCAGTGATTTTCCTCTCAAATCGCTTTCGGTCAAAGTTGCGTTTCGCAGTAAGTTAAGCTTGAGTGGGCGGTCACTGAGGCCTGAGCCTAGCGCAGCTGTTTCGGATACAGGGTCACGAGCCGAGTCGGAACTACCTATGCTTCGATTTCCTGAATCATCAGATGCATCTGTTCTTCTTTTGCTTACAAGTGAATAAGGAATAAGTGGGCCACCCATGCTATGAAATTCTGTTTTCTCCGTCTTAATTAATGGGTTATCAATTTCCATCGTTTTGTATGGCGAAGTCTGCCCAGGCATCAAAGGATTAAAATCAACCATTGCATCGGCGGTTTTAACTACACTGCCGTTGTTATCATAAAAAGTGGTAGTGGCCTCGAGATTAGCAATTTTTTCTTGTCCTACATTAGTGATCTCACCTGTTACAACATCGAAGTCACTCTCCTTACTAAAGTGTTCAGAGTCCTTGGCAAGTTGTGTAATATTATCAGGAGGTGCGGAGGCATTTGTGTCTTGATCCGCAGGCTCACTGCTTGGTGGATTGGATGAAGACGACACTGCATTTGCCGGGATTGTAGCCAATGACGGCACGGGTTTTTCATTGTGGAATACCCTGTTAAATGCCAGCAACCCAAGACCTACCAAGATAATCATCCCTAATAATTTTCTGCCACTGACGTTTTGATTCCAGGGATTAGCAGGATATGCTTTTTGACTAGACATTGTGCTGGGAGAAAAAATAGCAGCGTCTTGCGAAGGAGAAGAGTCCTTTGTGATATCTCGTGTATCTTCACTCACTGCCTTGAACCCTCGTTTCGGCAGTACGGCATCAGCCGGAACGGGTTCCTCAAAAACCTCACCACACTTTGAGCAACACGTCTCATTGGGTGACAGCGCAGACTGACACTGATCGCATTCGTATATCATAATTTTCTCGTGGCTAGTGTTGTATACGACGGGCGATTTCACGAAGCCCTAACATTTTCCCGGGCGGAATTGGAATAGTTGTGTCCCCGACCGTGATTGAAAGATTTTGCGCTCTGCAAATTAGCATGAAGCGACTGTAAGCGATCAAATAAGTTCGCACGGCCATTTTCGTTCCATCGTCAGATATTACCGTCTTATTTACATTCGACGACAGATTGAGATTAGTGTCTCCATAGTTTAAAGTAATATTTGGCTCTTTTTCCAAAATCGGATCATCCGCCATCTCTGCTATCAATATCGCAGCATTGGGCTGGCGTACTTGCTTACCTGATATTGTGACGAAGGCTAAAAAACGCACGCTGAAACGTGGGGTGAGCATCGTACCTGTTGTCGCAAGCGTGGCATCGCTTGAAGCTTCGTTAATAGTTCGCGTCACCGGCAAACCATTTTGCGAAGGAGCTGCTTTCTTCATATCAGGTGGTCGTGTTAAGGAAACAGCTGGTATAGCTGCCAGCAACTCGCGGCAACGATCCATCTGCCGCGCAGTAAGGACTAGGTTTATTTGCTCGGGAGCAGATGTGATTGTTACGCTATCACTGCTGAAGACCTCTTTGGCCGTAGCTAATGGCATTTCCAACAAATTGCTTTCATAATACTTTGTGGTAACGAGGTCTTCGCTTTTATCTCTGTCTTCGCCATAAAGACTACACAAAGCTTTATGATCGTACTTCTTACCGCCGTAGACTAAAGTAAGTGCTGTAAGCTTCTGCCATTGAACATCATCGTGATAACCAAAGAGGCATATGAAAACGGTTTTTGGGGGCTGTTGCATGGTGTGTCCAGAGTAGGAATATGAAGCTCCTATCCCCATGTCAGCCGTAACGAGTTTCTCTCGCGCATACACGATTGTTATCTTGTGGTAATTATCGTAGACAGAGGAAATTTTGCTTAAATCAGGCTCCGCATATGCGGCAGATGCTATTGTCCAAAATGTCAAAAAGCAGAAGAAATATTTCATTTGTTTCCAATCCCTCATAAGTTCGCGCGGAAAATCTCATGTCTAGCACCCTGCCATTATACTGTATTTGCATTGACAAGTGCCTGACCTGAAATAAGTTAAACTATCAGCCTCGCAGAAAACGTCCAACATGAGAGCAAAATGCAGTTGGCTCGACATGGAATAGTTTAACTTATTTACGTTCAACTACTTAATAAAGAAAACAGAGATAAAGGTCGAGTCTAAAAGATAAAATCGAACCCAATAAAAAAAGAGACCCCCTATCTAGGAGGTCTCTCTTAAATCATCCCGCACTGTCTTACCTATCCCCTAATGCGGCTGCCTCGGATCGTAAAGGTAGTAGGTGTTGTTCTGCAGCGCCTGCACTTTAAGATCACCCGCGTTGGCCAGGGCCGTCAGGGGAGCCGTGGCGTCGGGGGCGGAGAAGTCGGGGGAGATGGTTTGGGTGGGGACGGCGTCGGCTTCGACGACCACGGTGACACCGTAGTGGGAGGCGATGGACTGGGCGGCTTCCAGGAATCCGGCGTTGACGGGAGCCGCCAAGGACGGGTTCGCGGCCCCGAAGGGCGTGAAGATCGCTTCCGAGCCGGTGGGCTGGGCGGCGTCGTCGGGAGTCCAGTTGACCAGAACGTCCAGGGTGCTGCCCGCCGGACGGGCCTGAAGCGGCGCGATGGGGATCTGTACGCCCTGGCGATTGGTCAGGTGCATATCCTTCATGGCGTGGGTGGCATCGACCAGGCGGGACGGGTCGGAGATCTGGGCGGTGGAGGTCACGACGTACGCATTGACTGTCGCCGCAGGCACCGTCGCGGGCAGGTGCAGGTGGAATAGGTGGCTGCCGGCAGCCTGACCGGTCGGCGCCTCGATGCTTTGCAGTATCTCGGGGCTGACGGTCTGGGCGACGTTGATATTGGGACCCAGGCCGCTGTTATCCGTGCGCGGCTTCGCGGTTCCATGCGGGAACAGCGCGACGCCCAGGACGGCGACGGCGGCCAGAGCGGCGAGCGTACCGCCGAGCGTACGGCGGGAGGCGGCGGTCTGGAACCAGCGGTTACCGGTCGGCTGGGGCCGCGGCGCGAAAGTCGTTTCGCGGCGGCCCTGCTCCGCGGCGGCCCGCTCCAATATCTTAGCCCGGAAGCCCACCGGAACATCCACATCCCCGCCAGTGGGCGTCTCCAGCAGCGCGAAGACACGGGCGAAAGCGTCGTAGTCGGCCCGTGCGGCCGGGTCGGCGGCGAAGTGCTGTTCCAGCGCGAGGCGCAGCGCAGGCGTGAGCGTCCCTTCCGCATATTCCGAGTAGATTTCCTGTGCCCGTTCGAGTTTCATGGTCTTCCGTCCTTGCCTTGCTGCTGCCGTCTGCGAGTGGTATTTGGCTACCATCCGTAACCGGCATTTTGATGCCGGTCTAACTTCGGTGGTGAAATGAGAGGCTGACGTATCCAGCAGAGCCTCACTCACTTCTAAACTATCGCAGGCCCTGCCTGCTCGCATCTCTGACGACGCTACGGGTTGAAAAGTTCCCGGAGGCCGGAAAGTTTTTCTTTCAGAGCCAGACGCGCCCGGTTCAGGCGGCTTTTGACCGTGCCGATCGGCAGGTCCATGATTTCGGCGATCTCTTCGTAGGATTTCTGCTGGCCGTGGTAGAGGGTGACCATCGCCCGCTGGTACTCAGGCAGGTCGCGGACGGCGTTCGACAGAAGCTGGGCACGCTCAGACTCTTCCAGGACGGCTTCCGGCGTGGGGGACGGATCTTCGATCTGGCGGGTGACACTGGACTCGCCCAGCTCCAGGTACTCATCCAGCGACGCCTGCGGGTGGGCTTTGGCCCGCTTGCGCTCATCCAAAAAGACATTGGTGGTGATGCGGAACAGCCAGGTGGAGAACGACGCATCGCCGCGGAAGCTGCCGATGGCGTTGAAGACGCGCAGGAACGCGTCCTGCGCGACATCGTTGGCGTCGTCGTAGTTCCCGGTGAGCCGGTAGGCAAAGTTATAGACCTGCTTCTCGTATTTGCGGACCAGGTCGTTGAATGCGGCCAGATCGCCGCGCTTGCAGCGCTCGATCAGAGCCTTTTCTTCGGCGGAAACCGCGACCCTCGCGCGTACCGGTCGTGCGCCTGCGGCTTCATCCATTCTTCGTCCTCAGCATTTGTTTTGGCACGGGGTGGCTTTCTCCTGCAAGTATGACTTTATTGCGCATTTGTTGTCAAGCAGGGACGCCGTGAGAGTTGAGGAAATCGGGCGAGTCAACCGATAAGAAATATACAAAGTGCCCCTTATGACTACTCCTGTGCCTAAATCACTCAGCGTCTCTCTGCCCCGAACAGCCCACGCAGGCGGGGACAAGGACACCGCCGCCACGTTTCTGCTGGATGAGCAGGGCTGCATGTCGGCATTCGATGCGGAGGCGGAACGGCTCTTCCACTGCCGGGCCGAGGACGTTCTCGGTCAATCGGTGACGATCCTTTTCCGCGACTTCCCGGCGGCCCTGCTGAGATCGGGCGAGACGGCCCCGGTCAGCCGGACCCTGCGGCTCTCCGCCCGTCCGAAAGACGGCTCCGCGCTGCTCGTGGAGCTGGTTCTGACACAGATGCTTCTCGGGGCCGAGCGGCACTGGGTCGGGGTCCTCTCCGACTCCGGGCGGCGGCGGCAGGTGGAAGACGGACTGCGGCGCGGGGAAGCCGAGCAGCGGGGGATGCTGGACCAGTCTCCCATCGGCCTGTTCCAAATGACGGTGGATGGCCGCTATACGCGGGCAAACTCCGAGGCGGCCCGAATCTACGGCTTCGACTCCCCGGAGAACCTGATCACCCAGGACGTTTCCCTGCTGGCCGAGCGGCGCGAGGAGATGTGGAGCTTGCTGTCCCAAGCGGACAGCGTCCGGGATTTCGAGTCGCAAGTCGTCCGCTACGACGGCACCCGGATCTGGGTCTCCGAGAATATCCGCGCCATCCTCAGCCCGGACGGCACGGTGCGGCACTACGTCGGCACGATCCAGGACATCGGCGAGCGGCACGCCGAGCAGACGATCCAAAATGAGCGCATTCACGAGATGCGGACCATCTTCGAGGGCGTTGGAGTCGGCATTGTGCGCGTCGACTTGACCGGGCGATTGACCGAAAGCAACGCCGCCTTTCAGCAGATGATGGGCTACACGCCCGCCGAACTCAGTGGTATGGCCTTCGCCCGTCTGACACACCCCGACGATTCGCCGGACAATGTCCAAAAAGAGTGGGACTTGCAGGAAGGGATCAGCGACGGCTACCGGATCGAAAAGCGGCTCTGCTGTCAGGACGGCGACACAGTCTGGGCGGACCTGGATATGACCCTGGTCCGGGACGCCTCGAGGACGCCGCAGTTCGCCATCGCGGTCGTCGAGGACATCACGGAGAAGCACCAGTCCCAGCAGACGATTTTAGGCTTGAACGAGCATCTGGAGTGGCGGCTGCAGCGCATCAATGCCCTGCGCCGGATCGACATGGGGATCATCGGCAGTGCGAACCTGAACTCAACGCTGGATATCGTGCTGGAAGAGGTTCGAGCGCACCTCCAAGTCGATGCCGCCGCGATTATGCTCTGCTGCCCGGAATCGCAGACCCTGGAATACGCCGCCGAAAGCGGGCTGCGTCACTTGCTGACCGGCGGCCCTCCGCAGACCTACAGCTTCGGCTTCGCCGCCCAGGCCATGCGCGAGAGGGAAACGGTGCAAATCACTGATCTCGGCTGGCTATCGAACGTGTTTGCGCATGACCCGGCGATGAACGCCGAAGGGTTTCTGACCTATTGGGCCGTACCGCTGATCGCCAGAGGGGAGGTCAAAGGGGTGCTGGAAGTCTTCCATCGTCACCCGCTGGACCCGGATGCCGAATGGCGGGAGTTTCTGGTCGTGTTAGCCGGACAGGCCGCCATCGCCATCGACAGTGCCACAATGTTCCAGGAGCTGCAATGCTCCAACCGCGAGCTGCGCGACGCTTACGAGGCCACCATCGAAGGCTGGGGACGAGCACTAGACCTGCGTGATCAGGAGACCGAGGGCCACAGCCGCCGGGTCACCGACCTGGTGGATCGCCTGGCGGAGAAGATGGGAGTCGGTGATTCCCAGCGGATGCATATCCGGCGCGGCGCACTGCTGCATGACATCGGAAAAATGGGTGTCCCTGACCGAATTCTTCTGAAAACGGATGACCTGACCGCCACCGAGTGGCGGCTGATGCGGCGCCACCCACAGGATGCGTACGATATGCTCGCGCCGATCAGGTTCCTACGCCCGGCCCTGGATATTCCCCTCTGCCACCACGAGAAATGGGACGGCACCGGGTACCCGCAGGGTCTGAAGGGAGAAGAAATCCCTCTCGCCGCCCGCCTCTTCGCGATTGTCGATATCTGGGATGCCCTGCGCTCGGACCGCCCGTACCGGGGAAGCTGGCCGGAAGCTCAGGTGCTTGCCCACCTGCGTAATCTGTCCGGGACTCATCTCGACCCGGAGATCGTCGCGGCGTTTCTCGAAATGATGTCATCCCGGGAACGAAGGTTCGGCACCCCCGCGCCCGACAGCGACCCGCTGCTGGTGCCACTGGCGGCATGACGCTAACAGACGGGGCAAAGGCGTGGGAGTGAACTCCCACGTTTTTTTGACGCCTAGTGATCTTCCTCTTCCAGGAACCGCTCGGCGTCCATCGCCGCCTGGCAGCCGCTGCCCGCCGCCGTGACGGCCTGCTTGTACATGGTATCCTGGACATCGCCTGCCGCGAAGACGCCGGGGATATTAGTCAGCGGGCGGCCCGGAGTAGTCACGATGTAGCCCTGCGGGTCCATCGCCAGATGCCCTTCGAAGAGCTTCGTGTTCGGCGTGTGCCCGATAGCGATAAAGATGCCCTCCGTCGGGAAAAAGCTGTCTTCGTCGGTCTTGAGGTTGTGCAGGGTCAGCCCCGTCACTTTCCCGGCGGCGGGATCATGGATCTGCGTGATCGCACTGTCCCAGACAAACTCGATCTTGGGATTATCGAATGCCCGCTGCTGCATGATGTGCGACGCCCGCAGGGTATCCCGCCGATGCACGATGGTCACTTTCGAGGCCATGCGGGACAGATAGTTCGCCTCTTCCAACGCCGTGTCTCCGCCGCCGACCACGACCACTTCCCGGTTGCGGAAGAAGAAGCCGTCGCAGGTCGCACACGCCGAAACGCCCTTGCCGTACAGTGCCGTTTCCGACGGCAGCCCCAGCCACTTCGCCGACGCCCCCGTGGTCACGATCGCTGTTTTCGCCCAAAACTCTTTGTCGTCATCAGTCTTGATATGAAACGGCCGCTGGGAAAAGTCCACGCTGACGACGTTCTCCGTCAAAAACTCCGCGCCGACCCGCGCCGCCTGCTGACGCATCTGGTCCATCAGATCCGGCCCCATGATGCCGTGCGCAAAGCCGGGAAAGTTCTCCACATCCGACGTGATCATCAGCTGCCCGCCCGGCAGGTTCGGTGCCCCGCCCTCGATGACCAGCGGAAACAAGTTGGCCCGGGCGGCATAGATCGCGGCGGTCAAACCCGCCGGTCCGGAGCCGATGATGACGACGCTGCGCGGCTCGCCGGTAATAGTATCAGTGTTAGAGGTTGTCACGGGAAGTCCTTTTTAAGTTGGGTAAATCAAGTCAAGCTATTTTAGCATATGCCTGTCATTAAAACAAATGGGCGGGGGTGCGAGTTCCCCTTTTTGTCTCTCCCTTCTTGACACCCCCCGCCCCCGTGTGCTATCGTCTCTCGTGGCTTCCTTACTCTCACCCACCCTCTTCGCCCGACGCCGACTCGCGGTTGTCGTGCTGCTGACTCTCCTGCCCTGGCCTGCCGTCTGGCTGGGGATGTACCGCTTCGACAGCCTCCTCTGGACATTCGCCCTGTACCATGGAGTCTGCCTCCTGCCTGCGATCATTTGGGGTTACCCGCTCTGGCGCAAAGCTCTGTGCCCGCCGACTCGCCCCCAGTGGGCCTGTCTGCTGGGCGGGTTTGTCATCCTCGTGCCCCTGTCCCTGCTGGTGTATCAAGATCTGGGGAAATCCCTGCTCGACGCTCCCGGCGTGCTGGCGGTCGTTACCCGGCGCGGCTTCCGCGCAGCCTGGCTGCTGCCCCTGATTTTGTATTTCGTCCCGGTGAACGCCATTCTCGAAGAGCTGTTCTGGCGGGGCGTCGTTCTCAACGAACTGCGCGGTACCGGCGAAGCAGTCTGGACCGTCGGGACGATTTGGACCGCGCTGACATTTGCAGGCTGGCATTACCTGGTCGTGCGCCTGCTGGTCCGGCCCGGCTGGGCGGAATTGACGGTGCTGGGGATACTCGCGGCGGGCATCTTCTTTGACTGGCTGTATCGCCGGACACGCTCCCTCATCGTCCCGATTTTATGGCATGGGCTGGTGTTCGATCTCAGCCTGCTGCTGGTCTTCCGCGCCGTGCTTCGAGGGTAGGACAAATTATTTTGGAGTAAAACTCTATGTGGATCGGTATCTTCTCGGGCCTATTCTCAATTCCCGCGTTGCTCGGCCTGTGGGTCAGTGTGCGGGAAATACTTCGGGCTTTGGGCGGCGCGAAGCCCGTGCGCTGGGAACGAATCGGGCTGGCGGCTTTGATTCTCACGGGCCGCTGGTGGATGCCTCTCATGCGCCCCTGCTTTTGGGAGCCGCTGGCCCGGACCATGGGCCGCTTCCCGAAACCATTCGAGGCCTTCGCCCGCCTGACCTGGCAGATGGGCTGTATTCACGCCGCGCTGATGTTCGGGACCCATGTCGGGCACGAAAGCCGGGGGCAGGACGACCTGCTTGCAGATCGGTGCGCTCATTTCTCCATGCGGGCGGCGGGCCGAGGGGCACTGTCCTGCTTCGACTACAATACACGCCCCTTGCTACCCACTTTAAAGCTTCCCGTTCTGCTGCTGACCGGCGACTGTGACCGGAATATGCCGCCGGATATTCAGCGGAGCATGGCCTCACGCCTGCCGAGGGCTGAGCTGGTCTTGATCGAGAACTGCGGCCATCTGAGCCTGCTGGAATGTCACGAGGAAATCAGCGCGGCCCTGGCGGACTTTGCGCGGCGGTGCCTCACGCCTAACCCGGCGGCTTCCAATCGGGTATCATCACGCCTATGAACTCTGTGTCCCCTTCCGGGCGGCGTCGCCTACTGATCGCCGGTGCGGTTGCCCTCCTTTTCGCCCTGGTCTTTATCGGCTATTCCCTGTGGCGGCGCGGGCATCCATCGGCGGAAAACTACCGCGCCCTGGTTTCGACCTTTACCGAAGGGGTCGTCGCTCTGGAAGTCAGCGACGACGAACACGCCCTGCCCAGCCTCCTGCTTGCCACCCAGATCGCGCCCGGGGAAGCGGCGGCGTGGGCGGATTTAGGCATCTTCTACCTCCGGCATAACAACCCCGAAGCTGCGCGGTCCGCGATCGAAAAGGCCTCAGCACTTGCGCCGAAGAATGCCCAGATACTCGCCCTGCGCGGCCTACTGGAGACCCAGAGCGGAAAATTCGACGCCGCAGTCGCAGCCTACCAGCAAGCAGTCAGCGGCGACCCGGCCAACCTGCGGGCACGGTACGCTCTCGGGCAGGCATTGCTGCAGCTTGGCGGGCCGAGTGCCGAGACCGAAGCCCAAAAGCAGCTTCAAGCCATTGCCGAGGCCGCCCCGGACAATCTGTTCGCCGCGATCAAGCTGGCCGAAGCCGCCGCCAAAGCCGGTCAACCGGAAACAGTGAAGTCGATGACGGCCCGACTGGCTGCACACTCCACCGGCTGGACCCCCGAGCTTCAGGACGCACTCAAAGCCGCCCGGAAGACTATCGCTGACGGCGACCTGCGCTCTGCGGTGCCGCTCCTGCAGGGCCTGGAAAACCTGCTCGGTCAGTACCCTCCCTATCATACCGACCTGCTGAAAATTCAGGGAGACACCACCGTGATCGGCGTGCCGCTGACACGTTTTCTCTCTCAGCCAAATCCACCCGTCACTCCCGCTGCCCCGGATCTGCTGCTGAAGTTTACCGCACAAGCCCTGGCCGTCCCCAGCACGCCGGGGCGTTGGAGCTGGGCACAAAATGTCCTGCTTGCGCCTCCCTTAGCAGCTTCAACGCTTGCGGTCGCCGATGGACATTCGCTGAGAGTCGGCGCACTGTCTCTGCCGTTCCCTGGTGGCCCGGAAGCCAAGCCCCCAAACCCTAACGGGGTCGCAGCACTCGACTTCGACAACGATGGCCGGCTGGACTTCGCCTGTGCCGGGGCGGGCGGCCTCCGATTGTACCATCAGGAGGCGGGCGGAGAGTTCACTGATGTAACCGCGAAGTCCAAACTGCCTCCTGCAGTTCTCGCGGCCACTTACACGGGGGTCTGGCCGTGTGATTTCGACACTGACGGCGATCTGGACCTCGTCCTCGGCACAAACGCGGGCACTCCGACCGTTTTGCGAAACAACGGCGACGGCACCTGGAACGTCCTGCACCCCTTTCCCACCGTGACCACAGGTCTGTCACAGTTCGCCTGGGCCGATCTCGATGGTGACGGCTCCCCCGACGCCGTTGTGATGGATGCCAAGGGCGATTTGATCGTCCTACAAAACAAACGCTCCGGGGTCTTTTCGAGTTGGCCCCTCCCGGCGGGATTTGGCAAAATCGCTGCCCTGTCCGCTGCCGGAACGCACAAGCTGGTCGTGCTGAGTGCCGCGGGCGGTATCGAGCAGCTATCGCGCAGCGAAGACGGCGGCGGATGGAGCGTCGTTAAGCTCGGCGAAATGAAGCCGGGGACGTTTGATGGCCCGCAGCATCTGCGCTGGGTTGACCTCGACAACAACGGGGCATTGGATTTGATCGTCACCGGCCAGAGCGGCGGGTCACAGGTTTTTCTCGGCAGTGCGCAGCAAGCGTTGACCGCTCTGGCCGCGCCGATTGCCGCCAGCCAAATCACTGCCGATGCCTTGGCGGCGAATGGCCGACTGGACCTGATTGGCCTGACGCCGACCGGGGAGCCGGTGCGGCTGATCAGCAGCGGCGGCAAAAACTATGCCTGGCAGGATATTCGCCTGAAGGCCGCCGAGCGCGGCGACAAGCGCAACAATGTCTACGGCATCGGCAGTGAGATCAGCCTGCGGGCGGGTCTGCTCTACGAGAGCCAGATCGTCACCGGGCCGGTGACGCATTTCGGCCTCGGCGAGTACCCCAAAGCCGACGGCATCCGAATCCTCTGGACCAACGGCACCCCGCAGGCCGAATTCACGCTGAAGCCGAACCAGGTCGCCGAGGCCTCGGAGCGGCTCATCGGCTCCTGTCCCTGGCTTTTTGCCGACAACGGCACCGGGCAAAACTCTGAGCAGGGCATGCACTTCGTCACCGACTTCATCTGGCGCTCCCCCCTCGGCCTGCGCATCAATGCCCAGGACACTGCCGGAGTGGTCCAGACCCGGGACTGGGTGCGCGTGCGCGGCGATCAGCTTCAGGCCCGCGATGGCTTCTATAGCCTCCGTATCACGGCGGACCTCTGGGAAACGCACTTTTTCGACCAGATCGCTCTGATGACTGTGGATCACCCGGTCGGAACGGACGTTTTCGTGGACGAGCGGTTTTCCATTCCCCCGCCGCCGCTGGCACTCAACGTGATGTCCCCGCCCGTGCCGGTCACACGCGCGACCGACGATTTCGGAAAAGACGTTATGGATCAAGTGCGAGCCTGTGACGGCAAGTACCTGGACACCGGCATCGGCGACTACCAGGGCATCACGCGCGACCACTGGGTCACGCTCGATCTCGGGCCGCTTCCACCCGCGAAAACGCATCGCTGGCTGGTCGCGCAGGGCTGGATCCACCCGACGGATAGCGCCATCAACCTCGCGCTCGGCCAGGGCCATCATGCCCCGCCGCATGACCTCAGCCTCGAAGTCCCCGACGGGCGCGGCGGATGGAAAGTCGCCCGCCCGCATCTGGGCTTCCCGGAAGGCAAGAATAAGACCATTCTGATCGACCTCGCCGGTCTGCCGCGATCCGTACGGCTTCGGACCAATCTGGAGATCTATTGGGACTTCTTGGGCACGGCGAATGCGCTGCCGAAAACGCCTCAGCACACGCAAACGCTGACTCCTGCCGAAGCTATTTTGCGTTATCGCGGCTTTTCCGCGACGCATCAGGCCAGCCACTCCTCCCCCGAGCTGCCCGACTACGCCCGCCTCGCCGGGACCGCCCCGCGCTGGCTGGACCTGGAAGGCTATTACACGCGCTTCGGCGATGTCCGGCCCCTGCTGGCCCGCACCGATGACCGGTATGTCATCATGAATGCCGGAGATGAAATGGCTCTGCGCTTCCCTGCCCCGCCCCCGCCCCCGACCGGCTGGACCCGCGACTACGTACTCATTGGTGACGGCTGGGTCAAAGACGGCAACTACAATACGGCGTTCTCCCGCACCGTGCTGCCCCTGCCCGCCCATGCCCGCCCCGCTTACAATACTGCCCCCCGCCGCCTGGCCGACGACCCGGTGTATCTAGCGCATAAACAGGACTGGCTGACCTACCAAACCCGCTGGGTCACCCCGCAGCGGTTCCGGGAGGGGATGAGGCCGTGAAAGGCCCCGTGTGCTATACTCTCCCTATGACTATCCCCGAACTCACCACCCATCTGCGCGGCGGCCTGATTGTCTCCTGTCAGGCTCTGCCGGGGGAGCCGCTGTTTGGCGCGGACATCATGGCCCGCCTCGCCGTTGCCGCCGAAGCGGGCGGGTCTGTCGGCATCCGGGCGAATTCTCCTGTCGACATCGCCGCGATCCGTGCCGTCACTCATCTGCCGATCATTGGCCTGTGGAAAGTCGAGGTGCCGGGATTTGAAGTCTATATTACGCCGACTGCGGTCGAGGCGAACGCCGTCTCCGAAGCCGGTGCGGATATCATCGCCCTCGACGCCACCCGTCGCCCCCACCCTGACGGGACTGCCGCCGACGCCATTCAAGCAGCCCGCACGGTAACGGGTAAGCCGGTACTCGCGGATATTTCCACCTACGATGAAGCCCTAGCCGCCCAGGATGCCGGGGCGCAGTTCATCTCGACTACGATGTCCGGCTACACTCCTTACAGCCCGCAGAGCGACGCCCCCGATTTGGATCTGGTCCGGCGGCTGGCCTCCGTGCTGACGGTTCCGCTTATCGCCGAAGGGCGCATCTCTACCCCGGAACAGGCCCGCGCCGCGCTCGACGTGGGAGCCTGGGCCGTCGTGGTCGGCGGGGCGATCACACGGCCCCAGCAGATTGCAGCGCGGTTTGCGAGGGCACTGAAAACACCATGAGCTTGTATCTCGGCATCGACATCGGCGGCACGAAGATCGCCGCCGGGCTGGTCACAAGCTCCGGCAATGTCCGAGCATCGCGCCGATGCCCCACCCCGCTGACCGGCGGGCAAGATATTCTCCGTGCGGCGTTAGAACTGGCCCAGCAATCGATCGCCCAGGCAGACCAGCCCGTCGCCGCCGTCGGCATCGGGACCGGCGGACAGGTGGACTGCGACCAGGGCTTGATTCTCTATGCCAGCGAGCTGCTGCCCGGCTGGACGGGAACATCGGTCAAAGCTGCATTCGAAGCATCACTGGGTTTGCCAACGTCCGTGGACAACGACGTCAACGCTCTAGCCGTTGGCGAAAGCCGCTTTGGGGCCGGTTTGGGACTGGCGACTGTCCTGTATGTCGCTTTAGGAACCGGAGTCGGCGGGGCATTGGTGCTCGGCGGCCAGGTGCATCACGGAGCGCATGGGAGCGGCGGGGAGATCGGCAGCCTGCTGCTGACGATGGACCCAGCGGCGCGGATAGCACAAAGCGGCGAGATCGGCACCCTGGAAGCTTACGCCTCCGGACCGGGACTGGTCCAGACCTGGCGGGAGCTGACGAGCCGCACCGACGACGCCGTGACGGGCTTCACGATTGCCGAGGAAGCGCGGCGGGACCCCGAAAGTGCGGCGGCACGCGCCGTGACGCAGACCGGGGAGTATTTGGGGTTTGGCCTGGTCACTTTGGTCAATGTTCTCGACCCTGATCTGATCGTCATCGGCGGCGGCCTGTCCGACCTCGGCGACCTGCTGCTTGATCCCGCCCGAAAAGTGCTGCTGGCCCGTGCCCTCCCCGGCCCGTCGACCTGCCCGGTTGTCATGGCAGCCCTGGGACCGGACGCTTCACTTATCGGCGCAGCCGCTTTGGGGATGCCTCGGGAGTGATTTCCGACTATGCGTAAAAATTTGCCTACCATTGCTCTTGTTCCGCTCGATGAGCGCCCCGTCAATACGCGTTACCCGGAAATGCTCGGTGCCATCGGCGGGGCGACTGTCCTGCTCCCGCCAAAAGAGATCCGCGGCCTCGGGCGGCAGCCTGCACCGGTCGACGCCGTCAGCGCATGGCTCCGCGAAGCCGCCCAAACCGCGATTGCCGCCATCGTCTCCTGCGAATTTCTCGGCTGCGGCAATTTAATCGCCTCACGCATCTCCCAAACCAGTGCCGCCCAGATATTGACGCGCTTGAACGCCCTGCCCGAGATCAACGCCCACTGCCCCGTCCATGCGTTTTCGCTGATTACGCGGGTCGCCAACAGCGACGACTGCGTGGAGGAGCCGACCTACTGGGCCGACTGGGGCACGAAGTTTTATCGCTATGCGCAGCTCACTCATCAGGCGGAACGCGGCGAACTCGCAGATATCGCCGAGCTGACGATGCTGGAAAACACGCTGCCGTTGGATATCAAAGCCGACTGGCTGACCCGGCGGCTGCGAAACCACACGGTCAGCCTCGGGCTGCTGGATATGGCGGCCCGAGGCCAGCTCACTTCTCTGCGGCTGACGTCCGATGATACCAGCCCGTATGGCTTCCCCAGCCGGGAGCGGGACTGGCTGCGAAGCTGGCAGAAACTTATTGGCCCGGCCCTGGCTTCGCGGGTGATGATGCACCCGGGCGCAGATGAAGTCGGGTCGGCTTTGCTGGCGAAAGTGCTGCTGGAGAATGCCGGGAAGGTGCCGCGCATCTGGCCGCTCTATAGTATGCCCGGTGACGAAGCTCTGGTCGCCCCGTATGAAGACCGCCCGGTGCGCGAGACGGTGGAGGGCCAGATCGCCGCCTGCGGCTGCATCCTCGCGGGCAGTGCCGAGACGGCGGACATCATTCTGGGGGTGGCCACCCCCTCCCCGCGCCGCACGGATTACCGCCTGGATTTTTTCGAGAGTGACCGCGCTGAGCGCACGGATGCGTACCAGCAGTTTCTCGGCACCCTCGCCGAATGGTCGGGGCGGGGCATTCCAATTGCCCTCGCCGATGCCGCGTACCCCAACGGCTCCGATCCTCTGCTTTCCGAGCTGCTCCTTTCGGAGCATTGCCCGCTTCCACCAGGCCAACTTTGCGCGTACGGAGCCTGGAACACAGCGGGGAATACGCTGGGCGTCGTGGTCGCCCAGGCCGCCTGTACACTCCTCATCGGCGAAGATTCGGAGCGTGCCCAGGCCCAAAACGTCTTCTTAACCCATCGATTCCTGGAAGACTGGGGCTATCAGATGCAGGTGCGCCGGGAAGCCCGTGCCGAAGCCGTCCGCCTCTGGGGTCGTCCGGAGCCGGCCAGGGGCGACGAAGCCGGTCTGGCGATTTTGTGCGCGTTCATCGAGGGGCGGCTGCGTGTGCTGCTGGCGGAATTGCAGAGGCAGGGAATCGGGGTGGGTCTGACGCTCCTGCCCGGCAGTGTGCGCCTGCCCTGGGAGCGAACGTTTGAAGTGGATTTTGTGGTGGAGCAAAGCCGTCAAAAACCACTCGCGAGGTAAAGCGTGCTATGGATGTCGAAGTCTGCCTCCTTCACCCGAAGGGTGCCTCACCGAGCGAGTGGTTTTCAACCACTCGCTCCTTCTCGCCTCACTTCCTCGTATTTATCATCCCTCTTCTCTCCTCCAACTTCTGCCGATAATCTGCCTATAGAGCGTTTCCGCACACCATTCTCGCGCCAGACGTCAACGTCGAATAGGTTGGAGTATTTTCATGCCTGCCCCCACACAACAAGCCGAGCCGCAGACGGTCCAGAACCTGCCCCTGGACCAGATTCTTACGAACCCGGACCAGCCCCGGAAGTCGTTTTATAATGACACGCTGGACGAGCTGGCCGCCTCAATCAAAGAGCGTGGCGTGCTGGAGCCGATCGTCGTCCGTCCCTATAAGGGCAAATATCAGATCGTCATGGGCGAGCGGCGCTTTCGGGCGTCGGGTATCGCCGGGAATAAAACCATCCCCGCCATCGTTCGCGAGATGAGCGATGAGGACGCCCACGCCGATGCCCTGCTGGAGAACTTCCAGCGTGAGGACATGAACCCGATTGAAAAGGCGCGGGCGATCCAAGGCCTGCTTTCGTTCATGTCCTGGGAGAAGTGCGGCAAGACGCTCGGCGTTTCCGAGACGACTCTGCGCCGGTCACTGGAGCTGCTGGAGCTTCCGGCGTTTATCCAGATGGAGCTGACTCTGCGCGAGCCTGCCGCAGGCCAGATCCTGCTCACGGAGGGCCATGTCCGCGCCTTGGCCGCCCTGGCGCACGATCCGGGGTCGCAGAAGCGGATGGTGGACAAAATCAAGATTGAGAAGCTCAACATCGGTGATGCCGAGAAGATCATGGGCGCGATCGTCAAATACCCGGACAAGCGCGAGGCGTTCCTGCGCGTCCCGCTGGCCGTCACCGAGCAGCTCTTGAAAACGATGGGGGCACGTCAGGAAAAGGCGAAGCCATACCGTCCGGCCACTGCCGAGCAGCACATGAAGGCGATCGACAAAGTCGGGCAGCAGCTCAGCGAGCTGCTGGATGAGCGCGTAATCGAATACCTCAGTGCCGTCCAGATGAACCAGATGCTGGCGACCTGCGCCGAGCTGCAGCGGGGCCTGGACGAGTTCAACCGGAAAGTCCGGCTGGCTCTGAAGTCCAAAGAATACGGCTTCCAGGAGACCTACATCCACTGCCCCCTCTGCGGGCGCGTCGAGCTGGTCGGCAGCATGCGCTGCTCCGTCTGCTGGACCATCCTGCGCCGCTGCTACGACTGCGGCAACTACGACCGGGGCCAGGAAAAGTGCGGTATCAATCAGGCCCAAATCTTCGTCGCCGAAGCCGAGAATCCAAAAGAGTATTCCAAGAGCTACAAGTGCCCGGATTACAAGCCGAAGTATGAGGCGCAGGCGGCGAAGACTTTGAAAGTGGTTTCCGCAGCCGCTTGACCGTCAAACAGGCCGCCACCTTGCTTCATCTGGACGAACGCACGGTTCGCAATTATGTCAACGGAGATCGCCTGCCTGGACGCAAGCTGCCGGGTGGCGCGGCGGTTGTCTTAAATGCTTCGGGGACTTCGACCAAGGGTAGCCCGGCCTTCAGTGTCTACAGTGCGACCAAAGCGGCGGTGCGATCGTTCGCTCGCTCCTGGAGCGTTGACCTTAAAGAGCGCAAAATCCGCGT
>JANXNV010000173.1 GCA_025353925.1 Armatimonadota bacterium
CTGCCGCCTGGCCCAGCTCGCCCGCGCGACTGGCATTCACCTAGTCATCGCGACTCAGCGGCCCTCGGTGGACGTCATCACCGGTACCATCAAAGCAAACATCGGATCGCGCATCGCCTTCAGCGTGGCGACGCAGGTCGATAGCCGGACGATCATTGATATGCCCGGTGCGGACCGCCTGATCGGGCGCGGGGATATGCTATATATGCCGATTGATGCCGCCAAACCCCTGCGCGTTCAGGGCTGCTTCATCGGGGAGCGCGAGACGGAAGACTTAGTCAAATACCTACGTGACCAAGAGGAAGCGGTTTACACGATGATTCCCTCGGAGATGGGGGGCGGGGGCAGCGGGGGCGGGGACGATTACGACGACGGCTCCTCCGACGAGCTGTTCGAGCCGTGTGTGCGCTGGCTGGTACTGCAGGGTCAGTGTTCGACTTCCAGCTTGCAGCGCAAGTTCAAGATCGGTTACACCCGCGCGGCCCGGTTAGTGGAGTTCATGGAAGCCCGCCAGATCGTCGGCACTCAGGACGGGGTCAAGCCGCGCGAGATCCTGCTGCGCCCTGAGAACGTTGAAGCGTTCTTCCTCGGGACCGGGCAGGGGGATGTGGGGCAGTGAAGACAACCTCTCACTTTGAGGGGCAAGTCCTTCGCAAACGTCCATACATCAAACTGGAGTGGGGTAAACACCTTCGCGTAGTCACGCTGTCGGACGGCGAGACTTTTCACAATGCGTTCTTCGACCGCGATTCCTGAGGAAATATCAAAATGAAACTTCACTACTATGCTGATACAGACTCTCTTTACATTGACCTCAGCGAGAAGACGAGCGTGGAATCTCGAGAAGTATCTCCCGGCATCGTTCTGGACTTTGACGACGCAGGCCATCTTTGTGGTATTGACGTGGATCATGCCAGCAAAAATTTAGATTTATCGAGCCTGGAAACGGTCGCACTGCCAATCATCTCAGAATCTTTGGTTCATGCCTAGAGGAGTAACACTATGCCACTCAATCTTAAGCCCGAAGTCGAAGCGAGTGTCAGCCAGGGGGCAGCAAAAGAAGGCGCAGCAGTCTCCGAATATCTGGAACGGACGATCCCGAAGAGATCGCGCGGCGAGGCGCAGAGTGGGAAGAGTTCAAGAAAGGGATGAGCGAAAACCACTCGTCCGGTAGGATTTTTTATCCATGACCAGAATTGTTGTTCTAGGTCCCTGTGCATAAGTAACCTAGGATTTCCCTCAGCCCCGGAGGGGCTTTCTCCGAATAGCCCGGCCTTTCAAGGCCGGGTCTAAATCCTAGGAAACATTGGCGCGAGTACTTACCAGCGTCGAGCATCTGACGCGCTATGCGGCTGCTCGGCATTGGAAGGGTTCTTGAGGGCCTCAGTGCGTAAAGCTCACACCTACTTCTCCGTGCTGAACCAGGCAGTCTGCACCGCGTGATTTTGCTTTGCTGAGCGCTTCCAGGGCGTGCTGCAAAAGCATCTCCGAATTTGCCGTTTCGGGTGTCAGCACAGCCACCCCAACGCAGGCGGAGAGAGCTAGCTCCTCCCGGCCGATCCCCGCAATGCCGGCTCGGATACGCTCGGCGGCCATCCGTGCCCCGGTCTGGCCGGTCTCGGGCAGGATGACTGCAAACTCGTCCGCCCCAATCCGAGCGACGATATCAACCGAACGAATCTTAGATTTGACCAGAGCCGCCACGGAGCAGAGTGCCGCATCTCCCGTCTCAAATCCGAGTGACTGATTATACACCCCGAAATTATCCAGATCGAGCACGACCAGAGAAAGCGGATGGTGATAGCGAGCCGCCCGTTCCACCTCCATGCGAAGCTGCTCCTGAAAGGAACGGTGCCCCCAGACCCCCGTCACCGCATCGTGTAGAGAAGGCTGCTGCAGCGCACTCTCGGCCTGCTGACGGGCCAAGGCGCACCGCGCCGTCTCGATGGCAGCCCAGGTGTCCTCCAATGCTGCAAGCGCTTCCAGGCTTTCAGGAGCTTCCGGCACCGAGGCTTCAAGGATTTGAACAGGTTCCACGCCGATGCTCGCACTTAAAATTCCGATAATCGTGCCGTCGGCATCATGCATTGGAACCATGCTGGACTTAACCGTGCAGACGCCGCCCGCATGACGGTCCCGGCGGACCATGTCCATCAAAGACTCCCCGGACAGCACCCGGCGGACACACCCCTCGGTGGCGGTGCGTTCCTCCAGCGAGATAACCTTGTCCCAGAGTGTCGAGGTCAGCATTGTCGCCGACGACACCCCGTAGAGCTGCTCACAGGCAGCATTCCAGCGGATAATCTTGCCGCTGGGCGCGAAACAAAAACAGGCGACGGGAAGCGTTTGAAAGAACTCCTGAAACTGCCGGGAGGCGTGCTGCCGCAGAGTATCCATCTCATCTTTTTTCGTCTGGGCCACCTGCAGCTCAGCGATCAGGCGATCCCGCTGGGCATCGTAAACGCTCTGCTTCTTCTCCCACGCTTTGCGCTCATCTTTGAGAAAAGACTGCGCGGTCGCAAACTGCGTGCTCAGCACGGAGCGCGTCACTCCTAGGGCAAGACACACGGAAAGTATCAGACCGATCCCGCCCGCCTGCATGAGCTTAAAAGAGCTCTCGGTGGGAGAGATGTCGGGCGAAAGCACGGGTGAGGGCTTCGCGGGGGTAGACCGGATCCGACCTATGCGAGGGGCGATCTTGGGTCGCGCAGTCGCGGCGACAGGAAGCGATTTCGGGGCCAGATGGAGAGAGACTCCATACTGAAAAACACCCAGAGAGAGCAAAGTGAGTGAGATTGTGAGTGGAAAAAGCGTGCGGCGCATGCGAAGTCCGTGAATTCCCTGCGACTAATTGACTCAGTCGGCAGTCTAGCGTTACCCATCTTTCGGCAGGAAAGCTTTGTCACCCTATCCGTCTTTTAGCGAGTTTTTACAAATCGCGCCGCTGAAACAGCGTCAGCCCCAGAGCGAAAAACACGGCCATGTAGAGGAGAATATAGAGGAGATCCGCTTCCGAGGTCGCCGCAACAACTGCGGACTGGCTGGGATCGCGGCGGGCCAAGAAGAGGCTAAAATCAAAACCGGCACTGCCGACCGGGCCATGCCCGATCCCGAGCATCCCCCCACCGTCGGCATCCAGTCCGCGCGAGATCCAGTGGTTCATCCGGCTCAGCGGGACCACATACCCGGTGATACGGCTCAATGTCTCCAGCAGGGGAATTTCCAGGATACGCGAAAGGATGTGCAGCAGGTCTTCGCCCAGTGCCACCCCGGCGGCGATCAGAGCGAGCGACGACGAGAGGGCGTAAGTCGCGAAAGTCGAAAAACACAGCGTCAGAGTCGTGAACAGCAGTGGAAACAAACCTGCCGCCGCAATCCCGCCCCAAATACGCGGATGGTACGTCCCCGTTTGATGCCAGATCGAGCCGGCCAGCAGCAGCCCCCAGACCACGACACATATGGCGAGGAGAAGATTAATACCCAGCCATTTGCCGAGGTAGATCGCGGTACGCGGAATGGGTTTCGGCACGATCACCGACAGCACACCACGGTCGATTTCCGATGTGATCGCCCCCGCGGACAGCGCGACCGCCAGGACTGCCCCGAAAAACTTGATCGTCCCGCAGCCGACCCAGGCAAAGATGCGGCCCATATTGTTCAGTGCCGTCGGCAGGTCTAAACCGACCACCAGGCCGATATGCAGGTGCAGCGGCAGGAATGCAAACCCGAGATAGAGCGTGGAAATGACCACCGCCGCCAGAAATACTCGCCGCCGGATGGCCTCTTTGATTGTCAGCCCCGCCAGTATCAGAATGCCGTGAATCAAGGCGTATCCCTCTCGACTACCCGGATAAAGAGATCTTCCAGCGTCTCTCGCATCGGCACGAGTGACAGAAGTCGCCCGCCATGCCCTACCACGGTGGCGGCCAGCTCAGGGATCACACCCTCTTCACTGATCGTCGCCGCGATCTCGTCGCCCGTTACTTCGACCGTGCGTGACAGGCGTTCCAATGCCGCGATCAGCCCCGGTGTCTGCCCCTGCACCCGCATCTTGACGACAGTCGGCGCAGCCAGCAAGTCATCAATCTTCCCTTGCCGGATGACCTGGCCTGACTTTAGTATCGCCACCTGATCACAGGACATCTCGATCTCGGAGAGCAGGTGCGAGTTGAGCAAAACGGTCTTCCCAGCAGCTTTCAGCCCCGCTACGATGTCACGTACCTCGCGCCGCCCCAACGGGTCAAGGGCACTGGTCGGCTCGTCCAGGATCACCAGATCGGGGTCATTCAGGATCGCCTGGGCCAGCCCCACTCGCTGCTGCATCCCTTTGGAGAACTCACTCAGGCGGCTTTTGCGCCGTGCGATCAAGCCCACCTGTTCCAGCACTTCGGGAATGCGCCGTTTCCGGGCCGCTTTGCTCATTCCGTAGAGCCGCCCGTGGAGGTCCAGAAACTCCTCGGCGGACAAGAACTCATGAAACTGGAACTTCTCCGGCAGGAACCCCAAATGTGCCCGCGCCTCCTGGTTCCCGACCGGCTGCCCGAGCAGAAATGCCTGCCCCGAGGTCGGCTTGATATTCCCCAGCAGCATATTGATCGTGGTCGTCTTCCCCGCCCCATTCGGCCCAAGCAGCCCAAACACCTGCCCTCTCGGTACCGAAAGCGACAGGTCCTGCACGGCTGTAAAAGCTGGCCGCCCGACCGCGCCGCCATATTCCTTCCGCAGATTGCTTGTTTCGATCGCGGTGCTGGTTTGAGTCATGTGGTTCCTCTGACGACAGCAGCAACATCAGTGCTCGAAAAGCGTTCCGGGTTCAAGGTAGCAAGCCCTTCAGCCTCAGAGGCTCTTACTAATCGCAAGTCTGCCGTGACTAGAAGGCAAGGCGGGCTACCCGGCGGAAGGCTATTCTGATAGCGCAGGTATGTTGCTAGGATAGCGGCGTCGTTCAAGTTCAAATTATGCTTCAGCACGTAGGCAAGACCCGCAAGAACCTGTTCGTCCCCAATGTTAATCAAGCCGAACCCGTCACTGGAAACAACCTCGTCTTGTAATTTAGAAATAGCTCGAACGAATGCATTATTCGCTATTAGTCCGCCATTGCGTTTACGGTGCAGAATTGCAAATGTCTCAGCGTATCCCCAAATAGTGAATTGCATTCGGGAGCGTGGAACGTGGTTGAAAATCTCCGTTACTGTTTCCAAACCCGTTTCGGCATAATACCGTTTGACAAGACCACTCGCGTCCCATAATAAAATGACCATATGCTATTTTCCCTCTTCGGGATAACGCAAAGCAATCATTTCTCTGGAGGCAGCATTGTCTTCAGGGCGAACGCCTCCAGCAATCATTTGTGCATACAGATCGTGAATTGTCCCACTGTGATCGGGAACAAACCCAATATCGGCGTTCAGTTTTTCCAGTGCCCGCAGTATCGATTCGCGGTCTGCAAACATAGATTCAGTTTCAGCAAGTTTTCCTTCAGACATAAACAACCTCCGCTTTCAGTCCCTGTTGCGGCTTACTCCAAGTTTTCGCTCCCGCAAAAAGCCCGTGATCATCACAAACCCCTGGGCTGCCATGATATTCGTGACGAAATAAAAGACCAGCTCTTCCAGGGGCAGCGGACCGGCGTAAATGCCGACCACGCGGGCCGGATCCACGCGCCAAATGCCGTGCCCTAGAGCAAACGCGTCACAGGCACCCAGGTAGATGGTTGCAAGCAGCACGGCGGCGCAGAGCAGGCGTCGCCACCGCCACAGCTCGCGCCCGGCAGCCGCCCACTGCACGGCGATCACCGGCAAAGACCACCACAATTCGTAACTCAAATACGCGGTATGGCTCATAATTCGTGCCCCTTCGAATCAGGCTTGAGATACCGCGCGAGCACAACCAGCAGCAGACACAAAAGGATACCCTGGGCGAAGTAGAACGCGTACTCTTCCCAGGGCAGATACAGCACAAAATGGCTTGGCGGGGCAAACACCGGATCGTAAGTCCAGAGCTTGATTTTTGCCGCGTGGTTGTCCCAGGGCGACGTGTACACAAAAGCCAGCCCACAGACCGCCGCACACGCTCCCAAATGCCGCCCGCGCCAGCGGCGGCGGACCGTCAGCGCGAGCATTGCGATGGGAACAACTAGGAATACCAGTAGAAAGACAGCGTACGTCACTTGACGATGAATGTTTTCATCGCGGCATCGACTGCACGGTCGTATTTTGCTCCGTCAGAAGCAAGCGTGGAAGCCGTTCCGACAAATTTTTTGCTCCCGTGGCCAGAAAACATGAAGAAGACTTGCTGCAGCACTTTACCCTGCGGCTTAGTCTGGGCGACGATTTTTATCCCCCGCAGCCCGGAAGCCGTAATAAAAGGGGTTTGGCTTTGCAGGTGGAAGCCGGGAAAGTGCAAATTCATCTGCTGAGTATTCAGCTGCGCATATCGTGCGAGTGGAACGCCTGCTGACTCGACTACGAAGTTCAGGTTAGGCGCGAAGCCGCCCGTTGGGCGAGCATAGGCCACATGATACTTCGCCCCTGGGAAGGGAGCCACCGTCCATCCCGGCGGCGCAACATAGGAAAAATCGGCCTCCGACACGCGTGCGGGGGCCGCAGCGAGCGGGGTAGTCACCCCAGATCCGAACATACATAAACCCACGGCTAATACGAGGGACCACTGAACTTTTGCAAACATCATTTTACTCTCTCCTTCTCTATAGTTAAGGATACCGCATACTGGCGATTTTTGCCGAATCGAATAAAATTTGCCCCTATCGGGTATCATTGCTTGTTAGTCAACTGCATTTACCCGAAAGATTTAGAAAAGGCATCTATGACCGTCAATACGCTTCCCGGCAAGACCAGCCAGCAATACGAATACGCTTCTCCCCCGGATTTTTTGGAAGACGCGCCCAAAGACGCCCCGGTGGCATTGATGAGCCGCGCGGAGCGCGAGCGACTGGTTGAGCGGGCCATCCTGGGCCTTTATCGCTGGTATGTCGCCCGTTCGCAGCAGATGCGGAACTGGAACCCAGACTCGGAGTTCGCCTGGCGCGATCTGCGGCAGGACCACTCCGACGATGTCATCCAGCTGATCGAAGGCTTCTTCGCAGTCGAGCAGTATACCCCCGATTACACCAGCGAGATTCTCGAAATCGTTCGCAAGAGCAGTGGCCGCTCCAACTTCCAGCTCCGCTGGGGCGCGGAGGAGGAACGGCACGCCAACACCTGGGAGAATGCCCTGCTTTTCTCGCGTGGGCGCACCCCGGAAGCGATCGAGCACTACAAATGGCAGCTCCGGAACAACAATTGGACACTGCCCTGGGATGACCCCTTGCATATGTTGCTTTACACGGTCTTCCAGGAGCGAGCGACACAGATCAATTACTTGAACTTCGCCAAGATCGCCCGGGGTGAGTCGGAGAAAGTCGGCAAGAGTGCCGCCGACCCGGTGCTGGCTCGCGCCTGCACGCTGCTGGCCGTCGACGAAGCCGCACACTACGCATTCTTCCTGGAAGGTGCTCGCCTCTTTCTCTATTACTTCCCGGAAGAGACTTTGCAGGGCATACACGACGTTATTTCGCACTTCGCCATGCCCGCACAGAATATCATCCCGAACTGGCCTGTAATCGCCGAAACGATCTATCGGACCGGCGTTTACGGTCCGAAGGAGTTCCAGCGCGACGTTATCGGCCCGGTCCTGGAAAATATGACCGTCGCGGGCCGCAAGGCACTCGACAACGGCCTGAAGCGCAGCAAGGAGATCCCGAACGATCAGGGCGTTATGCGCCTCACTGCCCTTTGG
The DNA here is from genome assembly GCA_025353925.1 of Armatimonadota bacterium. Lineage (GTDB taxonomy): Bacteria > Armatimonadota > Armatimonadia > Armatimonadales > Capsulimonadaceae > JANXMY01. Next base: position 7,798 of record JANXNV010000173.1, read on the forward strand.
GACGTCTTCGATCCGGGCGAAGCCGAGCGCAGCGTCATGCGCCTGCACGATAAGATCGATACCTATGAGACCGGGATTGGGCGTTCCCAGATCGACCCAATTCGATTTGGGGCAAACCCCGATTGGCCGCAGGCCTAGCTAAGTAGTCCGCCGATGCATTACGCCTTAAAAGCTGTTCTCTCTTGTTACGTTGCACTCAGTCTGCTGGGCTTCGCCGGAGCGGCCCCCGCCCAGCAGAACTCACCCTTGCATCCCGACCCAATGATGACGCCGGGTGCGGTGCTGCCGGTGACGAAAGAGGACATCTGCGTTCCCGGCTACAGCAAGAAGGTCCGTAATGTCCCGGTCAGCGTTAAGCGCAAAGTGTATGCGGCTTACGGCATCACGTCGTATAAAAGCGGCGAGTATGAGATCGATCATCTGATCAGCCTGCAGCTTGGCGGCTCCAATTCCGTGAAAAATCTGTGGCCGCAGTCGTATTTGACGCAGCCCTGGAATGCACACGTCAAAGATGCACTGGAAAACCGGCTGCATTCGGAAGTCTGCAAAGGAAATATCGATCTGGCGACGGCCCAGCATGAGATCGCGACGGACTGGATCGCGGCTTACCAGAAATATTTTCACACGCAGCTGCCGCTGGCGAAAGGCAGCAGCCGCTCTCACAACAACCGCCGCGTACCGGTAAGTGCCACGGCGGCAAGCTTCGATACCGGCGGCAAAGTCTGGGTCAACTTGAAGTCCGGCAAATATTTTCGCCCTGGTTCCCGCTATTACGGCAAAACAAAGCAAGGGGAGTATCTCACCGAGTCAGAAGCTCAGGCACAGGGTTATGTTGCCGCTGGGGGGCACTAACGGCGGGGAATGGAGACCAAGAATTTGGCACGAAACCAGAAGCTGACCAGCCTGATCAAAGGTCGCACGATTACCGGGACGTCCACCGCCGACCCGGTGCTCACCGTGCAGTTTAACGACGGCTCGGTGATGACGATCCAGACTGACGGATCCACGCTCACTATCGCGGATGGCGGCACGGTCGCCGCCGTCCGTCAGGCCGACACGACATTACAGCTTGAATTCGAGGACGGCAGCACACTTGATATCGCGACTGCCGAAGAGACTTCATGCGTTATGCTCCGCGACTCAAAACGAGTCATGGAATACGCGGACTAACTCCCCGGCAGCGAGATCGAACGCAAAGCTTCCCGAAACTCTGCTTTCTGCCGCTCCTGAGCATTTGACGTATGCAAGTCTGCCGTCATATGGGCCTCTTCGTTTGAGACCCGAGTCACCCGCGCCAGAAAGTCAAAGAAGCCGGAAAGCTCTCCGACGTAGCGCGGCAGAAAGATGATATGCAGCAGATCGCCTTCCAGCCGGACCGGCGGCTTCAGCGTATGCTGCATGTGCAGGTACGACTGCTCGAACTCATGCCGCCAGACATCCGTTGGTGTCCCCGAGAGACGGACCCGGAACTCAACCGCCTCCCGATTCTCCTCGACATTTTCCAGATGGTCCGTGTCGATCTCCTTCAGAAAGATTTCCGAGACCTGCTCGTCGCTCATGTGAGTTCTCCTTCGATCAGCAATGCCCGGCAGGGGCTGCCCTCAAGTCCTTGGAACTTGGGCGGCAGTGCGATCAGCGTGTACTTGCCCGGCGCGATGTCATCCAGTACCAAAGTTTCCACGACCACCATTCCCGCCCCTAAAACAATCGTATGTGTCTGCGTGTTGACTGGTCCGTGCGGCCCGATGGAAAGATAGTCAATCCCCACCAAGCGCACTCCGTGGCTGACCAGCCACTGCGCCCCGCTGGGAGCGAGGCCGACATAGCCTTCGTCGAAAATCGGGTTGTCTTTACGCTTCAGCCGCGTGTTATCGGTTTTCAGCAGAACACGCTCCATCCCCGGCGTAATCCCCGCGCCTTCCAAGTCCGCTGAAGTCACCGAGTCCCGCCCGAAGATCTCGACCACCTGTGCCGGGCCGACTAGTATGTTCAGATCCAGTGCCTCAATGCTCTTTCCGCCGGGGATAAAATGCAGCGGGGCATCCACATGGGTACCCGTATGCGTGCCGTCGGTCAGCACGGAGAGATTGAAGTCGTTGCCCGGTGTGCCAAGCTTCGCCGCCCAGCGTTTCGAGAACCCCTGCTCCGTATTCTCCCAGGTGACTGTCTTTTCCGTCACCATCAGACTGATGTCGTGCATCTTCATGGTTTACTTCTATATCCCCAGCTCCAGTGTCTCCAGTGCTTTTTTTCCAATCACCCCAAGCTGATGCTTCGCCATATCGACGCAGCCATTCGCTTTAAACGTGACCCCTTCCACTTCCAGCAGCTCCCGCTGCGCGTGCATCAGCGACGGCGAACGCTTCCCAATCCGCAGCGTGCCGTCACTGCCCATCACGCGCTGCCAGGGGATTTCCTCGCGCAGAGCCTGATTCATCGCCCACCCCGCTTCCCGCGCCGAGCAGCCGACCTCATCCCCGACCTGACCGTACGACATGACCTGGCCAGGCGGGATGAGGCGAACGCGGGCATGGACGAGTTCTAAAAGGGTTTGTTCTTCCATAGTTTGTCGCCTCAATGACTATCGCGCCGCATTACCGCGCAGCCTTCTTCAGCTCCCCCTCCACCACCCCTACCACATCCGCCGAAAGCGGGTCGTGGCCTGCTGGGAACCGGGCGACGACTTTGCCGGTGCGGTCTACCAGGAACTTGGCGAAGTTCCATTCGATCTCGCCACCGAATTTCGGGTCGGTGGTTTTGCTGGTCAGGAACGTATACAGCGGAGCCTGGTTCGGGGCCTGGACGGAGATTTTGCTGAACAGGTCGAAGGTCGTAGCGTATTTTGCGGTGCAGAACTGATGGATTTCCGCGTTCGAACCCGGCTCCTGCTGGCCGAAATTGTTAGCGGGAAAGGCGAGTATCCGCAGGCCAGAGCCTTTGTATTTTTGGTACAGGCCTTCCAAAGACTTGTACTGCGGGGTATTGCCGCACAGCGACGCCGTATTAACGATCAACAATACCTTCCCGGCATAGTGCGAGAGGGGAACCGATTTGCCGTTGATGTCCTGCACCGTGTAGCTGAGAATACCGGTCGGCTTGATGGGCTTGGCTGCAGCGGAGTGCGGTGCTAGAAAGCCAAGCGTGAAAAGAGCCAGGCTGGCAATGAGTGTGAAGATGCGTGAAAATTGCATGGAGAGTTCCTGTTCTAAGTCGCGCCGTCAGCGCATTTCTTGCCCGCCCGTCACATTAATCGCCTGCCCCGTCATGTACGAGGACTCGTCGGAGGCGAGAAAGACGGCCACATTTGCGATGTCTTCATACGTGCAGCCGCGCCCGAGCGGCACTTGAGACTCGTATTTCGCCCGCACTTCTTCTAGGGACAAGCCCTGCGTTTTGGCATACTGGTCCAACAGGGATTCTTGCCAGAGCGTTCCGTCCAGCAGGTTGCCGGGGCAGATCGCATTCACCCGAATCGCATGGGGGGCCAAATCGAGCGCGATGCTCTGGGTTAAGCCGATACCCCCGAACTTGGAAGCGGCGTAGGCGGAGTTGCGGAACGAGCCTTTTTTGCCTGATTTGGAGTTGATCTGGATAATCGTCCCACTTTTGTTTGGAATCATCGCCCGGGCCGCCGCCTGAGCGCAGAGGAAGTAACCAGTCAGGTTAATATCCAGCACTGTTTGCCACTCGGCCAGCGGCATCTCCGTGATATCATGGGCACGGACGATCCCCGCATTCGCCACAAGAATATCCAGCTTGCCGAAGGCCCGGACGGCTTCGTCCACCATCGCCGACACATCAGCCTCATTGCCGACATTCGTCTGGGTCGCCCCCGTTCGGCGGCCCGTCTCGCGCTCGATGGCATCGGCGGCGGTGCGAGCCTTGTCCAGATTAATGTCCGCCAGCAGCACATCGCAGCCTTCCATCGCCAGCCGCCGGGCGAGTGCCTCTCCAAGGCCCTGGGCCGCGCCGGTGACGATGGCCGATTTGTTCAAGAGTCGCATGCGTGTGTCCCCAGTTTCAAGTTTAGCAGTTCCTCTTCGGCTTCCCCTGTCCAGAAAACTTCGCCTTCGAGCTTTGCGTACACCGTCGGAAGCTGCGCTTTGAGATCTTCGATCGACAGCAGCGGCAAATCGTCGAGCAGCGGGAAGATCACGACTTTGCCGGGGAATCGTCCGGCTTTGACCGCCGCGAGGCCATCCCGGAACGCCGTCAAGCCGCCGATTGCCGCGAGGCTGGCATTGGTCGAAAGCTTCTTTGTCTCGACCAGTTCCAGCGTGTGCCGCAGATCGGCGATACTCGAACCCGAGGTTCCGATCAGCCGCTGATTTTTGGCAAGGATCGTGCCTAGATCAAGCTCCGCCGCGACTCCTTTGGCGACCCCCGCGAAGATGTTGTATACCCCATTTTCGGCCAGATGGGGCAGGGTCGAGGCGATCAGCTCCGGGTTTGGCACCATGTTCACGATATCGTCATACGGACCGTAAGCCCCTGGGTCGCCGCCGACCGCCATATCAACCAAGATCAGCTCGATCCCGCGCTCCGTCATCAAATCGCCAAAGCGCACCGAGATACGCGCCAGCCGATCGGCGTGTCGGTCGGTCACGACAATCGTTTTCGGCGGATTCTCCAGCATGACCGCCCGCTGCAAGTGCATCTGGCCCATCGGCCCGCCCGCACCCGCGAACCAGGTCCTGCCGCCCGGCAGCAGCTCCGAGCGTGTATTTCGACGATAGGCTGCGGTGATATCCGCAGGATTATCAGTGGAAACAAATAGTTGCTGCTCGTAATGCACACGCCCGATATCCACGGCGATTTTACCAATCAGCGGCTTGTCCCGCACCAGGCAGAGAATACCGCGCCCCCCGAGGCAGCCCATAATCGCGGTCATCGACTCCGCCTCCGGCGTACCGTAAACAACAATATCGTCGAAACGGCCGCCCTCCAATTGCAGATGCGTGAAATCCGTGCTGCCGATTTCGACCGTAATCACGGTCGCCGGCTGATGCCCTGGCTCGAAATCCGGTGTCCCTTCCAGACCGGCATGGACGATCAGCAGGCGGCCACCGTCGACAAGCCCAGCCCGGTAGTTTGGATATTCGTACGCCGCCACAACGCACGCCCAGGGTTCCACCAGAGCCGCTTCCGCATAGCCCGTGCGATCTTTGACAGGGATCAAATAGCAGCCTTCGTCCCCGGAAAGCACTTCCTGAGTGACGACCCCGTATTGGGCCATGCCGCCGTCGAGCTGGTACCCATACGCGGTATTTCGACCCTGGAAGTAGACATCGGCCTGAATAATATACCGCTGGCCGACTTGGAACTTATCTGTAAGGCTTTTCCCCACCCCAACAACCGTCAGTGCGACTTCATGGCCCATGACCACAGGATCGGCAGTCATGTCCCGCCCCAGCAAACGCGGATGCCCCGGCCCGAGATTGATGATCTTGATGTCCGAGAAGCAGATCCCGCAGGCGTCATGCCGCACCAAAAGCTCATCCGGGCCGAGCGACGGCATCTTCAAAGTCACTTCTCGCAGCGAATCCAGGCCCGCCCCGGTCAGATGCCAGCGTTTATTTTCCGTCGGAAGCGGCTGCAGTCCGCTTCGGTACAGTCCTAGTACTTGCGTCATTTCATACTCTCAGTCGCTCTGTCTAGGTGAACAACGCTTCAATATCCGACCGCGTGAGCGACTTGAACAAGCCTGTCTCCGTGCCGATGAGCTGGCTGACTAAAGCCCGTTTGCGGTCCTGCAATTGCAGAATTTTTTCTTCCACCGAATCTCGGGCGATCAGCTTGTAGACAAATACCGGCTTGTCCTGACCGATCCGGTGGGTCCGGTCCGTCGCCTGCATCTCGACCGCCGGGTTCCACCAGGGATCGACGTGGATTACGTAGTCCGCCGCCGTCAGGTTCAGGCCAACGCCCCCCGCTTTGAGGCTGATAAGGAAGAAGGGAATCGCCGGGTCATCCTGGAACGTATCCACCCGGTTCTGCCGGTCTTTCGTACTGCCATCCAAATAGCTGTAAGGAATGCCGCGAGCATCCAGTGCCTCCCGAATAATCTTCAGCATCTGCACGAACTGCGAGAAGACAAGGGCTTTATGGCCCTCGGCCCGAAGCGTTTCCAGCGTCTCAATCAGCATATCGAACTTGCCGGAGCCGGCCTTAGTCAGCGGCTCGACCAGCCTCGGATGGTTGCTGATCTGGCGCAGCCGCAGCAGCCCTTCGAGTATCTTCATGCGAGCATCATTAATGCCCTCTTTCTCGGTCTCCGCATCCATGATGCCCAGAATCTGCGCCCGGTACTGGTCACGCATCTTGTCGTAGAGTTTTCTTTGCGGCGGCTCCATCTCCGTGTAAATCAGCCGCTCGGTGCGTGGCGGCAGCTCCGTCGCGACCTGGTCTTTCGTGCGCCGCAGAATAAATGGATGCACCATGCGGCGCAGGAACGCCGCCGCCATTTCGTCCTGATGCCGCTCGATCGGACCGGCGAATTCGCCGCGAAACGTTTCCAGGGTGCCTAGCAGGCCGGGATTGAGAAACGAAAACTGCGACCACAGCTCCAGTGTCGAGTTCTCCACCGGAGTTCCCGTCAAAGTCAGCCGATGATCGGAATTTAGCAGCCGTGCAGCTTTGGCGGACTGTGACACGGGGTTTTTGATCGCCTGGGCTTCATCCAAAACGACGTAGTGGAAGCGGTGCTGCCGCAGCATCTCAATATCGCGGAGAAGAATACCGTAGGTGGTCAGGACCAGATCGTACTCATCGAACTGCTTCAAGTCTTTGGCCCGCGTTGCGTGAGCATGGTTCAGCAGACGCAGATTGGGCGTGAACTTTTCGGATTCACGCTCCCAGTTAAAGATCAGTGACCGGGGCAGCACCAGCAGAGTCGCAGCTTTCGCCTCATGGCTTTCGGAGAGCGACTGCAGAAACGCCAAGCACTGGATTGTCTTGCCCGTCCCCATATCATCGGCCAGGCAGCCGCCGAAGCGGTATTCATGCAGGAAATGCAGCCAGTCGTAGCCCGCCTTCTGGTAGGGCCGCAGCTCCCCGTGCAGACCGGTCGGCAGGGCATGCGGCTTAATCTCTTTAAACTCGCGGAGCTGACGCAGACGGTTCTGGAACTCTTCATCCGCCTGTACCCGCTCGCCTTCGCTCAGGAGCTGATCCAGCAGCGTGAGCTGATGCCCGGCGAGCCGCAGGCCCGTCTCACTGTCTTCCGCCATTGCGAACAGGTACCGATACTTTTCCACCCACTCATCAGGAATCGCCCCAATGGAGCCGTCCGCGAGCTTCAGGTACCGCTCTTTGCGGCGCACGGCTTTGCGTATCTCTTTCAGCGACACCTGAGTCTCGCCGAACTCGACCACGGCATCCACGTCGAACCAGTCAATACCCGACGAGACCTGAAACGAGATCTTCGGCTGGCTGCGATTGACCCGGGCCGACGCCAGCTCGCGCTCACCATAGATCTCAAAACCCGCTTCGGTCAATTGGGGAACCTGTTTGAGCAGAAAGTCCACGACATCCGTCCGCGCACGCAGCACGAACTGGTCCGGCTCGTCGCCGCGCTTAAGGCCGAAGTCGGAGACCCGGCTCCAAATCTCCTGCTCCGTCTCCGGGCGACGGGTGATACGCACGAGAGTCATCGTCTCCGGCTTCCGCAGAAGGCTGGTCATCGGCAGAGACTTTTCGTATGGCAGGTCGAAGTCGCCGTAGCCGAAACGCAGGCTGACACGCATCTCCCCGCCCTCCTCACCGAGATAGAGGCGCGGACAGGGAGCCGCATCGGTCAGCTCATCCCAAGCGAGCGTATGCCCCGTAACGGCGACTTTCTCCGCCAGTGGCAGCAGGTATTTGTCGAGAAACTTACTCGTCTCCGCCGCAGGAATAGAGAGGTTGGGATTCTCTAGGAGCGTCTTGACTACTTCGCCGGAGTCTTCGACCTGGAAGATGGTCCGGTCCGAGAGCAGCCAGAGCGGGTCCGCAATCAGTATCTGTGATTTCTCCGGCTGCAGGGAGAACGTTGCCCCCCCAACCTGTACCGTCCCTTGCAGCTCGAAGCCGCCGTTGACTTCGTGCATATCCAGCGACGGCTTACCGGTCTCCCCGGCCACATACAGCAGGGTTTTCAACGGATCGTTTTCCGTCCCCCGAAAGACCGCTCCTCCCGCCAGCAGCGGCAGCAATGCTTTCACATCCGTTGACCGCTCGTAGTAATACGAATACGTGTTCTCAAAGGCACTGAGAAGCGAAATTAAAGTCGCCCGCTCTCCGCCGAACGCCAATGCGAACCGCCGGGGATCACCGAGGCTTCGAACCGCCTTGACCTGATCGGAGAGCCGTTGGGACTGAATGTGCTGCGCCAGAGCCTCCGGATCCTGCAGCATCTCTTCGGTAAAGTGACTGATCGGGAGGGCGTAGGGATACCCACCCCAGGCAGCGGAGCGAGACTGCAGGCTGAAAAAGAGGATGAAACGCCCCGGCACGGTGGTGCGGTTCGGCGTTTTGAGTGCCTGGTTAAGAACTGTCTCCCAGGTGACCGGCGGGTTCTGTATCAGGTGGTTGCGGAGTGCCAGAGCCGCTGCGATCTTATGCTTGCAGATCATGTCCGCGTCGCCCTCGGCTACCGGGCAGTCGCATGCCGCGACCACACTGCCATCGCTGACTAGCCGGAACCGAAGTTGGTACAACCGACTCCCCTGTACCGTGACTTCCGCATACTGCTGCTCAATCCGCCGAATCCGCGCCCGCCCCTGCAAAAAATAGCTTCGCCCCCGCTGCGCCGTCTCCGTATCCGAACGTGCGATAAACCGGGGAATATCCAAACTCTCCACTGTCAACATGAACTGCGGCAACCTTTCAGGCCAGATCTAATGCGGCGCGAATGCTTACTCAGCGCGGACCTCATCGGGTGTCACGACAACCAGACCCGGAACAAAAGGGAGGAACCGAACGAAATCTCTCGGGTTCCACGTCAGAATTGTCCGAACGCGGGAGCAGATACAGACCGCTACCAAGCGCGTATCGTGAACCTGCTTGCCGGAAACGCTTGCAAAGCGACAGAGTCGACGCCACTCTGCGCAAACTTCATCCAATTCAGGCAGTCGAGGGAAGATTTTCTCTAAGCGGTCTATTTCTTCCTCGACTTCAATCGCTGTCAACCCCATACCGTTAACAGCAGTCGGACGCGTCGCCACGCACCGGAACTCCACGAAGTTCTGACGAGCAACGACAACCCGCTCGTTTCGCATATCGAGAACATCCAGAGCCAATTGAGTAACATCGTGCCTGGAATCAATTGGACTTGGCAGTCGCAGCAGAATTGATGTGTCAGCAAGCGTCATCGCTGATCATCCTCGTAAATGCTTTCTCGGCTTGTTGCTTCGATTGAAAGCGAAACGCCCTTCCGACCTTGCCCAAGGCCACGCAACGCCTCTCTCCATTCCGGTGTACCCTGCGGAATGAGAGTAATACCCTCCCGTTTTGCAGCCTCAACAAAATCGGCCATCGTGTATTTTTCGACACCCGGTGCTTCAGGCATCTCAATGTCCCGCTTGAGCAAATCTGCCGCGTAGGCAGTCGCCTCCTTGCCCTGTTGTGCGGCCTTTGCCCGAAGCCGCGCTTCTTCCGATGGGCTGAGTTCTAAAGTGATTGTCATAGCTCTACACTTTCTCCCCTTTTTTCGGCGGATAGTTCACCGTCAGATGCAGCTCTTTCAGCTGCTTCTCTTCAACTTCCGAGGGCGCATCCATCATAGGGTCGAAGCCGCCGCCGGATTTTGGGAAGGCGATGACTTCGCGGACGTTGTCATCGTCGGTCAGGTACATGATCAAACGGTCCAGACCGGGAGCCATGCCGCCGTGAGGCGGGGCACCGTAGTCGAAGGCATCCAGCATATGGCCGAACTGGGCCTGAATCTGGTCGTCGGTCTTGCCCAGCATCTTGAAGATGCGCTCCTGAATATCACGCTTGTGGATACGGATACTGCCCGACGCTCCCTCGGAGCCGTTGCAGACCAGATCGTAGGTGTACGCCCGGCAGCGGGCCGGGTCGGATTCGAGAAATTCCAGGTGCTCGGCGTGCGGCATGGCAAAGGGGTTGTGGGCGAAGGTCCAGCTTTTATCCTCTTCGTCCCACTCGAAGACCGGGAAGTCCGTCACCCAGGCGAAGTGCAGGACGTTCGGGTCGGCCAGATTTTGACGGGCCGCGATCTCCCGGCGAAGACGATCCAGCGTCTTAGCGACAACCTCCGGCGTGTCGGCGACAAACGCCACCAGGTCCCCCGGCACGGCCTCGGCGAGTGCGACAAGTCCAGTAATTTCTGCTTCAGAGAGGAATTTCGCGATCGGTGACTTGACGCCTTCTTCCGTAATCAGCAGATACGCAAGACCCTTGGCCCCCATGGTTTTGGCAAGGGTCGTCAGATCGTCGATCTCTTTGCGGGAAAGAGCCGCACCCTGCGGGTAGCGGATCAGCTTCACCTGTCCCCCACTGCCCAAAACGCTCTGGAAAACCGAGAACTGCGTGCTCGCCAGCACCAGCGCAGCGTCTTTCAGCTCCAGCCCGTAGCGCAGGTCCGGCTTGTCCGAGCCGTAACGTGCCATGGACTCGTCGTAGGTCAGACGCGTGAAGGGCGTGACGACGGATTTTGGCGAAATCTTGGGGATAATTTCGGAGTAAAGCGACTCCACCACTTCCAGCACATCGTCCTGCTCGACGAACGACATTTCCAGATCAAGCTGCGTGAACTCCGGCTGGCGGTCGGCCCGCTGGGCTTCATCCCGGAAGCATTTTGCGATCTGGAAGTACCGCTCGATCCCACCGACCATCAAAAGCTGCTTAAACTGCTGCGGGGCCTGCGGAAGCGCATAGAACAGCCCGGCTTCGAGGCGGTACGGAACCAGGTAGTCCCGGGCACCCTCCGGGGACGAGCGGGTGAGGATCGGAGTCTCAATCTCCAAAAAGCCGCGTCCGTACATGAACTCGCGGATCAGGCGAATGGCTTCGTGGCGCAGGCGCATCTTCTCGTACATGGCCGGGCGGCGCAAGTCGAGGTAGCGGTATTTCAACCGCAGCATCTCGTCCACGTCTTTGTCTTCGGCAATAGGAAAGGGGGGCGTTTTGGCGGCGTTGAGCACTTCGATGCTTTCGGCGGCTACTTCGAACCCACCGGTGGCAAGATTGGGGTTCTCCGTGCCTGCCGGACGGGGCCGAACGATTCCGCGCACGCTGAGGCAGTATTCGGAGCGCACTTTTTCTGCGACCGCCAATGCCTCGGGCGCATCGCTGCCGTCGATTGCGATCTGGACCACGCCAGAACGGTCCCGCAGGTCCAGAAAGACGATCCCGCCCTGGTCCCGGTTCCGATTGACCCACCCGTTCAGGGTGACATTCTGCCCAACCACCGCCTCCGACACTTCGCCGCACGCCACTGTTCGCTTCCAGACAACCACGTTTACTCTCCTCTGACTTTTTCCCTGGGGTTTCCATTCGAGATTGGAAATGAGTTCTAGAGAAAGAGTATACCACAGAAGAGCATTCGGCTTTAGTCTTCGCGCGTGTCAATTAGCCTCGGCGGCAGCAAGTCGGAGACGGCGATACTACTGAGAGGAGCATGCAAAGGAGAAACAGAATCGCCATCCAGCAAAATCAACGTCGTTTTATAGAAAGAGCCACTCACTGCGGTGACAGGATCACGAAAAACCTCCAATTGCCGGTTGTTCAAGTTGACAATCCAATATTCGCTGATGCGCTCTCGCGCGTACGAAATCATCTTCTTGCCACGATCCAGCGCAAGGGTGGCATCGGAGATCTCGACAATCAGGCGCAGCTCAGAGGGCACTGGGTGATGGTCTGCGTAATTGTTGATCGTCCCCGGCGCGACGGCGACATCCGGCTCTGGCTCACTGTTATCTGAAAGGACTATCGGCCCCTGCTGACGCACCCGATAGCCAGCACCAAAAGCTTCTTCAAGTAAGTCGGCTGCGAGCTGGACAGAAGTGAAATGCGGCGTCTTTTGCCCAGCCATGATGAGTATTTCTCCATCCAGAAGTTCCACGCGCGTGTCGCCGAACAGACCGAGGTCGAAGGCGCGATGGTACTCATCTCGCGTCCAGCTCCAGCGGCTTGATGGCGCGACGCTTTCCTGTGCAGAGACCAATTCGAGCGAACGTTCTGCTGTCAATGTCATTACTTCACCCAATTTCTGTTACTCGGTTTCACGCCGCCGTCTTCAGCCCGCCGATTTTCATCGTATATCGATGCACCAGCTCATTCGCCGCATCTTGGCTGGCTGCCTCGGCGTAGATTCGGAAGAACGGCTCGGAGGCGTCGGGAAGGACCAGTACCCAGGAGCCGTCGTCGCGGTAGGTTTTGATGCCGTCCACCAGCTCGGTGTTCGTCCCCTCGCTTTCGGCGGTCAGAACTCGCATGATGCGGCCTTTGACCTCCCAGGGGCAGGGAACCATTTCCTGCGCCATATAATAGACGGGCAGGGCGGCCCGTACCTGGCTCAATGTCGTCTCTTGGAGGGCCAGCATTTCCAGGAGCTTTGCGAATGCAAAGAGGCCGTCGAACGCCGGATGGAACTCCGGGAAGATGAAGCCGCCGGACATATCACCCGCCAGCGCAATACTCTGCTTGCTCTCGGCAGCGGTTGTCATTAATGCCCGCACATCGGTCTTCGTACGGATCACCCCGCCGCCGTTTGCCTGCAAAATCCGTTCGATAGACGACGGAGCCGTGACCGGAACTGCCACCTGGGCACCGGGTTTGGCACGGGACACGAGGTAAGCAAAGACCGCCAGCAGGTCCGGTCCGGAGAGAACGCTTCCGGTCTCATCCGCCATGGTCAAGCGCTCGCCGTCGTCGCCTAAAAAGACACCTAGATCGGCTTTCAGTGTGACCAGATAGTTGCTGAGACTTTTGACCAGCACTTCCCGGTCTGCGGGAGTCTTAGGAGACTTCTTCGGGTCGGTGTAAGCATTCAAAGCGACCGTCTCAGTTTCGAGCCGACCCAGCATTTGCGGCAGGACACCCGAAATCCGGTTGTAGGCGTAGTCGACAATCACCCGAAAGCTGCGCTTCTGCACCGCCTCGGTGTTCAAATGCCGGAAAAAGTCCTGACTGTACTGCTCGATGGCACGCGGAACGTAATTGATCTCGCCCACCTCGTCGGCATCGGTGCGCCCGAAGTCTTCGCGGTAGAAGATTGTCTCGATCTTGCGCTGACCGTTGGTGGAGAGATAAATGCCGTTCTTGTCGAAGAACTCGACCAAAGCGAGGTTTGGCTGGTCAGGTGCCAGGCGGATATGAATTCCCCCAGCGGCATTGCTCGACCGGATCGTGTGCCGCGTGATCGGCAGCGGCATGCCTTCGTTATCCAGCACGTTGACCCCGACGGAGACCAGCCCGGCAATCAAGCCGCGCTTGAGCATCCGGCAGACCAGGGTCGAGTCGCGCGACGTGATCACGGTCGCGCCTTTTTTCAGAAACGCCCCGTAGCTTGCCCCCAGCTTGCAGGCGAAGTCCGGGGTCATCTCGACATTCGCGATGCCCGAAACCCCCAGGTTCTGGAACAAAGCCCCCTGCCACTTCGAACCCCAGATCAGGCTCATCGTGACCATTGACCCGGCTTCGATCACTTTGTCCGGCCAGAGCTTGATCAGCGGCCGAATCGTGCTGCCGCCTTCGATATGGCACCGATCGCCGACAACCGCCCCTTCCTGTATCGTCACATCTTCCTTGATCGTGCAGCGGAAACAAACCGTCGAAGCCGTGATCTGCGTTCGCGCCCCGATATAGTTCGAGTCCCAAATGATCGCCCGCTGCAGGATCGCGCCTTCTTCGATGAGGCAGTTGTCGCCGATCACCGTCTCCGGGCCGACATGGGCATCCGCCTTGATACGGCAGTTCTTGCCGATACAAACCGGCCCGATAATCTGCGCCGACGGATCGATTTCCGTCCCCGCCCCGATCCAGATGTCGCCGCCCATGCGTGCGCCCTCAATCGGAAGCTGCGTCTGTCCGCCGAGCATCTCATACTGCGCCTGCCGGTACTGCTGCAGCGAACCGACATCGCACCAGTATTCACCCATGACATAGCCGAACATGGCCTTTTCATCCGCCAATATCTGCGGAAAAATATCCTGCGACCAGTCGTAGTTCTTCTCCGGCTCCATGTAATCAAAGATCGACGGCTCCAGAATGTACATTCCGGTATTCACCGTGTCGGAAAACACTTCGCCCCAGCTCGGCTTCTCTAAAAATCGCCGAATACGGCCATTTTCATCAGTGATGACGACCCCGAATTCCAGCGGGTTGTCCACGTGCTGCAGCACCAAAGTCGCCACTGACTGCTTTTCCCGGTGATAAGCCAGGGCCTTATCCACATCCAAATCCGTCAACGCATCGCCGGAGACGATGATAAACGTATCGTCTTTCAGATACTCCTGGGCCTTCTTGACGCTCCCTGCGGTCCCGAGCGGCGTATCCTCGACCGTGTAGATAAGGTTGACGCCCAGCTCGGAGCCGTCCCCGAAGTAGCCTTCGATCTCATCGGCGAGATAGTACAGCGTGACGACTATATCCGTGATCCCATGCCGCTTCAGCAGCTCGATCGTGTGCTGCATACACGGCTTGTTGAGAACGGGAACCAGAGGTTTCGGGCGGCTGGAAGTGAGCGGGCGGAGGCGTGTGCCTTCCCCGCCGGCCATGACGACGGCTTTCATCAGTGCGATCTCCTTGGGTCTATCAGATATTTTCTGGGTCTACGGCGACAAAACCTGAGTAACGGGCGAAATCCTTGGTGTTGAACGTCAGCAGCCGCGCGATGCCATGCACCCGCAGACAAGCCGCAATGCGTACATCGTGCACCTGAACACCAGAGACATCATGTTGCACAACGAGCCGCCGCCACTCCGCGTAGATGTCAGAGGTGTCGGGAAAAAGCACAAAGAGCCTTTCCATCATGCGAACCTGCCGGTTAACTTCATTAGGAGGCAGTCCAAAGCCGCCTCGCGCAGATACCGGACGAGATGCAACCCCCCAGAACTCAGTCACACTCTGTGGCAGAATGCAAACTTGTTCTGACGAATTTCGAAGGCGACGTACTGCGACACGTATTACCTGATGTTGCGGGTGAGTCTTTTGAAAGAAACGCAAGAGTACATTTGCATCGATCGCAGTCGCCATTAAAATCTGCCTTCATACATCGCTTCACGCGAGACGGCGTAATCCGAAAGCGGAGGAACGCTGGACGGTACGATATCGGCGGCTTCATCCGCCAATCTTTCCCACTCTTCATCCGTCAAAGAAGCGGGGGAGAGAAACACTTTCTCCCGAACGATTTCTCTCAGATACTCATTGACATCCCGCCCGGCCAGCTCTGCCTGCCGCCGCAGGCTCTGTTCTTCTTCCAGCGGCAACTCTAAAGTGATCGACATATTACACCTCGCTCCTTCACTCCGCCGGAAACTCCACCGCCGCAAACCACTTTGGCTCGATGTCCGGGAAGACGCTGTCGCGGGCTTCGCACTCGGCGATGTTCTTCCAGTCGCCGATGGACAGCTCTTCGCCCGCACCCGCCCGCCGGACCAGCCCGGCCAATGCCTGGAAGTTATCGTAGTGGTTTCGGAGGCGCACTTCGGAATAGTCCTTCGCCCCGCCGGTCGAGATGCAGAACTGCCAGTCTGACGCCATCAGCAGCAGGGCTTCGCGGGCGGCTTGATTTAAGATAGGTTTTGCGGCGGTGTTTTTGGCATAGTCTTTCGCCAGCTGAGACATCTCGGCCTCGACTTCGTAGACCAGCTTCCAGGACCAGGCTGTCTCTTCATTGAGCCAGATATAGTGGAAGCCGCCCTCCCCCCAGGAGCCTTCAGGAAGAGTGACCGGTAAGGTCGCCGGATTGTGTTCCAGGTACTCGCCGACAGTCTGCAGAGTCACCTCCGGGTCAAGAGCCAATTCGCGCAGGGCATGGTACAGAAACTGCGGCCCCTCGAACCACCAGTGGCCGAACAGCTCCGTATCGTAGACCGCTGTGACGATTGCCGACGGGTCGTTTTGCGCCCTCAGCACGTCTTTGACCAAAGGCACGAAATGCGCGGCATGCCCTTTCGCCCGTTCCTCCGCCTGAAGCGGGTCGTAGAGAGACTTCGCGCCAATATCGGCTTTGTTCTCACTGATACGCCAGAAGCGCAGGCCGAGTGACTTTTCTTTCTCGAGCACGAACTTTTTGTGGAACTCCAGATACCACTCATCGCCGGGGTACCCGTGCTCGCCGCTCCAGACCTGCTGACCGGTAGCCGAATCGCGCCCGAAGACCGCCAGCGGCGGGTTCCTGCCCTCGCAGGAGGAATCCACCAGGTACGGATGGTAAGTGGTGTAGGGCCGGTATTCGACTTTGACAGTCTCCTTCTGGAACTGCTTATAAAGCTCCTTCAGCGGCCCGAATTTGTCGGCATACACCCCCAGCGACTCCCCGCCGTGCAGCAGGCTGCCCTCGACAAAGAAGTATTGGATCCCGTTTTCCGCAAGAAACTCATCCACGCCTTTGCGCAGAATCGGCTCCCAGGGAACATCCGGCACGACCACCGAGGGTGCCCACTTGTAGCGGGGACGGTAAGAGCATTCCGGCAGCCAGTACCCGCGCGGCTTGCGCCCGAAATGCCGCTCATACGACTGTATCCCCGTCTTCACCTGCGCCTGAATGCTGGTATCCTGAGAGAGCAGTGCCGAATAGCCGTGGGTCGCACTGCTCGTGATGATCTCGATGTGCCCGTCGTCCTGAAGAGCTTTAAACGCACCCACAATATCGCGCCCATGCCGCTCTTCGAAGTCGGTCAAGGCCCGCCCGTACCAGTCCTCCCAGTATCGGGCGAGATAGGCCATATGGTAGCTGCCCTCGCGCCGAAAATGCTCCTGGTTGGCCTGTGCTGCGCTGACCTTACCGCGTAAATAGTCCGAAAGCTCATCCTGGAAACTGGGGTCGCGCAGCTGCTCGACCAGCACCGGAGTCAGGCCCAGTGTGATCTTTGGAGACAACCCCTCGGCCACCAGACGCAGGCAGGCATCAAGCAAGGGCAGGTAAGTCTCCGCCGCCGCTTCCGACAGCCAGTCCGTACCGTGCGGAGAGCGTCCATGTGCCAGCACGTAAGGGATGTGAGAGTGCAAAACAAACGAAAATGTGCCGAGCGGTTGTGCCAAAAGAGGAGCCTCGTCCGGGAGAGTAATTCTTGAAAAAGAATAGCACTTTTCGCCGGGTTTGTCAAATACGGACTGGAACAAAACGCCTCCCATATTGCGTCTCTCATATTAGAAGGAGCTACTATGCTTAATACACCTAAAAATGCGCCTGACGACTTGCCCGGCACTCTCTCCCGACGTGAGGTTTTAAAGACCGCCGCCGCCACCGGGCTGGTTCTTCTGCTGCCGCTCGCCTCCGCCCTAGCCGAACCCGCCCCGGAGCAGTGGACCTCAATTGGTAAATCCGAAGATTTCGTCCTAAACACACCCAAGAAAGTCACGCTCGCCGACGGCTCCGTGCTCTACGTCACGCGCCAGACGAAAGACACCGTGGTCGCGGTCTCCTCTAAATGCACGCACAAAGGCTGTCAGGTCGGCTGGAAGCCGGATGAGACCCAGTTCGAGTGTCCCTGCCATGGAGCCGCCTTCGCCGCCACGGGCAAAAACCTCCATGGCACGATGCGCAGCCCGCAGGAAGCCTTGCCGAACCTGCCCTCCCTGCCGACCCGCCTCAAAGACGGCAGCATTGAAGTGGACCTGGCCGCCGTGCCGGTTGAAAAGCGGCGTCCAAATCCGGAGTACTAAATCTTTTCCCGCTTTACTGACCCTAAAGAACTCGCTCCCATCTGCCGACAATCCCTTGTGTAAGATAAACCCAATTAGAGACTCTACCCCCAACTATTGTAGAAGATCAGGAGAGATCGCCATGGAAGTTTACACGAGGGAAGAAGGTACGATGCCGCGCGGAAATACGCTGGAGAGAGTGTCGCCGGCTGCCCCCATTCGCGGCGCGGAGTTTTATCACACACACCGGGAAGCTAATCGAACGATGCGCATGGACACGGGCGGCCTCTGTCAGCTCTGCGCCCGTAAAGCCGACCAGCGGGTCGAGCTGTACTCCCCGCTCTGGATCGCCGGACCGATTATGTACGGCGAATGCTGCCTCCCGCTCGCGGAGGCTGCTCTGCGGAAGACTGCACCCGAGGCCGCCACGATCACTGCCCGCAGACTGGAAGCGCAAAAGCCGCAGACATTTTGGCTGACGGCCATGATCGCCGCCGTCGCCGGGTTTTTCGCCCTCAGTGCCGAACGGCTGCTTCAAGTGAAGCTGTTTTAGGAAACACTGAAGAGGGACAAACATGAGGAAAATTAAGTAAGAGGGTGCGGCAAGCAAGAGGGTGCGGCAAGCAAGAGGGTGCGGCAAGCAAGAGGGCGCGGCAAGCAAGAGGGCGCGGCAAGCAAGAGGGCGCGGCAAGCAGCGCCCCTACGGGTTCAGAAAGAAGTATTCTAGTCGCGGAGTGACTTTCTCCGGGTAGACCGGCATTTGAATGCCGGCGCCGAACTCGTCTGCGCCCGGTACGTTTGCAGCAGCAATTGATACGTCGGATCGGCTTTGGCGGCTTCCCACTTCGCCCGGAAGATCGCCGCCGACTCGGCTTTTTCGGCATCCACCACAAAAGGCAGAACGGTGCGCCCATGCGCTCCGCTCTGCCCTTTTTTGTCCTCGGGCACCGGCCCGTCATATTTTTTGCCGCCTTTGTGGTTTGCGTAGCGACGCGCCCGGGTCATACCCATTTGCAGGAACTTGCGGGCCATGTCCATGCCGACGAAGTCCCCCGCCGCCCCGTATGCCAGAAACAGATTCCAAATGACCTCGGACGATTCCCGCGCCGCCTCGGGAGTCGCAAATCGCCAGTGCGGCAGGATTTCACCTTTGTAAGGCTGCACCAGCAGAACCCCCTGCTCCCCCACCCCCACCCGGTACAGCTCGGGGTGCGCCCGGAAGTCCGTGTTCTGAAAGTCGAGCGTGTAATCGAACTTCGCGCTCAAGCCGTCACCGTCTCCCGTGTCAATTTGTCACCGTCTCCCGTGTCAATGTCTCCAGGGATTCTTCCAAGACGCGCCGGAAGCGCAGGTCCACAGCATCCGCCGTCGTGTACTCCGCCTTGCTGGCCGAGAACTTCTGCGTGTCCCCCAGCTCCAGCAGACCACGCAGGGGCGGGAGTGCTTCTTTCAGGCCCAGCTCCGCCGCCGTCTTCGCTCCCACCAATTGCAACCAGCGGTCATTCGCCGTCAAAAGCCGCAGGAGAACCCGCCGCAGGGTCGCTTTCTGCGGCGGCCCGAGCGTCTTCTCTAAGGCCACAAGCTGCGTGTTCAGGCTCCAGAATTCCTCGGCGTAGGTCTGGCGGTTCAAGTGGGCGAGCGTGTCGCGGATCTCCGCCAGAAGGTCCGGGTCATCGCCGTCCTTCGGGCGCGGGTGAAAGACCGCTTCGAGCAGGGCCACATCGACAAGCGGCGTAGTCAGCATCACGCGAGCCTTGTTCCCACCGCGCCACTTGCCGACAAATCGTGCGAGAAAATACGTCCCGACGGCGATCCCGCCCCGTTCCAGCCACACTGCGCTCATAACGATTTTTCCGTTCTAATCTCGCTCTCCGCGATTTTTTCATCCGCCCCAAACCGCTCATCAAATTCCTGCAGCCGCCGACGAGTCAGCAGCGGGACCGGAGCACGGAAGGCGAAGGGGTTGGAATAGTTATACTTCAATATCAGATCGTTTGTCTGCTTGAGATGCTTGTGGTACGCCTCACGGGCGGCACAGCGCAGCGCAGTGTAATCCGGTGACCCTACCAGGCCCGGCTCGGCAGCCTCCCAGCGGGCCAGCGTGCCGAGGGCCGAAGCGCGGGAGGCTTCGATCTCCTTTTCCAGCAGCAGCCAGGGCGGCAGGACTTTGTTTTGCCGCAGTAGGCGGTTTACTGCCCGCATACCCGGCGGTTCGAAGGGGTTTTCGGTCAGATCCAGCGGCTTGCCCCGCCCCGGCAGGTTATCGAAAAGGCCTTCATCGATCGCATCCTGGATCCGACGCTCCGCGATCCCCGCCATCCAATCCACCGTCTCCGCCAAATCTTCCGATGCCGCCATCGCACCTTCTCCCTTAAAATTGCTCGTCCTGCGTTAATTGTACCCAGTATCATCGCGTTCTCTGAGAAGATACGCTATAATAGAAGCAGAGACCTCTCGAGAAAGTAACCATCTTATGCCCAATCGCAAAATTAAAACACTTCTCGCTGCCTGTGGCCTGGCTCTGATTGGCACGGCGGCATTCGCGCAGGCTCCGCTTCCTAAGGCAAATCTTTCCAAAGATCCGACCCTGTACCTGATCGGCTATTCCCATCTGGACACGGAGTGGTGCTGGAGCTACCCGCAGGTCATTCGCGAGTACCTGCCGAACACGCTGCGCGACAACTTCAAGCTCTTCGATAAGTACCCCGATTACACGTTCAACTGGACCGGCTCCAACCGCTACCAGATGATGAAAGAGTATTACCCGGAAGATTACGCGAAGCTGAAGAAGTATGTCGCCGCCGGCCGCTGGTTCCCGGCAGGCTCGAACGTCGAAGAGGGAGATGTGGATATCCCGTCGGAAGAGTCGGTCATCCGGCAGATCCTGTACGGAAACCAGTACTTCCGCCGGGAATTCGGAATCGCGAGCAATGAATTCATGGTACCGGACTGCTTCGGCTTTCCCGCTTCCCTGCCGTCGATTTTCGTCCACTGCGGCTTAACAGGCTTCAACACGCAGAAGCTTTCCTGGGGATCGGCCATCGGTATCCCCTTTAACGTCGGTGTCTGGGAAGGGACCGACGGTCAATCCGTGGTCGCGGCCCTGAACCCCGGAGCGTACGTCCAGGGTGTCCCAGGCGATCTTAGCCACGACAAGGGCTGGATCAACCGGGTGAACGACAACGGCAGCAAGTCTGGGGTCTTCACGGATTTCCGCTACTACGGGACCGGAGACCGGGGCGGAGCACCAGGTGATGACGATGTTCGCCGCATGGAAGAAAGCGTTCATGGCGGCGGCCCGCTGCACGTTCTGCCTTCGACCACGGCGCAGATGTTCAATGACATCACCCCTGCCCAGAAAGCCGCCCTGCCGCGCTACAAAGGCGATATTCTGCTGACGCAGCACTCCACCGGGTCACTATCGTCACAGGCGGCGATGAAACGCTGGAACCGCAAAAACGAGGTTCTGGCCGACGCCGCCGAGCGGGCGTCCGTCGCCGCCGACTGGCTGGGAGCCGCGCCCTACGATCAGTCCCGCCTGCACGATGCCTGGCTGCGCTTCCTGCCGGGCCAGTTCCACGACATCATGGCTGGGACAGCTCTACCTGCCGCCTACGAATTCGCCTGGAACGATCAGATCATCGCCCTCAACGAGTTTGCCGGAGTCCTTCAGGAATCCGCTGGGGGCGTGGCCCGCGCTTTGGACACACACACTGTCGGCGTTCCCGTGATGGTCTATAACCCCCTCTCTACGATCCGTCAGGACATAGTGGAGGCGTCTGTCACGTTTCCGAGATCCGTGCCGCTCCGAGTTCGCGTGTTCGGCCCAAACGGCAAAGAAGTCCCCTCGCAGCTCAGTGGTCGCAGCGGAAACACGCTGACGGTCAAATTTCTGGGCAGTGCCCCGCCCGTTGGGTTTGCCGTATACGAAGTTCGCCCAGCCGCCAAAGCACCGGAAATGGACCCCGCGCTGAAAGTGTCGCGGATGGGCCTGGAAAACGCCCGCTACAAAGTTCGGCTGAACGCCGCAGGCGACGTCGCTAGTATCTACGACAAGCGGGCAAAGCGCGAGATGCTCTCGGCTCCGGCCCGACTCGCCTATCAATACGAGAATCCCAACAGCTTCCCAGCATGGAATATGGACTGGGACGACCAGAAGAAGGCCCCGCGGGCGTATGTCACGGGAACCCCGACCTTCCAGATCGTCGAAAACGGCCCCGCACGGGTCGCCCTTCAGGTGACGCGCGATTCAGAAGGCTCGCACTTTGTGCAGACGATCCGGCTGGCCTCGGGCAGCGCCGGGAACCATGTCGAGTTCGCTTCGGTGATCGACTGGAAAGGCAAAGAATCAGCCCTCAAAGCCGTGTTCCCCCTGACCGTCTCGAACCCGATGGCAACTTATAACTGGGAGCTGGGGACAATTCAGCGCGGGAATAATGACCCCAAGAAGTATGAGGTCCCCTCGCACCGCTGGTTCGATCTGACCGACACGAGCGGCCAGTACGGCGTCTCCGTTCTGGATGACTGCAAGTACGGCTCGGACAAGCCCGACGATAACACCGTGCGATTGACACTGCTGTACACGCCGGGTGTGCGCGGCGGCTATCAGCATCAGGCTTCGCAGGACTGGGGACGCAACGAGTTTATTTATGCTCTCGAAGGCCACACGGGAGATTGGCGCTCGGGTCAAACTCAGTGGGAAGCGGCTCGCCTAAATCAGCCACTGATCGCCTTCCAGACGACGCCGCATAGCGGCACGAATGGCAGAGAGTTCTCGCTGGCCCGTGTCAGCACCCCGCAGGTGCAGATTCTTGCCCTTAAACGGGCAGAGGACAGCA
Source organism: Armatimonadota bacterium (assembly GCA_025353925.1). Classification (GTDB taxonomy): domain Bacteria; phylum Armatimonadota; class Armatimonadia; order Armatimonadales; family Capsulimonadaceae; genus JANXMY01. Next base: position 30,447 of record JANXNV010000173.1, read on the forward strand.
AAGAGACGGTCGTTCGCTTCAACGAGCTGTCCGGGCTGCCCGCACATGCCGTGCATCTGACCCTCGCCGCGCCGATCCTCTCAGCCCGGGAGATCAATGGACAGGAGCAGCCCCTGGGACCGGCCACCGTTCAGAACGGGCAGCTTGTCTTCGACATGGATCCCTACCGGCCCCGGGCATTCGCCCTGACGATCGCCCCGGCGGCGAGTCGTTTGCCCGCTCCGCGCAGCACGCCGCTGATTCTGCCGTTCAACACGGATGTCGCCAGTGCCTCGGCAGGCAAACCCGGCAGCGGTGATTTCGACGGCCACGGGGCCAGCCTGCCCGGCGAGCTTCTGCCCGCGACCCTGGTCTCGGACGGCGCGACATTCCATCTCGGCTCCTCGGCGGACGGCAGCAAGAACGCCGTCATTTGCGCCGGTCAGCGTCTGAACCTGGCACCCGGTAAAAACCGGCGCGTCTCCCTGCTGGCGGCGGCGGTCGGAGGCGATACGCCCGCGACTTTCCTGGTAGACGGCCGCCCGGTGACGCGCGTCATCCAAAGCTGGGACGGCTATGTCGGCCAGTGGGATAACCGCACCTGGCGCGGGAAAGTCCCCGAGCTTGCTTACGACTGGTCGAACAAGCTGGCGGGTCTGACACCGGGCTACATCAAGCCTGCCTCGATCGCCTGGTATGCGAACCATAAGCGTTTAGCCGACGGAACCAATGACCCGTACCGGTTTTGCTACCTCTTCCGGTACTCCATCGCCGTTCCCGACAGTGCTAAGACGTTTACCCTGCCTAAAGACAGCCGCGTTCGCGTACTGGCCGTCTCGCTGGGGTCAGACCCCAACACGGAAACGGTCCCGGCCCAGCCTCTGGGCGAGACTCTCGACCACACGGCGAAAGCTCTGAAGCCGTTCTATGCCTCGTTCACGCAGGCGGTGACGATCAGCAGGATCGCTCCGAAGATCGAGCCTGTCTACTCGGTACCCGCCGTGCAGGTATTCGACGGGACAAAAGCCGGGTCACCTGCCCCGAATATCACCGGCCTGCCGGTCGGCTACAAAGACCCGTGGACGATGAACCAGTTCGTCTACCTCGATACGCAGCCCGCCGAGCTGACCGCCATTGCCGGCTTCGGGACCGGGGCAGAGATCGGCGGGGCGCAGCGCTACCTGATCAAGTTCCACGACGGCATCCATTTTTGGGGCAGTAATGTGGATGTCACCACCGGCGTGCCGTTCGACCTCGGCAAGTGGCAGATGATCACGATGACCTACGACGGAAAAACGCTGACGATCTACAAAGACAGCCAAGCGATTAAGTCAGAGGCAGTCGCGCTGGAGGATGCCGAAAACGTGGTCCGCATCGGTGCTCCCGGCCCCTGGGATACGGCTAAACCGTTCGCCGGAAAAGTCGCCGGGTTCGCCCTCTGGAACCGTGCCCTCTCCCAGCCGGAGATTCAGGCATTAGGAACCCAAACGCCGAAAAACTAGGCAGCATGACAAAGCCCCCGCCCCAATTTTGGGACGGGGGCTTTCTTATTTCGACCCAAACGCCGGAAGACCGTCGATGCTTCGAGCGTTTTTCTCCGCCCGGTACCCCCGCAGGCCGTCATCGCCTTTGGACGCCGCCCATTTATCCAGTGTTTCCCGGTTCTCACGGAAGTCCAGCAGCGGCACGGCAAAGCCGCAGGAGGTAGAGATGCGTGTGACCGATACGCGAATATACGCCCGCGTGCCGGGATTTGGCGGGAAGTGTCCCGCGATCTCGTCAAAAGCAGCGTCGCCCGGAAATACGGCTTCGCCGTGCCCATGCAGCCGGGCGATCTCCGGCTTGCCTTCAAACGCACAGAACATCAGAACGATGCGCCCGTTCTCGCGCAGATGTGCGACTGTTTCCGCCCCGCTCCCGGTGTAGTCCTGGTAGGCCACTTCCGTCGGTCCCAGAATTCGAAAACAATCGCCGCCTTTCGGCGAGCAGTTGAGATGACCGTCATTTGCCTCCGGGGCGGTCGCCACAAAGAACACATGCTGCCGACGTATCCAGGCGGCTAGATCGTCGTCGATAAAATCCCGCTGTTTGCTCATGAGGTAACTCCCGTTTTTTGGAGCCTAGTATACCTAATAATGTGGTAAACTATTTCCAGCAACTTCGTAAGTTCCATAGCCCTGATCAATCACTTTATGTTCTAATTGCCTCGTTACACCTACAGAATATATTTGACTAACTACTCAACCTACCACAAATTGCAAATTATGAGTCTGATTAAAATATGAGTAACAGCCCATCTAGCATTGATTTAGTACCTATGCAAGTTTTGCGTTTTGACCCGCAGAACCCACGCCTGCCTACTTCGATTAAGGGCAGTGATGAGCAGGCTGTTCTGCTCTACCTGTTAAAAGATGCGTCGCTCACTGAGCTGATGGGTTCGATTGGAGAACAAGGCTACTTTGCGGGTGAACCACTTCTCATATGTCCTAACCCACAAGCAAAAGACGAATATTTAGTTATTGAGGGAAATCGTCGCTTTGCATCAGTCAAATTATTGAGCAACCCCGAACTTGCGCCAATCAATAAGTCATCGGTCCAACTCGTAAGCACAGACTCTAAATTTAAGCCAACAGAACTTCCATGTGTTATATATCCAAGCCGCGAGTCGATTCTTAGTCACCTCAGTTACCGCCATATTACCGGTGTAAAAGCGTGGAACCCACTGCAGAAGGCTAGATATCTTAGTCAGCTTAGACAAGGTGTCCTAGAGCAGCCATTGGATGTACAGTTCCGTAAATTGGCTAAGACCATTGGCACAAAATCTGACTATGTCGCGAGGCTCCTTGCTGGCAATGCTGTTTACAATAGAATAGAAGAAAACAATTTCTTTGACATTCCGAGACTCAATGAAGATACTTTTAATTTTGCTGTTTTAACAACAGCTTTTACATACACTAACATTAGAACTTTCATAGGGTTGGACAGCGACGACCCCACAACTCCTGATTTAAAAATGCCCGCATTGAGGGAACTGACTCAGTGGATATTTGAAAAAAATGATCAAAATATGACGAGACTAGGCGAATCGCGCAACCTTAAATTTCTTAGCAAGATAGTGGCGAACGAAGATGCACTCAAAGCTTTTCAAAGTGGGATGCCTCTTGTTGACGCCAAAGACCTAACGGAAGCACCAACAGAGATTTTTCAAAGTGCTCTTCTTCAGGCCAAGGACAAAATGATACTTGCGAGAGGAACTCTGCACCTAATAGCACTTCCGACAATTTCAGATGATGAAGTCTTAGGCGAAGTTATTCTAATCGCTCGCGATATGCGAAGGATCGTGACCTCGAAAATCACAGAGGCAGAGGATATTATCGCATAGGGAGTTAAATTTTGTCACCTCTTTCTCAGTTTGGCAGTTTGCCAAAATCGTACTATGATGTTCATGCTTGGGCTGATTATTTAGAAATCCTTTGCTTAGTCAGCGTCGATCAAAATTTGTCAAAAGGCGATATATTGGATCGAATAAGAACTATCAAAGATGATGTGTCTATGGATGGAGATGATAGTGAAGACATAAGCATTGAGGATCAAGAAGAAATAAGCGGTTTGGGTCCTGCTCAGATGAACGACAAATGGGTCACGAGGGTGAATGACTGGTTTGAGCATTTGAGCTATCGCTCGTGTTCTTTCTCCAATGCTTATCCATTTTCATTATCTGGTGCTGAAGACGTCATTGAAGTAACAACTACTCTCAGTGCCGAGAAGGAACTTTATATTTTCCTACTCCTGTGTGCGAACTTACGTTACTGCAAAAGCTCTATATCTGTCCTGACGCGAACTTTTGAGCAACTAAGTGCTGAGGTATTGAAATCTTGTTTGGCTGATACAGCTGAGGTTCATATTTTTGGGACCAGTCAGACAGAGGAGGGTCGCTACACAGGAAACTTGTGGAAAAACATTAATCAGCTCGCTCAAGATTTAGGAGAAAAACTCAGTATTGAAGAAAAGGATCTGCCAAAACCGAATTATGGGGACGGCGGTTTGGATATTGTGGCTTGGATCCCATCCGGTGACTCAAATTCGCACCGCATCGTGATATTCGGACAATGTGCATGTACGGAAGAATGGGAAACGAAACAATATACCGCTACCGCCAGGAAATGGCGGCAATTCATGTCTTTGAGTGCAGGAGTGAGCACCGTTGTTTTTATTCCACACTCGCTCAGACAAGCAAATGGTGGTTGGCATGATAAGGCGAATATAGCAACTGTTATGATGGATCGTTCAAGGTTTATGTTTTTGCTGAAAAACAAGCTAAATAAATTTGAGACAAGTCTAAGCAAGAAAATCGTAGAGCAAGTTATAGCACAGCGAGAAGATATTTTTTAGTGTAGTCCCACACCTTATACCCTTGAAAGGCTTGGTGCCTTCAGGCTGATTAAATATTTTGTTTTGCCCTCTTTGCAGACTGTATAGCTTTTAAATGAGTGTCAAAATTTTGTTCAGAAACATATTGCGGTGAAATAGTGGATTTCAAGCCAACTCCTGATGTCAGGCCTTGAACAATGTGTTCCATCAGAAGTGGCGGTACTGCATTTCCTACTTGCCAGTACTTTGCCTCAACAGATCCTTCTGGTTCAATCTCAACAGGAAATGTTTGAAGTACGGCACATTCTCTCCAGGATAAGCGGCGAGGCAGTTCTAAAACAGGCAGATTGGGGACATTAGCGCGGTGTTCGTACTCTTGTGTAAATTCCCATTGCTGTTTCGATCCATTACGCCAATCAGATGAAATCATGTGCATGGTGGGGGATGCTGGATGAAGTGTCACATGTCGCCAGTTAGACACAACCGTATATGCTGGGTCACCCCATGCACGCTTACGATTCCTTGACATAAACCACCATGAAAATGGATCCTTCTCAGGATGATAGTATTCCCCAGTACAATCGAGCGGCAAGTCTATGAGTGCTTCGCCGTGTGAAGCATATGGTGTCTGCAGTTTACTCAGTGGCCCATGCGTAGGCTTCGGAAACCAATAATATGCACCGATGTCTCTGCGTACACCTACGAGGAATATCCTTTTTCTATCCGCAGGCACTCCATAGTCTTTTGCGTTCAAAGATAAGAATGAAACCAAATATCCTTGACCTGCTTCACTGAATGCCTTGATTTGCTCATATAAGTAACGACCATTTTCAAGTAATTGCATACCGGCCACATTTTCAACGACAAAGTATCGTGGATTTGTTTGTACTAAACAACGTAGGAATTCTTTATATAGACTAGTTCTATCGTCACTTTCTGGTAGTCGGGGGCCACCCATTGTAAAGCTTTGACATGGGTAGCAGCCAATTAGTATATCGCAAGATGGAAAACTTGGTATCTCCCTAATGTTTTTAGTGTTAACCACTGTTTCATCATTTGCAATAATGCTCTTAAATGCCTCATAAGTCTTTGTTGCAGGCAAAAAACAATCGTTAGAAAATATTACGTCAACGCCAGCCCGCTTTGCGCCAAGATCACTCCCGCCACAACCACTAAATAACGACACCCCCACTAACCTGTTCCTAGCTGTCACACATTTTTCCTTCACACGAAATTTGTTAAGTCTATATATTATACTGTAATGCGCCTGAATGTCAGGCGCATTTTCGGGTTCAATTTAAGAATGTTTGTCAATCGAAGGGTATTCGACTATCTGTGAATTAAAAGGAGGAAATTTGTGCAAGTTACAAATTGCAGTCCTTGCATACAAGATGTGGTAAACTATTTCCAGCGATTTCGTAAGCCCCGCACCCCAAGTTAGTTATCTTTTCCTAAGTCAGTCACTTTATGTCCCAAGCCACCCTCGAAGCCATTACCGAAGACCTGCACCGCAGCCGGTCCGCCACACTCTTGCCTGCACTGGAAGCGGGCCTGAATACCGAGCAGATACAGGCCTTTTCCCATGATGATGGCCCCTGCCTGGTCCTGGCCGGGGCGGGCAGCGGCAAAACCACCGTGCTGACCCGCCGGGTCGCGCGGCTTCTCGCCCGGGGCACTGATCCGCAGCGGATATTTGTCGCCACGTTTACCAAGAAAGCCGCCGAGGAAATGGGCAGCCGCCTTGCTGCCCTGCTGGGCGAAGGCGGTGAAGCGATTGTCGAGAAGATGTGGATCGGCACATTCCACTCGCACTGCCTGCGGATCCTCAAGTTCGAGTGGGCGCATCTCTTTGGCAAAGCAGGCTACTTTCAGCTCGCCGACGAAAACTGGCAAATTCGGGTCGCAAAAGCCATTCTGGGTGACAAGGACTGGATGGCACGCGGGCTGCCCTCGCCTCCCTTCGGCCTGAATGTGGCCTATGACCCCAAAGGAGCACTCTCCGCCGTCTCCGCCGTCAAGAACCGTGGATTTCAGGTGGAAGAAGCCGAAGCCGCCTTCCGTGCCCACGAGCCGCTCTGGGCGGATCCCAGTATCCAGATACTCGCCAAGTTCTGGCGGTGCTACGAACAGGCGAAGCAGGCGAAATTCGATATCCTCGCGAAGAAGCCGTCCCGGCGTTTAGACTTTGATGACCTGCTGATCGAAGCCCTGAAGCTGCTTCAGGAGCAGCCTGCCATCCGGCAGAAGTATCAGCAGTTCTTCCAGTATCTTTGCATCGACGAGACCCAGGATACGTCGTCAGTGCAGTGGGAGATCGCCCGGCTGCTTTCCGCCGCGCATTCCAATATCTTCATCGTCGGGGATGTCGGCCAGGCCGTCTACGGCTTTCGCGGCTGCTCCCCCGAGGCAACCGTCGGGCAGTTTGGGGCGGCCTATCCCAGTGGAACAGTGATCCGGCTGCCGACCAACTACCGCTCGACGGCCACCATTGTGCGGGTCGCCAATGAGCTGATCGAGTGCTCAGGAATCGACGCGAAGTACCGGCTGGAAATGGCTTCGGTGCACCCTGAGGGCGAACCGCTGTCTCAGCACGAACACGAGCATGCCGACGCCGAAGCACTCTTTGTGGCCGAGTCCCTGAAGCAGATCCAGGAAACCGGGGCCGCTCTGCGAGACTGCGTGGTGCTCTTCCGCACGAATGCTTACTCCCGGGCTTTGGAGGAAGCGTTCGTCAAAAACGGTGTCCCCTACGTCCTGCAAGGCGCGATGGGCTTTTATGCCCGCCGGGAAGTGCGTGACCTCGTAGCGTTTTTGCAGCTCTCCGTCGAGCGCGACAGCCCTGCCGCCGATGAGGCCGTCAAGCGGGTGCTGAATGTCCCCTCCAAGTCCTTCGGCAAGCCGACGCATTTTCTGGGCGGGGCCTTTATCGCCGCGCTGGAAACGCAGGCTGCCCTCAAAAATCAGTCGCTGTACAAGACGCTGGCAACGGGCCAATTTAAGACCTGGCAGGGGCTGGCCGCCAAAGACTTCCGGGACATGGTGCGGGATATCGCGCTCGCCGGGGACTCTGCCGAAGCCCGTCTGCGGAAGGCCCGGGATATGGGCTACGATGACTGGCTGCTGCGCGAAGAAGGCCATGTGGAAGACGAGGGCAACTCCCGCCTCGATAACCTCGAAGAGCTATGCACCGCCGCCGCCGCTTTCCCCACTCCTCTGGACTTCGTGGCGTTTGTGGCGGCCCAGAACAAGCCGATTGGCGAGGAAGAAGCGGGCGATGCCGTCGAGATGATGACCATCCACCGGGCGAAAGGCCTGGAATGGCCCGTCGTGTTCGTCGTCGGTTTTGCGTTCGGCATGCTGCCCCATCACCGCTCCCTGCGCTGGCTGGACGAGGAAAAAACCCAGCTTGCCGGGGACAGCATCGAGGAAGAGCGGCGGCTGGCCTATGTGGCGATTACCCGTGCCAAAGAGCGTGTCTATCTATCGTGGCCCTTGCAGCACCAAACGCGGGCATTGACCCGTTCGCCGTTCCTTAAAGAGATGCCGTCGCTGCCAGAGATGGAAGCTGCCCCACTCGGAACTGTCTCGAAAGAGGCGAGTTCTTGACACTCCCACTCCAATTACGCTAAAATAGCTGTATGGAAATGACCCCCGCTGAAGTCGAAGCGGTGACGCAGGACGTCATCGAAAAGTACCAAAAATTCGTCAATCCGACCCAAGTCGCCCTGCTAAAAGTCGGGGGGTTTGATCATATTGAGCACAAAGCCGAAGGGGTGCGAATCACCGATCTGGAAGGCAATATCTACATCGACTGCCTCGGCGGTTACGGCGTCTTTTCGCTCGGCCACCGGCACCCGAAAGTCGTAGAGGCGGTCAAGAAGCAGCTCGACCTGATCCCGATGGCTTCTAAGACGTTTCTGAATAAGCCGCTCGCCGATCTCTGCGCGAAGCTGGCCGAAATCTCTCCCGGCGGCCTGCAGTACTCGTTCATCTCGAACTCCGGCGCGGAAGCCGCTGAGGCTGCGCTGAAGATCGCCCGCATGGCGACGGGAAAGACGGATTTTATCGCGACCGTCGGGGCGTATCACGGCAAGACGATGGGTGCCCTGGCGATCACGGGCCGCGAGGTCTACCGCAAGCCGTTTGAGCCGATGCTGCCCGGCGGCAGTTTCGTGCCGTTCGACGATGCCCCCGCTATCGAAGCGGCCATCACGGACAAGACCGCAGCGGTGATTCTGGAGCCGGTGCAGGGCGAAGGCGGCATTATCGTCCCTTCCCCAGACTACTTCCCGCGCGTCCGCGAAATCTGCGATAAGCACCATATCCTGCTCATCGCCGACGAGGTCCAAACCGGTCTCGGGCGGACGGGAAAGATGTTTGCCGTGAACCACTGGGACGTCAAACCCGATATGATGACCCTCGCCAAGTCTCTGGGCGGCGGTGTCATGCCCATCGGCGCGACCCTGGCGACGGCGGAGATCTGGGGGAAAGTCTTCCACGAGAACCCGTTCATCCACACCAGTACGTTCGGCGGCGGTGAGCTGGCCTGCGCAGCGGCTCTGGCGGCCCTGGAAGTGATTTATGAAGAGGGCCTGCCCGCGAAAGCCGCCGAAAACGGCGCGTATTTCCTGCATGGCCTGCAGGCAATCGCAGAAAAGCACCCGAAAATTCTGAAAGAGGCGCGGGGATTAGGCTTGATGCTCGGCGTCGAGTTCACCGACAGCGACATCGGCAAGCTGGTCATCGGGACGATGGTGCATCGCGGGGTCGTGGCGGCTTACACGCTGAACAATCCCAAAGTCATCCGTTTCGAGCCGCCGCTGGTGATCACCCGCGAAGAAATCGACACGGTGCTGGGAGTCTTCGAAGCGGGAGTGCTGGATGCAATAGAATTGCTGGGGGATTTGATCTAGGGGCAGTTCAGGGTTTGATGTCGGTCCAGAGTTCAGCTGGAGCGAAGAGCGAGAGATGACCGACATTCACGGTTGCGATAACAAAAGCGGATACTGGCAAGCCCATATCCAGAGCTTGCGCTGCGATAAGCACATCGGCATCAAGTTCTTTCGGATCGGCAGTCGGTGTGCCTGCATTCCTTGCCTGCGCCCAGAGAGCAGCCCCCAGCAGTAGAGCAGTAGCAGTCAGATCCAGAAGCCGCCCTGCCTCCGCTGCATTAAATGAGTTCAGGCGAGCGATTCCGTTGGCTTTGCCGGAGCGAATAAGCTCACGTCTGACTTCATAATCGGCAATTGCAGGTACAACTATGTTGTGCCGGGCTGCATCCATATCGTAGATCCACTCCGCCATGGCGATGGTTTCCGGTGTCCTTTTTGGGTTGGTGATCAAGCCTAGCGGTCCTGTGTCAAGAAAAATGGTCATATCACTCACCCTCTGGGTAAAGAAGTCGGGACAAGGCATCTTTGCGCGGCTGGTTCATATTACGCTTAAATTCGGTTAGTTCTTGTGAAGCAGCTTGTAGTTGGACTGGATCTTCCGTCGCATCTTGTGCCAGCCACGTGCGCATGAGTGTCATAGTCGCCGTTTCCTCGACAGGCTTTGGCTGAGTATCAAAAATTTTCAGTTCTACGGTCGCACCGGCAGGTATTTCGCCACGGTGACTAAAAACTTCTTCAACACTCCCACGGTAGACTTTGCTAGGTTGTTCTTGCTGTAATTGCGCCATGGTTTATCCTTCTGTAAATAGATTATACCAACTCTCTCCACCAATATCTTAGCCGCGCCGCACCAGCGTCATCTGCATCCCGTAGCGGGACCGAAGGGTGATGATCGGCTGAGTCACGACCCGGTGACCGGGGACGAGGCGGGGACGCCATCTCTGGCCGAGCGTCGCTAGGGTCAAGATCCCCTCCATCCAGGAGAACTGCTCCCCAATACAAGTACGCGGACCGCCGCCGAAGGGGAAATAGGCGAATTTCGGTCGCTCGGCCTCCGCTTCGGGGGTCCAGCGGTCCGGGTCGAAGCGATGCGGGTCAGGGAAGAAGCGCTCATCCACGTGAGTCACGGCCTGTGAGGGCAGCACGATGGAGTTGGCCTTAAGAACGTAGCCACGCACTTCATAATCGGTCAGAATGCGGCGTCCAATGACCCAGGCGGGCGGGTAGATGCGCAGAGATTCAGCGAAGACGTTGCGGGTGTAGGGCAGAGCCTCAAGATCGTCCATTGTTGGAGTACGCCTGGCCAGCACGCTGTCGATTTCCTCATGAAATTTCCGCTCGGCCTCCGGGTTTTGCGAGAGCAAATACCAAGTCCAGGTCAGGGCATTAGCCGTCGTCTCGTGCCCGGCCAGAAACAGCGTCATGGCCTCATCGCGCACCTGAACATCGGTCATACTCTCGCCGTCTTCCTCATCCTGGGAGAGAAGCAGCATAGAAAGCAGATCTCCGCGATCCCCGGAAGCCCGGTGCTCAGTGATCAGTCGGCTGATCTTCGCGTCCAGCAGGGCGCGGGCGACACGCGCACGGCGCACCACGGGGAGGGGCAGCTTCTCGAAAAAATCTGGCAGGGGCAGCAGCAGCAGCCGAAACAGAGCGATCACTTCCTCCATTGCACTGCCGATCTCAGCGGCCTCTTCCTCGACTACCGTATCGAAGAGGGTTTTGCCGACAATCGCCAGTGTCAGGTGCATCATCTCTACGGACATATCGACGGTCTGACCATCGTGCCACCGCTCTCCCGCCTGCCGGGAGTAGAACGTCATCGAGTCGCCGAACGCCGCCACGCGGCTCCGATGAAATGCCGGCTGGACCAATCGCCGCTGACGCAGGTGCCGCTCCCCCTCACTGGTAAGCAAACCCTCCCCAAGCAGCATCTTTGCACGCTCGAGACCACGGCCTTTTTTAAACTGTTTTTGACGGGTGACAAGAACGTCCTTGATCAGATCGGGGTGATTGATGAGATAGACCGGGTGCTTCCCGAGGGGAAGCTGAACGATGTCGCCGTACCGGGCGGCAGCCCTCCGAAACAGGGCGATGGGATCGCGCCGTAGAGCGAGCAGGCATTCACCGGGGAAACGCTGCGGCAGAACAGGAGGCTGAGAACTCATGCACTCAGTATACCTTGCGTCTGCAGACTGCCGCAGATTCGCCGGACTGTTTGACGTGATTTTCCTAAAAGGGGATTTGTAACCTCAGGTTAATCCCCTCGGCGGTTGAGAGGAGTACAATCAGGATATAATATGCGCGTACTGATATTCGCCTACCTAGGCAGGGACCCTCAGAAAGGAATTCCGCACCATGACCGATGCACCTGATTTTCTCCGAGACGCCGTGAGCCGTCGCACATTCCTGGCTCGTATGACCGCAGCCGGACTGGGCACGGCGGCAGCCGCGCTGATCGCCGGATGCGGCGGCAGTGGAGGGGGCGGCGGTTCGACCACTCCCGGCAACCCGCTGACCACATTCGCTGACCAAGCCAACTTCCCCGGGATCCCCGGCGCGAATGAGAATACCGTTGTTCTCAATTACGCTTTGACCCTGGAAACCCTGGAAGCCGACCTTTACCGCCAGGCGCTGAACATTGCCGCAGGCAAAGACATCGGTACCCCGCTTCCGAACGACGTTTCCGGCTACACGCTGGCTGTGCCGAATGGCGGCCTGGATACTTCTACCCCCGGCGGAGCGGGCAGTGTCGGATTCCTATATCTCAAGCAGTATGCTGGTGTCGAAGCCGCACACCGCGACTTCCTGCGGACCGCGCTCGGCGCAAATGCCGTCCCGGCGAACCCCAAGGGTTACAATCTGGGCCTGGCAGCAGGAACCGACCTCAAAACGATCCTGCAGCTGATCCGCACGGTTGAAGAGACCGGCGTGACGGCCTACCTCGGCGCGGCAGGTTTCCTGACCGATGCGTCCCTGGTGCAGATTGCTTCCAGTATTTACACGACCGAAGCGCGGCATTCGTCCGGCATGAACTATATCCTGGGCCTTCCCACGGGACCGACCGGCGACGTCGGCGGCAGCCAGCCTGCGAAGGATGTTTCCGCAGATGAGTTCGAGTTTGCGCAGACGCCCAAAGCCGTCCTGAACGCCGTTCGCCCGTTCTTCATTCAATAAATTCGTGATCCAATAACTTCGTTGGATACTCAGAAAGGTACCTAAATCATGCCGACGCATGCCACTCTCTATTTCGGAGCTGATCCGAAGATCGCCAACACGACTTCGGTTGCGATCCCTAACTCATCCACCAAGGCCGGCTCCGGCGCCGACGTCAAGGTGCTGAACTTCGCTCTTGCCCTGGAGACCCTGGAAGCCGAGCTTTACCGCCAAGCGATCCTGCGGCTGACCACCGGCGGCAAGGACTTTTACGGCAATACCATCACCGGTCTGGGCCTCACCGGCCCCGATGTCACCTACCTGCAGACCTTCGCGCGGGTCGAGTCCGAGCATCAGAAGTTTCTCGAAGGTGCGCTGGGCGGCAACTGGGCCGTCGCCGCCGGAGCCGGGTTTGATTTCGGATTTGCCGATACGAACCTGTTTGGTAAGCCTGCCCTGGACCGATTCAACACAGTCGCTCTGGTCTACGCCGCCGAGCAGACCGGCATCTCTGCCTATCTGGGCGGTGCCGGCCCCGGCGGCCTCACCCCCGGCGGCCCCTACCTGGGCATCGCCGCCAGCATCCTCGGCACAGAAGCCCGCCATACGACGGCGGTCGCGATCCTGCTGAACGGCAATCCGAACCTCTTCCCGCAGCTCAAAGCCAAGCTGGCAACAGCTCCTCTGATCAACGATACGGGGACCGGCGGCGGGATCGGTCTGGACACGGCTTTGGCCCCCGACGCGATCCTGAATCAGGGCGGCCAGGTCGCTCCTGACACCACAGTCGCAGGGGATGGCCGGATCAACCCGATCTCCGGCCCCAACGGCTTCGTCTTCGTTGGCTAGTCAAATCTGCCCTTTGTGAAAAGTGCGGGCCTCTCGTGAGAGAGGCCCGCACTTTTTTCTGTCTCTTACCCACCGATATGCGACATTTCCACTTTGGGCCGCAAGCGGCTCTCCTCGCTGCGCTGCTCGGAGTATCGGTCGCTGCGCACCGACCACAGACGGCGCACGGCGGTGGTGATCTCTTCGTCGGTGGATCCACCGCGCAGCAAGGCACGGAGATCGAAACCGTCCGCGGCGAAAAGGCAGGTGTACAGCCTGCCATCCGCGGAGAGACGGGCACGGCTGCAATCGCCGCAAAAGGGCTTTGTCACAGACGCGATGATCCCAATCTCGCCGCCGCCGTCCAGGTAGCGATAACGCGAAGCGACTTCGCCGGAGTAATTGGGCTGGATGGGTTCCAGTGGCAGGACGCGGTGGATACACTCGATGATCTCTGCCGCCGAGACGACATCCCCCAGCTGCCAGCCATTGGTTGCCCCGACATCCATGTATTCGATGAAGCGCAGAATATTCCCCGTACCGTGGAACCGCTGGGCCATCGCCGCGATATCCCCGTCATTGATTCCGCGCTGGACTACCATGTTGATCTTCAGCGGGGTCAAACCGGCGGCTCGGGCGGCGTCGATTCCCTCCAGAACGCGCCCTACGGGAAACGCGACATCGTTCATTGACTGAAACACGCTGTCATCCAGCGAATCGAGGCTGACGGTTACGCGGTTCAAGCCCGCCGCTTTCAGCACCTCGGCTTTGTGGGCAAGCAGCGCACCATTTGTCGTCAGTGTCAGGTCGCGCAGACCCGGCAAAGGCGCGAGCATGCCGATCAGTGTTTCCAGATCCCGGCGCAGAAGCGGCTCGCCGCCGGTCAGTCGTATCTTTTCAATGCCCAAACCCAGAAAGATCCGTGCCAGCCGGGTGATCTCCTCAAAGCTCAGCAGCTCTCTGGGGGGCAGAAACGCGAAGTCGCGCCCAAATATCTCCTTCGGCATGCAGTAGGTGCAGCGGAAGCTGCAGCGGTCAGTCACCGAGATACGCAGGTCGCGGAGCGGGCGGGAGAACGTGTCGTGAACGGTCAAAGGGATCGCTTCAGGCATGATACTGTTATACCCGTATCGGAGCGCCTTTAGTTTTTGTGCTCAAGTGTTGACAATCCATAACATTCAAGGTATAGTCGATGAAACTGGTTTCAGAAACCGGTTGGAATGAGGACAGCAAGTGACGATCGAAGAGCTGGCCGGAGCAGTTAACCTTAACAAAAGCTCGGTCTCGCGCATCCTAAACGGAAAGGGACAGGGACACTCATCCCAGACTCAGAAACGGGTACTGGATGCAGCCGCGGCTCTGAGATACCGGCCAAATCCGACTGCGCGTGCGTTGGCGACGGGAGCTACCCAGATCATCGAGCTTTGGATGATGACGCACGAGGATTATTCGCCTTACTTCGGGACTCTGCACCATTGTCTGCATCGTATCGGGGTTGCCCACGGCTACCGCCTGATTGAAGAGGATGTGAGTCGGACCATCTCCGCAGATACGCCGGTCGCCCCGCCGAGCCAATGGCCGGTGGATGGAATATTGAACTGCGATTTTGATCCGAGGTCTGCGCTGTACCGTCACTTGACTGCTGACCGGCAGATACCTATCGTCCATATCGGGCAGGAAGTAGACCCGGATAGAGATTATGTCCAACTGGATGTTCATACCGGAGCGCAGGAAGCGGTGACACACCTGCTGGCAGCGGGATGCCGCCGGGTCGGAATGGTTCGCTCCCAGGCAGACACGCGCGATACCGCTTACACCGAGATTATGGAGGATGCGGGCAAAGGCACGGAATTCGTCGCCGCATCGAACCACTCACGAAGTGCGGGCCGTCAGGCACTACTTGACTATGTACGCACCTTCGGCTGTCCGGATGGTTTATTTTGCGCCAATGACGAGCTTGCCATCGGCTGCTATCTGGCCCTGATGGAGCTGGGGCTGCGTGTGCCCGTTGACGTTCTGCTGGTAGGCTTTGACGGACTGGAGAATGCACGCTTGTTCCCCTGTCCCATCAGCAGCGTTATCGTGCCTCTTGAAGAGATGGGCCGGATCGGCTGGGAGCTGCTGGTTCGGCGGCTCTCCCACCCGGAGGCTCCGGTAGAACAGCGGGTGCTTGTCCCGCGCCTGGAAATCCGAAATTCCTCGCGTCGGTAATCTAAGGAATAATTAAAGAAGTAGTCAAAGAAAGAAGAAAAGAAATGTCAAAGCCTAGCCGCTGCCCAAATCGCTTGGGATTCACGCTCATTGAGTTGCTCGTCGTCATCGCAATTATTGCGATCCTTGCCGCTATTTTATTTCCCGTATTCCAAAAGGTCCGTGAGAATGCCCGCAAAGCTTCCTGTCAATCCAATTTAAAACAAATTGGGTTAGCACTGATTCAGTATTCGCAGGATAACGATGAGCGGCTTTGCTCCGCCTGGATCGGTACCCCGTTCGCCGGCTTCAACGCCTCGGACCCGAACCCCGCCAGCCCAAAGTACAAATGGATGGATATGGTCTATCCATTTGTGAAAAGCACTGGCGTATTTCATTGTCCGGATGACAGCGGCGGCCTGACGAAGGGAATCGGCGGGCTTGCTACCGGCACTTACATTCCGTATCAGCTCCTCGGAACGCCGGGGCAGCCCCACGCGCCCAACGATGAATATTATGGCAGCTACGCTATAAACGTGTTTAACTATCATCAGACTGCTGGGGTTCTGGATTACCCTAACATTGGACCGGGCAACAATCCTAACGGGGATGGAGGCGCTTATAACCTAGCTTCGCTCGTTTCACCGGCGACAGTTGTCTGGGTAACGGACAGTGACGGCGGTTTCCAAGCGGGTTGTGACTTCAACAACGAAAAGCAGGGGACGACCGGAAATATGCCGAACCTTTACTGTACCACTACGCCGGCGAATCTGATCAATGGCGATGTCTTCCTGGCGCGTCACGGTGCGCCGGATTTGATCAACACACTCTACTGCGACGGGCATGTCAAATCGGTCCGGCCCAGCACGCTCCTGCAGTTAAACGCCGCTGGTTATCCAGCTCAGCTGACGATGCAGGGTTCCTAACCCAAGCAGTTCAACACTCTCCTTTTGCTCCTGCTTCTTTAAAACGAAGCAGGAGTTTTTTTCGCCGTCTGCTCCTTGACGCAGAAGCCGTGTTTGTGCTATACTTCTCCTCCAAAAGACTGAAATTCTAACCCCACTGAAGCAGTCTCGCTGACGATTGATTTAGAAGAGGATCGCTCCCGCATGAACCCGACTGGCCTGCCCCCTAAGCAGGGGCTATATGACCCGGACTTCGAGCATGATTCCTGCGGCGCAGGATTTGTCGTCAATATCAAGGGCAAAAAATCTCACGAGATCGTGAGCCAAGCTTTGACTATCCTGCGAAACCTAGCCCACCGCGGCGCGTGCGGCAGCGAAGCCAACTCCGGAGATGGAGCCGGTATCCTGCTGCAGGTCCCCCATGCTTTCCTGGAACGTGAATGTGCAAAGCTCGGCTTTGCCCTGCCCGCGGCCGGAATGTATGCCCCCGGCATGGTCTTCCTGCCCCGCGACCCTGCCGAGCGGCAAGTCTGCGAAACCCTGCTGGAAAAAGTCGTGGCTGAGGAAGGCCAGACGTTTCTCGGGTGGCGCGACGTGCCGACCGACAACAAGACCCTGGGCGAGACGGCGATCGCGGCCCAGCCGATGATCCGTCAGTTTTTCGTCGGGCGCGGCGCAGGCATCACCGATGCACTCCATTTCGAGCGCAAGCTGTGCGTCATCCGCCAGGCCTCCGCACATCGCTTACTTCTGACCGGAATGGGCGGCAATGAGAAGTTTTACATCCCCAGCCTTTCGGCCCGTACCATCGTCTACAAGGGTATGCTGATGCCCGAGCAGGTGGATGAGTTCTTCCCTGATCTGCTGGACCCGACGATGGAAAGTGCCCTGGCACTGGTCCACTCCCGCTTCAGCACGAACACGTTCCCTAGCTGGGAGCGCTCACATCCCTACCGGATGATCGCCCACAACGGCGAGATCAACACGC
The DNA here is from genome assembly GCA_025353925.1 of Armatimonadota bacterium. Lineage (GTDB taxonomy): Bacteria > Armatimonadota > Armatimonadia > Armatimonadales > Capsulimonadaceae > JANXMY01. The sequence continues at coordinate 47,756 of JANXNV010000173.1, forward strand.
TGCGCGGCAACGTTAACTGGATGCGTGCGCGTCAGGCACAGTTTGCGTCGGAGCTGTTCGGCGAAGACCTGCCGAAGATGCTGCCGATCATCGATGCCGAGGGCAGCGACTCGGCGATGTTCGACAACTGTTTCGAATTCCTGGTCCTGAGCGGCCGCTCCCTGCCGCACGCCATGATGATGATGATCCCCGAGCCGTGGGCCAATCACGAGAGCATGAGCGTGGACAAGAAAGCGTTCTACCAGTTTCACAGCTGCCTGATGGAACCCTGGGACGGCCCCGCCTCCATAGGCTTCACCGACGGAATCAGCATCGGAGCCGTGCTGGACCGGAACGGTTTGCGCCCGTCGCGCTACTACGTTACCAAAGACGACTTGGTCATCATGGCCTCGGAAGTCGGCGTGCTGGACATCGCCCCCGAGCGAATTTTGTCCAAGGGCCGCCTGCAGCCGGGCCGTATTTTCCTCGTGGACACGGAGCAGGGCCGGATTATCGGCGACGACGAGATCAAGGGCAGCATCGCGCAGGAGCATCCTTATGCCCAGTGGCTAAAGGACGAGCTGATTCAGCTCTCCGACCTGCCCCTGCCGACCGATGTGCCGACGACCACCCACGAGACGGTTTTGCAGCGTCAGCAGGCCTTCGGCTACACGTTTGAAGATTTGCGGCTTCTGATGGCCCCTATGGCGCGTCACGGGATCGAAGCTACCGGGTCCATGGGCACCGATACGCCGCTGGCCGTGCTGTCCGACAAGCCGCAGTCCTTGTTCAACTACTTCCAGCAGCTCTTCGCGCAGGTGACCAACCCGCCAATCGACTGCATCCGCGAGGAGATTGTAACTTCGGCAGGCATGACCATCGGCACCGAGGGGAACCTGCTGCATCCAACCTCGAAGAACGCCCGGCTGATCTCCTTGGCCTCGCCGATTCTCACAAATGAGGATCTGGCCAAGCTGCGCCAGTGTACCCTGCCCGAGTTCCAGGCGGTGACCCTCCCGATCGTTTTCAAGGCGTCGGAGGAAGCCGAAGGCTTGAAAGCGGCCCTGGATACCCTCTTCGCTCAGGCCGACCAAGCGATTGAGGACGGCAAGAATATCCTGATACTCTCCGACCGGAGCCTCGATGCCGAATATGCTCCCATCCCGGCCCTTCTGGCCTCGGCGGGCCTGCATCATCACCTGATCCGGCAGGGGACACGGACACGCATCGGCTTGGTGCTGGAATCGGGCGAGCCGCGCGAAGTGCATCACTTCTCGCTGCTGGTCGGTTACGGCGTCGCAGCAATTAACCCCTATCTGGCCTTCGAGACCATCGATGACGCCATTCGGGAAGGCCTGCTGCTCGGGGTCACCCCCGAGACGGCCCATTACAACTACATCAAAGCGGCAGTCAAGGGGATCGTCAAAGTCATCTCGAAGATGGGCATCTCGACTGTCGAAAGCTACTGCGGAGCGCAGCAGTTCGAGGCCATCGGTCTGCATGAGTCGGTCATCGACCGGTACTTCACCCGGACGGCGTCCCGCATCGGCGGGATCGGCATGGATGTCATCGCCCGCGAGGCGACGATCCGCCACGCACATGCTTTCCCGCCCCACGGCGAGATGCCGCACACCCTGGATACCGGCGGCAACTATCAGTGGCGTGCCGACGGCGAGTACCATTTGTTTAGCCCGCAGACGATCCACAAGCTGCAGCAGGCGGTGCGGACGGCAAACTACGGCGTCTTCAAAGAGTATTCGACCCTGGTCAACGAACAGCTGGAAAAGCGGGCCACCCTGCGCGGCCTGCTCGGGCTGAAGCTGGCGGACACCCCGATCCCGCTCGACGAGGTGGAACCATGGACGGAGATCGTCAAGCGGTTCAAGACCGGAGCCATGTCCTACGGCTCCATCAGTGCGGAGGCGCATGAGTCGCTGGCAATCGCCATGAACCGCATCGGCGGCAAGAGCAATACCGGCGAAGGCGGTGAGGATCCGGCACGGTTTATTCCCGATGCCAACGGCGACTCCCGCAACTCCGCCATCAAGCAGGTGGCCTCGGGTCGGTTCGGCGTGACCAGCCACTATCTGGTCAACGCCAAAGAGCTGCAGATCAAAATGGCCCAGGGCGCGAAGCCCGGCGAGGGCGGCCAGCTTCCGGGCGCGAAAGTCTATCCCTGGATCGCCAAGGTGCGCTTCTCGACCCCCGGTGTCGGCTTGATTTCGCCGCCGCCGCACCACGACATCTACTCGATTGAAGACCTGGCCGAGCTGATCCATGACCTGAAGAACGCCAATACGAAGGCCCGAATCAGCGTCAAGCTGGTTTCCGAAGTCGGAGTCGGCACTATCGCCGCCGGGGTCGCGAAGGCCAAAGCCGATCTGGTGCTGATCAGCGGCCACGATGGCGGCACGGGCGCGTCGCCGCAGACATCCATCAAGCACGCGGGCATTCCGTGGGAGATGGGCCTGGCGGAAACGCATCAGACCCTGGTGCTGAACAACCTGCGCTCACGGATCGTGGTGGAGACCGACGGACAGCTTAAAACGGGCCGCGATGTGGTCATCGCTGCCCTGCTCGGGGCGGAAGAGTTCGGCTTCGCAACTGCCCCACTGGTCTCGCTCGGCTGCATTATGATGCGTGTCTGTCACCTGAACACCTGCCCGGTGGGGATCGCGAGCCAGAACCCTGAGCTGCGAAAGAACTACACCGGAGACCCGGCCCACGCGGTCAACTTCATGAAGTTCGTCGCCGAAGAGGTCCGGGAGATCATGGCGTCCCTCGGGTTCCGCACACTGCTCGAGATGGTCGGCCAGACGGGCCGACTGGAAGCCAACCGGGCGATCAATCACTGGAAATCGCAGGGCCTAGACTTCTCAAATGTCTTCCATCAGCCCGAAGTCGGTCCGGAAGTCGGACGCTACAAGCAGATGGAGCAGGACCACGGTTTGGCGACCGCGCTTGACAACACAACGCTCCTGGACCTCTGCGAGCCTGCCCTGGAGCGCGGTGAGCGTGTCGAGGCCCGCATGCCGATCAAGAACGTCAACCGTGTGGTCGGCACCATTGTCGGCAGTGAGCTGACCCGCCGCTACGGTCAGCATGGCTTGCCCGAAGATACGATCAAGCTGACCTTCGACGGCTCGGCGGGCCAGTCCTTCGGGGCCTTTATGCCGCAGGGCATGACGCTGATTCTCAGCGGCGACGCCAACGATTATCTGGGCAAGGGCCTTTCGGGCGGCAAGATCGTGATCGCCCCGCCGGAAGGGTCGACGTTTATTCCGCGCGAGAACATCATCATCGGTAACACGGCCCTCTACGGAGCGACCGCCGGTGAAGTCTACATTCGCGGCATGGCCGGGGAGCGGTTCGCCGTTCGCAACTCGGGGGCCAATGCGGTCGTCGAAGGCGTCGGCGACCACGGCTGTGAGTACATGACCGGAGGCCGGGTGATCGTCCTCGGGCCGACGGGCCGCAACTTTGCGGCGGGCATGTCCGGCGGCATCGCTTATATCTGGGACGTTGACGGCGACTTCGCGACCCGCTGCAACAAGCAGATGGTCGGCCTAGAACCACTCTCCGATCTGGCCGAAATCGAAGAGGTTCGTCAGATGATCCGCCGCTACCAGGAATATACGAGCAGCGGCCACGCCGAGCGTCTTCTGAACGAATGGGAGACGACAGTCACGCAGATGGTCAAAGTCATCCCGCACGACTACAAGCGGATGCTGGAAGCGATCTCCCGCAACGAGGCTTCCGGCCTCAGCGGCGAGGATGCACTACTGGCGGCCTTCGAAGAGAACGCCCACAGCCTGGCACGCACCGGCGGCGGGTAGTTCGCAGTTATTTTCTCTCGCCTATCGTGGTGGGAGAGTTCAACCTTTAGAGACACGAGATTGACACATGGGAAAACCCACCGGGTTTATCGAATATCTGCGGGAGCTGCCGCTTGACCGCACGGCGACCGAACGCATCCGGGACTGGAAAGAGTTCCATCTGCACCTCGACGAGAAAACGCTGCGCGAGCAGGGTTCCCGCTGCATGGACTGCGGCATTCCGTTCTGCCACACCGGCACGGTGCTGAACGGCATGGCATCGGGCTGTCCGATCAACAACCTGATTCCCGAATGGAACGATCTGGTCTATCGCGGCCTCTGGCGCGAAGCCCTGGACCGCCTGCACAAGACCAACAACTTTCCGGAGTTTACGGGCCGCGTCTGCCCCGCACCCTGCGAAGGGGCCTGCGTTCTGGGCATCACCTCACCGCCGGTGACCATCAAGAATATCGAATGTGCGATCATAGACAAGGGCTTTGAGGAGGGCTGGGTCGTCGCCAACCCGCCAAGCCGCCGCACAGGCAAGAAAGTCGCCGTGATCGGCTCCGGTCCTGCGGGCCTTTGCGCCGCCGCCCAGCTCAACAAAGCGGGCCATCTGGTCACCGTCTTCGAGCGCAGCGACCGCGTCGGCGGCCTGCTCACTTACGGCATTCCTAACATGAAGCTGGGCAAAGAACTCGTGGACCGGCGCGTCCGGCTGATGGAGCAGGAAGGGATCGCTTTCCTGACCGAGACCGAAGTCGGCAAGAACTATCCCGCGGACCGGCTGCAAAAAGAGTTTGATGCCGTTGTTCTCGCCACCGGGGCCACCAAGCCGCGCGGCCTGGCGGGCATCGAGGGCGGAGACCTAAAGGGCATTCACTACGCGATGGACTTCCTGACCGCCAACACGCAGAACGTGCTGGACGGCTCGAAGAACGATAAATTTGTCTCCGCCGAGGGGAAAGATGTTGTCGTGATCGGCGGCGGGGATACCGGCACGGACTGCGTCGGGACTTCCCTGCGCCACAAGTGCCGCAGCCTGGTCCAGCTCGAGATCCTCCCGAAGCCGCCGCTCTCGCGTGCCTCCGATAACCCGTGGCCGCAGTGGCCGAAGGTCTACCGATTGGACTACGGCCAGGAAGAAGCTCTGGCGATGTTCGGGGCCGACCCGCGCATTTACAACACGACAGTCAAGAAGTTCGTCGGCGATGAGCACGGCAATGTCAAAGAGGCGCACACGGTCCAGATCGACTGGCAGCACGACGAGAATGGCCGCTTCGTGCCCGTCGAGATCCCCGGTACCGAGAAGGTCTCCGCCGCACAGGTCGTCCTGCTGGCGATGGGCTTTTTAGGCCCGGAGCAGACACTTCTAGACCAGCTCAATCTGGCCCGCGACTCCCGCTCGAATGTCGAAGCCGCCTACGGCAGCTACACGACCAACGTTCCAGGCGTCTTCGCCGCCGGTGACGTGCGGCGCGGCCAGAGCCTCGTCGTCTGGGCATTCAACGAAGGCCGGGAGGCAGCCCGCGAGTGCGACCGCTACCTCATGGGCGAAACTCAGCTGCCGTAGCCGGATCATTTCGGACACATTATTCACAAACGGAGGCGATGAAGCCCCCCTTCCAATTCCAGTACCCCGGGATTAGGCCGGGGGGCTTTTTCATTCAGGAACCCAACTATGACAACTCACGCTGCTCCCGACACCCGCCAGGAACTCATCGACTACATCAAGCTCAAGCTGCTTGTCTCCAGCGGCGATACGGCCTCGGAGGAGTTTGTCGCCCGGCTGCGCCTGCCACGGGAAGTCGTCGCGCATCTGCGGGAGCGCGTGCGGCTGTCTTACGGCGAGCTGAGTCCGATCGATGCGCGGGCGCAGGCGTTTCTGGATCGGTATCTGGAAGATGTTCCCACGGAGCACCCACTGCGGCTGCCGGGCCTCGGGCAGTGCTTCATACTCGACCGCCTGGGCATGGCCTGCGAGCTGTCCCTGCCGGAAGGCGGTGACAGGTTCGACTCGGATATCGTCAGCTCCTACCGCCTCGGGCATGGTCAGGGCGTACTGCACAACCCCAAGAGCGACCGGCGAACGACTCAGGGCGTCTTCCATGTCGCCGAAGGCGGCACCCCCGTTCCCTTCGAAAAGGTCTCCGTGCCGAAAGCCGCGTTTGCCGGACTGCTGCGGGCTGCACTCAGCCCGCCGCAGTCTCTTCTCGGCCTGCCCTTTACGTCCAGCCGCGAGCAAAATGTGGAAACGTTCGTCTCACTGCTGCTGCGCCCGGCGGTCGTCCCGGAAGTCTCCGGCGTGACCCCTGCCCGGTCGATGGAGATCCGCTTTCTGGTCCCCGGCAATCTGGTCTGTAATCTGGACTTTCTGGAGCGTATCTTTGATAATGCCGGTGACCCCCACCTGCCGGAAAACGATGCCGGGCTGGATTTTGAGCACTGGACCGGGCACACGGGCTACGTGATCCTGGCACCGCATCTGACGACGATTTCCAAGAAGTCTCTCGGCCTGCCGCACTTCGACGACGCCACGGACCGGCAGAAGCGCGACCGGATGTGCTGGTCCGGCCCGGATGAGCTTTATAACAACGGAGACGCCTTCAAGATCACGGCTCGCGACGAGCAGGGCGTCATGGTGACCGTGATCGCCGACAACTATTTCGGCTACTGCAAAAAAGAGGTCAAGACCCAGATCAATTTTGCCGCAAATCTCTTAGGAATGGTCGAAGAAGAGCACGCGGGAGGTGCGTTCGTTCATCCGCAGTATGATCTGGGCAAGCGGTTCAGTATCGGAACCCACCTGCCAAAACTCGGGCATACGTTCGAAGCGGTCAAGCGGCAGTTCGGGGCACAGATGACTTTGCAGCCCGAAGGGTACGGCATCGACAAAGTCTACGCCGATATTTACTACGTGCCTGAGAGCTTCGAGATCGATCTTAACACGCAGGTCGTCACCTGGCGGAACCTCACCGGGCGGCAGTCCTTGCCTCTGAACCCTAATATCACCTACGTCGCCCCTTCCGGGTACAAAGTGCGTCTGGAAAAAGAGGCCGACTCCGGCCAGTGGCGGCTTGTAGGGACAACTGCCGAGGGTACCTTCTGCCACAAGCCCAGCACCGTGTCCGGGGGCGGCAAATCGGAGATCTCCAAGTCCATTTCTGACTCGATCATGCATGCCCCCTTCTTTATCGCCGATTTTCACAAGGATATGGCTGCCGTGTCGGCACTCCTGGCGTACGACTATTCCGCTCGCTTTCGGGACCGTCCGGTGCATGACAGCCGCCCGATCCTCAGCCCGGAGCGCTCTTTGGGTTCGGTGATCAAGCTGCTGACTCCCTCCGCGACCCTCTACATCGACGAATACAATCAGTGGCTTGAGTCGATCCCCCATCCCACCCGCGAGCTAGCCTATCTCGTGAAACGGTTCTACCTGCCCGAGATGGGCGAGGACTGGCGCGAGCAGTTCAGCGTGGATGTGGTGAATGGCCGCTCCGGCAACGAGCTTCGCTTCAAGGGCGAAAAGCTGGTCGCGCATTACGCCCGGGTCGGCTTCACCGCCGAGGGCGACTGGCGCATCTTCTCGCTGCGCAACGATTTTGTCCCCGCCGAAAAGCTTCAGGAAGAGGATGACATTTCGGCCTCGATCGTCGTCCCGGCACCGCTCGTGCCCAACATCAACCCCAAATACGCCGGTCCGAAGAGCTTCAAGATCATCCAGAATGCCGAGCGGCGTCTGTTCCAGCGGCCTGACGAGGCGATCCATCGCGGCTACGACACCCTGACTGAAGCCCATTTCGCCCGCCCGGACAACTTCTTTTCGAACTACGCCCCACTGACACAGGCCGACGCCAAAAAGCTGACCGCCTCACCGATCACCCTCAGCGAGTTCACACTGCCGATGCAGGAAGTCATCCGCCGCGCCGCGACGACCCCCGGCTACTTCGTGTCCTCCGCTCACCCACGCATCGTCGACGGCAAGCCGACCAAGAACCCGCGCTACCTCCAGGTCCGCGCTGATCTGCTGGATAGCCGCCCTAATTATCTTTCGCAGGTTGGCATACGGCTCTTCCGGCAGGTCGCCCCGGATCAGTGGCTGCCGACACCCGTCAACGCCGTCCTGCCGGGCCGCCGCCTGAACCCGCCTGAGCCGGGAATCCGCTCTCTGGCCGTGTTGAACCCGATCCATTATCAGGAGACGCCGGAGCTGTTCATGGAGCTGATCAGCAGCCTTACCGGTAAATCTCCCTCCACCACCGGGGCCGGGTCGGAGGGTGCGCTGACCAAAGGCCCGTTCAATGCCCTGCCGCCGATTATCGACCTGAACAATGCCCTGGTCTCCCACCTGCTGACTTCCAGCGAGTGCTTCGCCACGGCGGCGGGCTTTGTCGGCCCGCATTTCCGGGTGGACCACGATGTCAGCCTGCTCATCCCCGAGATCTGGTCCCGTATGGAGGTGTCCGAGCGGCTGCC
>JANXNV010000156.1 GCA_025353925.1 Armatimonadota bacterium
GCTGAGAAGCTGTCCGTTTCCTCTTCCGGCGGCGCAGCTACGCTCGCGCCGCCGCTGCGGCCATTGGTGTGCGCGTTGAGCGGCAGCAAATCTTCATTGTTCATGATCATAGAAATATTTTCCTATTCCAAACCGATATTACGTACTGCCATGACTTGGGATCCGAAAAAAGCGCGTGAGACAGAAAAGACGTGGAACTGAAGTTCTACGCTGTGGGGCGAAACGCCCAGTCGCGGCCTTCGCCGGGACAAGAATAAGTGAATATATCTCAACTCTTTTTCGACGCAGGTCGAAACTGGGCGTCTGCGCCCCACAGCGTAGAACTTCAGTTCCACGTCTTTTCTGCCTCACGTCTTTTCTGCCCCATGTCCGGATCTTTCGCGCCGTCCTCGGCGTGAGTAACGCCAAGCACTGAATCAAAACGCCAGCGCACTCAGGCCCTGCTCCATTTCCGAGCGGCAGGTACGGACAATGCCTTCCAGTGCTTCCGGGCGGATCCGCAAGGGAAGCATCGACTCCCGGCAGGCGTCCAAAAGCTCATCCAGCGTTACGGGGGTGCCCCCGGCCGGGGCATCTTCCAGGAAATGCGCGATCTCGTTCGCCAGGGCGACTGCCGCCGTCAGCTTTGGAGAGAGTGTCGCCGCCTTGGGCGTGTGATGGTAGGCAATCGCTTCGCAGAGGGTCGGCGGCAGGTTCCACAGATGCGCCTGTGAAGCCCCGATCTGGGTATGGCCGACGGGCATGACTTCCGCCTCAATCATATGGTAGCGCGTGTGCTGGACCCGCGCCATCTGCATCAGTGAGACAAAGAGGGCATGACGGCAGTGGTCGAGTGCCAGCTTTCCGATGTCGTGCAGCAGGCCCGCCGTGTACGCCTGATCGATGCCGACCGTCTCCCGCGCTGTGGCGGGCAGTACGCCGATCACGACCCGGGCACACTGAGCGGTATCGACTGAGTGACGCCACAACGCACGCCGTGCGAGAGCGGGGGTATCGCCGCGCCCCAGAAACTGATTGAAGCCGGTGATCGTCACTGCCATGTCTCGGAGCGTTTTAATTCCGAGAAAGACGACCGCTTCATGCAGGCTGGAAATCTGACCGGCGAGGCTGTAATAGCTGGAGTTCGCCAGTGCCAGCACTCGTGCCGCCAAAGCCGGATCGATCCCGATCAGCCGCTCCAGATCGGCGGCTGTGGCCTTTGGATTCGCCGTTAGCTGGCCGATGCGAAAGATGACCTGCGGCAGGGGCAGGGGATCGCCGCACTCGGCAAGTATTTGTTCCAGGCTCTCCAGCGGGCCTTGTAGGGTGTTGGGGGATGTCATAATAATTACCCTGCGTAGATTACGCGCAAAGACTCTTCCAGCGTCGTGATCCCCAGCAGAATCTTTTCCATCGCATCGTCTTTCAGCGTTCGCATTCCGGCCTCAATCGCCGCCTCACGGATTGCATAAGAGGAGCCTCGGGCGAGAATCAGCTCCCGTACTTTGTCGTTGACCGGCATCAGCTCATACACGCCCACGCGGCCTTTGTAGCCGGTGCCCTTGCAGTGGTCGCAGCCTTTGCCCCGGTAGAACGTCACTTCGCTTTTGTCCAGAATGTCCAGGTTCATGCCGATCCGCTTGATCGCGTCTTTTGGCGGCGAATATGGCTCCTTGCACTTGGCGCAGACCGTTCGCAGCAGCCGCTGGGCCAGCACACCGGCAATAGATGAGGCGATGAGGAAGCTTTCGACCCCCATATCCAGCAGGCGGGCGACCGAGCCGGGGGCGTCGTTGGTATGCAGCGTGGAAAGCACCAGATGGCCCGTCAGGGCCGCTTCGATGGCGATCATGGCCGTTTCCTGGTCCCGCATCTCCCCAACCATAATAATATTCGGGTCCTGCCGGAGCATGGAGCGCAGACCTGCGGCAAAGGTCATGCCCGCCCGGTTATTGACCATGCTCTGCGTGATCCCCGAAAGCTCGTACTCCACGGGGTCTTCGATGGTTAGAATATTCTTCTCGCCGGAGTTCAGCTTCGCCAGCACGGAGTAGAGCGTGGTGGACTTGCCGGAACCCGTCGGCCCGGTCACCAGGATGATGCCGTAAGTGCGCTGAATCATCGACTCGAACATCTCGTAGGTATAGGGCAGCAGGCCCAGCTTATGCAGGCCGACCGAGATATTGGCCTTGTCCAAAACGCGCATAACGATCTTCTCGCCGAACACCGCTGGAAGGGTCGAGACGCGGAAGTCGTAGGGGCGGCCTTCGATTGTCGCTGAAATACGTCCGTCCTGCGGGGCACGCTTCTCGGAGATGTCCATGTCGGCCATAATCTTGATGCGCGAGGTCACCGAGGCCTGCGCTTTTTTGGGCAGGGTCATGCCGTCCGAAAGAATACCGTCCACGCGGTAGCGGATACGCAGGCCGTCTTTGCCCGGCTCGATATGGATATCCGAGGCTTTGTCGGCGATCCCGCGCGAGATAATCATATTGGTCAGGCGGACGACCGGAGCCTCCCCCGACAGCTCTTTCAGCTGCTCGATGGAGATATTGTCGTCGCCCCCCACATTGCCTTCCGTGAGGGTGATGGTCGCTTCATCGATGTCCCGCATGACCCCGGCGACCGCTTCGGTGACGTTGACTTCCGTGCGGTAGTTGGCGGAGATCGCGAGGATAATATCCTCTTCCGTCGCGATCACCGCTTCGACTTCTTTGCCGGTGATCAGCCGAATTTCGTCGATCGCGAAGATGTCCAGCGGGTTCTTCATCGCCAGCGTGATGCGCTTCGGCGAGCGTTCAATGGGAATGACTTTGAACCGCCGTGCCAGCTCCTGGGTCACCGCCGCCGTGACCTCTTCGGGGATCTGGATTTCCGTCAGGTCCACATACGGCACACCCCACTGCTCGCCGAGGCACTTCACCCGGTCGCGCTCGGTGATCAGTCCCATAGAGACCAGCAGGTCACCCACCGGCTCCTGGGTCTTCAGCTGACGCTGCTTTTCCTGTGCCTGAGTCAGCTGTTCCTGAGAGACGAGGCCGCTGCTGACGAAAATATCTACCGCTGCTGTTGACTGCATAGAGTTACCTGGGGGCTGAGACAAGAAAATGGCAGGGACTATTCCCTGCCATAATTATCGGTAAAGCTTCGTCGGTTCTGTAGAGAGCAGCTTAAGCGGCATCTTTCTGCACAGAGACTTTCAGGAAAATGATCACCTGATCGTGTGTACGCTGATGTATACTGTTGCGGAACAGCTGACCGAAGAAGGGCAGGTCACCAAGGATCGGCACCTTCTGAACCGACTTGATGTCCTGATCGTTGATCAGGCCACTGATGACCAGGGTTTCACCGTCTTTAACCCGCACCGTCGTTGTCGCTTCGCGAACTCGAACATCTGGAACCTGAACACCGCCTGCCCCGGGAGTGCTCAGTGTCACCAGAGAGACCTCCGGGTGAACATTCATCGTGATGTAGCCGTCATTGTTGACCTTACCCGTGACATACAGCTTGATCCCGGCGTTGACCGTGCTGGTCGTGATGTTGGTGCCGGTCGGCGACTGCGTGATCGAGGAAATATAGCTGACAGTGTCCCCGACAAAGGTTGCCGCAGGCTGACCATCAATCGCCGAGATATTCGGCGCAGCTAAGATCTTGGTGTTACCATCATTAAACAGCGCATTTAATTTGACTGTCACCAAATTTAAGGGAGTACGGCTGAATGTGCCAAACTTGAGTATTTTCCCTTCGTAGGTACTCGATTCGCCAACAGTCGTCTGGGCACCGCCGAAATTGTAGGTCAATCCAAGTTGATCATCATTGCTAACGCTTGTTTCAATGATGCGTGCTTCGTAGTTGAGTTGAGCTGGCCGGAGATCGACCGTTCCCAGCACTTGAATAGCACGGGCGAGGTCGGTATCGGAACCGGTAAGCAGCAGGGAGGTCGTCGTCGGTTTCACCGGCAGCGAGGCGGTCACGGAAGTCGTAGACCCACCTGCCGGGGCCGCAGCCGCGCCATACGAGGTCGATGTGGTAGTGATACCGGCATCTGCACTCGTCGGTGCCGGAGCGTAGGTGCGCTGCACCGGGCCAGGCGTGACAATCACGCCGGGGACCAGGCGGGAAAGGACGATTTGCAGGTCATCGGCGGATACATATTTGATGTTGTAGACTTGCGTACGGGAGGCCTGAATGTTCTTCGAGAGCACGCCTTCGGAATCGGAGATCATGCGGCGGGCTGATTCGACATCCTCGGAGGAGCCGGTCACGACCAGCACGCCGCCTCCTGCTTGGCCGCCAGCGGACTTGCCAGGGGTCGTCTTCAGGTTCGGGTAAAGCTGCTTCAGCTCGAGGGTCAAGTCTGCTGGATCGGAATAGCTGAAGGCGATCACGCCGGTGACTGCCGGGGCCTGCGCCGAGCCGCTTGCGGTCAGGGTTTGGATTGCTGTGGGGCTGCCGACCAGATACGTCTTGCCGATCTTGGCATACTGATAGCCGGACAGCTTGGTGATCAGGTCCAAGGCTTCTTCCAGCGAAACATGGGCCAGGGACACGGTGATACTGCCCTTGACGTCGCTGCCGGAGACGATATTGCTCCGAGTCTGCATCGCCAGGGCTTTAAGGACATCGTTGATGTCGGCGGAAACGAAGTCCAGCGTCACATCGTCGGTGCTGCTGGTCAACGCTCGCACCGTATGTGGGGCACTTGTGACCGGTGCGGCAGCGACATTCTGGGCCGCAAGAAGCCCCGAAGCCAGCGCAAGAGCGGCGGCATTCAAGGCGATATTTTTGGTGAAAGCGAACGGTTTAGTCTGCATGAAAATCTCCTTTTCGGCTCTCCAGCGGAAAGCCGGTACGACCTGGCTGCACTCTGTTTAAGTGCTTATTCTTGTGTGTTATCAAAAAATCGAAGGGCGACCTGCGACGGCTGCGATACCGCAACATGCACTGGTGCTGACGGTGCTCTGTTAAGCCAGAATGCGGCAAGATGGCCCAGAGAGCGGCTTGCTTGTGTCAGTGCGGCCCCGCCGGGCTGACCCGAACGCCGCGCGGGAGCCGCCGTCGCCGGAGCTGAATACTCGGGCGGGGCAGTAAACATCGGCGGGCCGCTGACGGCTGCTGGGGGCAGAGCCGGGGCAGGCGACGACTTGCCGCCGCCGAGCATCAGCCGGTAAATTGCGGTCCCATGCTTCAGCACGACATATGAGCGGGTCACATCAGCAACCCGGTACGAGCTGTCCACGAAATCGCCGCTGCGCACGATCCGGCGGGCTTCCCCACTGCGCAGGATCGCCACTTTCTCCGTATCGGTCTGCAGCACGCCCGTCACGGTCCATGTCGGAGCGGGCGTCGGCGGAGCGGCGACCATCGGCAGCGTAGGGACCGTCCGGGTTGGCCGCACTGAGAAGCTGGTCAGGCCTGTCGGCAGGTCCGGCGCGGAGGGCGCAGGCAATACGGAAAGGCCGGGAAGATTGGTCCGGCCAATCTGCGTGCTGGCCGTCATCAGTTTCGGCGGGGCAGGCAGCGGAGCTGCGGTCAGCGGGATCTTCGGATCGATATAGCCGACGACAAAGGGATCACGTATTCCCGCCAGCGGCTGGGGAACGAGCGGGGCCAGGCCTGCCGCCGGTGTTCCCGGAAGTGCCGAGGCAACCACGATGGGTGCCGCGGATTTTGGATCAACAACCGCCGCTTTCAGGTCGGTCGCTGCTGCTCTCGGCACTGCGGCGACTTGTGCCGGAGGGGAGGCACTGCTGGCCGCCGCTTCGCTGGGTGTCACCATCCGCATCACGAAGTAGCCGAACACGCCGGAGGACAGAACACAGAGTGCCACGAACTGCGAAATCTGCTTTTTATCTAGTTTTTTCATGGTGTCTTTCTGCCTACAGTGAGCTGCTTCCGACAGCCGTTCGATTCTGTCCGATCCGCTCGCTCGAAGTTTTGGAGGCGGCCAGTGCGCCGCGCTCGACGCGGCCGGCCCCTGGATCGATTTTCGAGACGTCTACCGGGCCGCTGCTCGGCAGGGCTGCCGTGGTGACCGCCGGGGTACCGGGCAGCGTGGGCGCTGTCGCGGCATCCTCATGGAACATAAAAGCGACTAAGTGCAGGTTAGTCGAGACGGTCGGCGAAGCGGTCTGGCTGGAGCCGGGCGGAAGTGCATTTGGATGCAGCTGCGCTCCGACCACCGCGACGATCTTCGGGAACCGCGTTAGGCTGTAAAGAAAAGTCGCCGTATTTGCATAGGTGCCGGTCATATCCACATCGATTGGTACGATGTCGTAGGGCGGTGGGGGCGGTGCTTTCTTAGCGTCCGCGGCCGGAGCCGCGCCTTCCGCCGGGCGAGCTGCCGGAGGCGGCGGTGGGGGCGGCTGGCCTGGACGGACCGAAGTCACATTCAGATGTGTGGTCTGTGCCAGCGTTTGGAGCTGCTTGAGCAGTGTCGGCACATAGGACTTTGAAGTGACGGCACTCTCCAGGAACTGGATCCGGCCCTGGGTCTCGTTGTAGCTGTCTTTGGTCGACTGGTACCGCTGAGCGATCTGCTCGCTGGTCCCGACTTCCTTCTCAGATTGGGCGGCGGTCGTTTGCAGGGTTGTAAGCTTCGAGTTCAGCCCAAAGAGGACTGCTCCGCCCCCAAGGAGCACTAGGCCGGCACCCCCCACTAGGGTCAGCATGATCTTTTTAGCGGGCGAAACGACGATGTTAGGACTTTTGAGCATTGGAGGCTCCTTTCGGGCTGACCGGAGCGACGGCTCCGGCTTCCGGCTTAAGGTGAACTGTCATCTGAAAGGAAACCGCATTCGCTTGGCCGATCTTCTGCTGCGTCACGAATGATAAGTCGACATGATCGAGAGCTGGAGCGGTATTCATCCGCAGCATCGTCTCGCCCACCATCGCCTGGCTCATCGCGATCCCGCTGATGTTCAGTGTCGGATCCGTCCCGGCGTAGGCACCGGGGGTGGCGGCTCCGGACGTGTTGCTGGTCCCCATCGAAGTCAGCCATGTCTGTGCGGGCAGGCTGTCGGTGACCGCTCCGAGGCTGCTGTACCAGAACAGAGTGTCGGCTTTAGCGCCGTCGAGCGTCGCGACTTTCGGCTGCATCGCGGCGGTTTGGGCCTGCAGGGCCTGGATCTCGGTGACCTTCGGCTGAAGCTTGTGCAGCTGGTCCGTGAGATCGTTGACATGACCCTGCATGCCGAAGATGCGTGCTGTGATCACGAAGGCGGCGGCGACGATCAGTCCTGACTCGCCGATGATGCCGTACAGCAGCTTGCGGATGTTTTGTTCCTGACGCCGCTTGTCGGCACGGCGCACGGCGATCATATTAATGGAAGGCATTGGTTTTATTCTCCTTCGCGGCTCTCTCAGGCGGCTTTGGCAAGCGGCTTGATCGTCTTCGCGGATTTCATCTTCGCGGAATTCAGCTTCATCGACTTATCGGCGGACCGAACCGGTACCAGCTCTTTCAGTGCCAGACCGATGCCCGTCACCAGCAATGCATGGTTATCTTCCACGAAGCTGGGGGCAAAGCGCGAGGCATCGAATGCCGGGTTCTCGAATGGGTTCCAGGTCTCCACCGGGATGCCTAGGCGGGCCGCCATGTAGGTCTCGAGGCCCTTGATCTTCGCGCTCCCGCCGGTGATCACCAGGGTGGAAACCGCTCCGGCGGCCTGGGCATTAATCCCGGGCGGCAGGATCGAGTTCGCTTCGTCGGCGAGCTGCGACTGATAATAGTTGGTCGAGCGGCGCACTTCGCGCAGCAGCTCATCAAGTGCCGGCTGCATAGCGCGGGCGAGGGCGGCAGTGGCCGGGTCGGCATCCGGCTGAAGCAGTGTCGCCATGTCCACTTCGGCTTTGAGGGCTTCCAGGGTCGCCCAGTCCGCTTCCGGACGTACGGACTTCAGGGCCTGCGTGAAGCTGTCTCCCGCGATAGGTATGTTGCGGGTCAGTGCGAACATGCCGTTTGTGATGATGTTGACATCCGTCGTGGTCGCTCCGATGTCCAGCAGGGCCAGAGTGATCCCTTCGCCGGGTTTGGTCGGCGACAGATCCACCAGGGCACGCTGAAGCGCGAATGCTTCGACATCCACCGCCACCGGCTCCAGACCGGCCAGGGTGAGAGCGGCAAGCCGCGAATCCACCATCTCATTCGGGGCGGCGACCAGCATGACGCTCATCTTGTCTTCTTCGCCGGGAACTGGCCCGGCGATCTCGAATTCCACCATGCTTTCTTCGATGGACGAGGAAATATGCTTGGCGGCCTCGAAGCGCACTGATTTTTGCAGGATACTCTGCGCCATGCGCGGCAGCTTGATGTGGCGTACGATGACGCTCGACCCGCTGATAGCCGCAACGGCGGCATTGGCTTCGATCCCCGCACTTCCCAGCAATGTGCGCAGGGCGGCGGCGACTCCCGCCTGATCGACTACGATCCCGTCCCGGACGGCATCGGCAGGCGTCTCTGCGACGGCTGCTTTGGTGATCTGCCACGAGCCGGGGCTGCGGCCAGCCTCAGCCTGTACAACTTTGATTCGGCGGCTCCCGATATCGACGCCTACAATTTTTTCTTTGCCGAAGACCTGTGATAGTCCGAGCATCTGGCTTGTCCCTCCCGAGGAAACTTTCTGCTACAGATTATTGGAACGAAGTGGGGAAAACTAGAGGGCTAAACGGAGAAAATTTCAGAGACCGAATTCAAACCACCGTGCATAGTTCATGCCAACCCGCCTGCAAGTTGTGCGGGGTTTTCGATATATTTGAATTAATAAGCAAAAGTGCTTGTTCTCACACGCACAGCGTGTTATAATAAACGTATGAGCATCCCACCCAACAATCCTCCCTCCGGCAATTATTATGCCGCCCCGCCTCCTCCGGCAAAATCCGGTTCCGGCGGCTGCTGGAAAATCGGCGGCATCGGCTGTGCCGTGCTGCTGGTCCTGGCGATCATCGGTGGCATCGTGGGTGTCAGAAGTGTCAAAAACCAGCTGGCACACCCGACCAAAGGCAGTCTTATGGGCACCGCCGTCGCCGCCGGAAAAGCCGGTATGGACGGCGCGTTGATCCAGAAAGCCATCGTCAGCTATCACGCCGAAAAAGGCAAATATCCGGCGTCGCTCCTGGCCCTGGTCGAGAACGGCAGCATTGACGGTAAATTGCTGCACAACGATCTCGACGACAGCCCGGACCCTGCCCATCAGTCCTGGCGATATTTCCCGCCTAAAGAAGGTGATCCCGGTACCACGCCGATTTTAGAAGAGCCGTATCATGTCACAGTCGGCAGCAGCACGCAGCCGGGGCGAATCACAATTCTGCTGAATGGCACCAGCGCCTCAAATTCGTCCTCGAATTCGTCTGCCGGGCAGTAACGATGTCTGACGCGAGCTTTGGTGTCGAAACACAGCTGACCTCCGGCCCCGGCGGCCGCATACTGACCAACTTCGGGGTCTGGTCCCCGAACGGCAAGTGGATCGTCTACGATACCCGCTCGGACCCCATGGGGGCGGTCTTCGACGGCAAAACCATCGAGATGGTGCAGACTGAGACAGGGGAAGTCCGTACTCTTTATACGGCGGGCAACGGAGCGCACTGCGGCGTGGCGACATTCAGCCCTGCCCAGGAACGGGTTGTTTTCATTCTCGGTCCGGAGCATCCGGCACCGGACTGGGAGTACAGCCCCGCGCATCGGCAGGGTGTTCTCGTCGATGCAGCGGCTCCGGGCATCGCGAGAAACTTGGAAGCCCGTGACTTGACACTGCCCCTGACACCAGGGGCTTTGCGCGGCGGCACTCATGTCCATGTCTTCGCCCCGGAAGGGGATTGGGTCAGCTTTACTTACAACGACGCCCTGCTGACTCAATTCTCTGAAGAAACGGATACAAACGATACCGATCAGCGCAATATCGGTGTCAGCGTTCCGCTCGGTCCCGTGCGCATCGGCAAAGACCATCCCCGAAACCACAATGGCGATTATTTCTCTGTGCTCATGACCCGCACCACAGCACGGCCTCGCCCCGGCTCCGATGACATTCGGCAGGCTTTGGAGGAAGGGTGGGTGGGGGCGCAAGGCTACCGGCACGAAGAAGGAACCCGGCAGCACCGCGCGATCGCCTTTCAGGGGGAAGTGACGGGGGGCGATAGAAAGAGGCTCTGGGAGGTGTTTGTGGTCGACCTGCCGGAGGATGTCACGCTGCCGTCACCGGACGGCCCGCTAGAGGGAACCCCGACGAAACGGCCTGTGCCGCCGCTTGGCACGAAGCAGCGTCGGCTGACCCGCACGGAGCATCGAAAGTACCCAGGAATTCAAGGGCCGCGGCACTGGCTCCGCAGCTGTCCGGACGGCTCCCACATCGCTTTTCTAATGCGCGATGACGCGGGTTTGGCCCAGCTTTGGACTGTCTCGCCGCTGGGCGGTGCGCCGCGCCAAGTCACGACCGACCTCTGGAGCGTCTCGTCGGCGTTCACCTGGAGTCCCGACGGTCAGCGCATCGCCTACGCCGCAGACCACAGCATCTTCACCGTCGAAGCCGCCTCAGGAATTAGTCAGCGGCTGACACCCTGCAGCCCCGATGCCGATACTCCCTCGCCGCTCGCCTGCGTCTTTTCACCCGACGGCAGCAAGATCGCTTTTCTGCGACGCGGCCAAATCTGCGTTGTCTCGCTGTCATCGAATGAAAGCCCGTAGGGGCGGGGCTTGCCCCCGCCCTCTGGATTGTGCCCCCGCCCTCTGGATTGTGCCCCGCCCCTACGGGGTGACCGGCATTTTAATGCCGGTTTCCCTTTGGCTGTTAGCCTCCCCTGTCTGAACTATGAACAAACTCTCTACCCTGCCATCGCCAATTCCTTCGCAAACGGAGACAGTGACTGACCTTCCGGCGGATCGGTCCAGCGGCCATCGGCTTTGATCAGGGCGACCAGAGCGGAGACGCCCTCCTCCTGCGGGATATTCTGCACCGGGCTTTTGCCCCGGTAGAGCGTGATTACTCCACCGCCTTTGCCGACATAGCCGTAGTCGGCATCGGCCATCTCCCCGGGGCCGTTGACGATGCAGCCCATGACGGCGATGTCCAGGCCGACCAGGTGGTTGGTCGCGGCTTTGACCTGACGCAGCACGGAAGTCAGCTCGAACTTGGTCCGCCCGCAGGACGGGCAGGCGATGAACTCCACTTTGGTCTTGCGCAGACCTAGCGCCTGCAAAATATCGTAGCAGACCGGAATTTCGGCGATGGGGTCCTCCGAGAGTGACACGCGGATCGTGTCGCCGATCCCCTCCGCCAGCAGCGTCCCGATTCCTGCCGTACTTTTAACCCGTGCATACTCGCCGTCGCCCGCCTCGGTGACGCCCAGATGCAGCGGGTAATCCATTCCCATCTCCGCCATGCGCCGGGCCATCAGCCGGTTCGCCGCCAGCATGACCTGTACCCGCGAAGCTTTCAGCGAGATCACTAAGTTTTGGTACCCATGCGCCTCGCAGATACGGATGTACTCCAAAGCACTCTCGACCATACCCAGCGGCGTGTCGCCGTGCATGACTGTCAGCCGCTCCGCCAGGCTGCCGTGGTTGACCCCGATCCGCATGGCGATGTCGCGCTCTTTGCAGACAGTGATGACCGGCAGGAGCGACGCTTCGATTGCCGCCAGCTCTTCCCGCACTTCGGACTCCGTATACTCATCCGCCCGCCCGCGCGGCTTGCGGAAGACAAACAGGCCCGGATTGATCCGGACTTTGTCCACGAACTGCGCCACAGCGACCGCGATGTCGCTGCCCTGATGATGAACATCCGCCACCAGGGGCACAGAATACCCTCGGCGTCGCACTTCCGCCTGAATCTCCCCTAGGCAGTGAGCTTCCGTCAGGGTAGGGGTGGTCACGCGGACGATCTCGCAGCCCGCCTCGGCCATGGCGATGATCTGCGCGACACATGCGGCGACATGGCGCGTCTCTTCGGTGATCATGCTCTGGACCGCCACCGGAGCACCTCCGCCGATGGTCACACCGCCGACCGCCACCGCCCGTGTTCGGCGGCGGGTATAAATGAGTTCCGGCAGCGTTTGTTCAGACATCTCAGACATCAGATTCCTCCACCCCTATTATACCGCCCCTTCAGCGCGGAATGTTTGGAGGAACCGGAGCGGAACATCAATGGAATGTTTTGGGATATTTGTTTCTGAAACAGTCTAGCAAGAGTAATCTGTGTTATAATAAATTACAAGACTATGTCCGAGAGTACTATAACACCGCCCCTTTCCACTCCCTCTCTGTTTCGTGATCGCCGCTTTCTCCTCCTCTGGGTCGCCCAGATGGTCTCTGGGATCGGCGATTGGGCACTGATGCTGGCAATCCCCGTCGCGGTCTACAACGGAACCAATAGTCAGGCGAAGCTCGGGTTTGCCGTCGTCGCCGAGACGCTGCCCGCCCTGCTGTTTGGTCTTGCCGCCGGCGTGATCGTCGACCGCATGCCGCGCCGCCGCGTGATGATTGCGACCGACCTGGCTCGCATGGGAGCCGTGCTGCTGCTACTGAACCTACATCACTTCTCCCACCTCAGCAGTGCCGAAGTGTGGCTGATTTATTTCGTCGGCTTCGCCTCGGCGACGTTCTCGTGCCTGTTCAGCCCCGCTCGGGCTGCCCTTGTTCCCTCGATATTTCCTCGGGAAAAACTGATGCAGGCCAACTCCCTGCTCTCCTCCGGCACGCGCCTGACCCAGATTCTCGGACCTGGACTTGGAGGTGTGCTGCTGTACTGGCTGCACCCGCGCGGACTTTTTATCTTCGATGCGCTGACATTTCTCGTCTCCGCCGTCTGCCTGCTGTTTGTGGCCGAGCACTTCAAACAGCGCGAGGGCCGGGAGGGTTTAGCGGGTCTTTGGGAGGACTTCATCGAAGGATTCCGTGTGTTCGTCACGCATCCGATACTCGGTGTTTTGATCGGCATCCTCTCGGTCGCGACTTTCTTCGGCGGCATCTATAATGCCCTGCTCTACGCCTTCACGCGTGACATCCTGCACGCCGACGGTCCCGGCTACGGCTACCTGCTTTCCTATGTCGGCTTCGGGGCCTTGCTGGCCCTGCCTCTCCTCAGCGGTCCATTCAAATCCACACCGCCTGCCCGCCTTCTGGCCGCCGGACTGATGCTGATGGCTCTTTCCGGCTGGGTTCTGGCCTTTGCGCCGAACGTTGCCATTGGCGGTGCCGCCATGTTTGTCGGCGGTTTTGGCAACATGGTCATGTACCTGCCGATTGTTACCCTCTTCCAGACCGCCGGACCGCCGCAGCTCATGGGCCGGATCATGGGAGCCGCCGTGACCATCGGGGCCTTCTTCGCATCGGCTTCCGGCCTCGCTGCCGCCGGGATCGTCACGGTTTACCCGCATCTACAAACCATTTACGCCGTAATCCCCGCCTCGTTTGTCATCAGTGCCATGTTAGCGATAACCTATCTCAGCCGCCCGGCTGTCGCCGCCGGGGCAGAGGGTTAATGATGCCGCCTGATCCCGCCGACAGTCCGGTCGAGACCTCATTTGGGGCAGTCTCACCGTTCTATGACACACTCATGGCCGGTGTCCCGTACCGCTTTTGGTCCGACTATCTGGGAAAGCTCTGGAAAAAACACGGCACTCAGCCCAAATCCGTCCTGGACCTTGCCTGCGGCACCGGCACCATGTCCCGGCTCCTGGCGACACGGGGCTTTGCCGTCACCGGGTCCGACCTCTCCGCCGGGATGCTGGAAGTCGCCCGCCGAAAGACTGGCGACGCCGATCTCTCCATCGACTTTTTCCAGCAGGATGCCGCCGAGCTGGACCTCGGCGACCTGTGCTTCGATGCCGTCATCTGCCTGTTTGACAGCCTCAACTATATCCTCGACCCCGAACGTGTCCAATCGGCCTTTGCCCGCGTTCTTGCACACCTCAATCCCGGCGGCACGTTTCTCTTCGACGTCAACACGGAATACGCCCTAGCCGAGGGCATGTTCAACCAGAGCTGCACCCGGCGCGATGAAGCCCTGCACTACCGCTGGCGGTCCCGCTACGACCCGCTGACACGCCTTTGCACCGTCCACATGCGCTTTGAGTTTGATCTGGGGAATGGGACGGAGAAACAAATTTTTCACGAAGTCCATCGGCAGCGAGCCTATAGCAAAGAGGATCTGTCCGTCTGGCTCCGGGCCGCCGGGTTCGCCGATGTGACGCTCTATGATGCCTACAGCACCGACCCGCCTAAAAAACGCTCCGACCGACTCTTCTATCTAGCCGTGAAGCCAAACTAAAAAAGCCCCGCCAACCACGGCTGTGTGGTCGGCGGGTCTTCTCACTTTACTGCTGCTGCGAAGTGCTCTGCTGCTCGTGCCGCGTTAATGCAAGCTCGGCCCGGCGCAGACGCTCGCGGATCTCTTCCGGGCTGTCTGAGGTAGACGCGTGGCGCAGATGCTCATGCACCTCTTTGAGATGCTCTTGCTGCTGCGTGACCGTGGAGTTTCCCACGGAGTCCTGAGTGACATTCAATGACATGGTTCTCTCCTTTGAGTCGTCAATCTGACACGGAGATTATACCAACTTTACCCAAACAATCAATCAGGCGAATTCGAGCTTGCCAGTGCCTCGAACGAATCGATCAGACCCTCCACCACTTGGAAGCCCCCGCGCCAGAACTCCGGGTCGTCCAAATCGACATCCACCAGCCGTGCCAGCACATGCGGGGAATCTTTGCCGCCTGCCCTAAGCAGGTTCAGGTACTTCTCGGCAAACGACGGCCCTTCGTCTTTGGACTTCTGATAGAGTGCCAGCGCGAACAGCTCCCCAAACGTATACGGGTACGAGTAAAACGGCGAGTTGACGAAGTGCGGGATAAAGCTCCAGGCCAGCCGCAGGCGATCCGTAATCTCCACGCTGTCCCCGTACAAAGCCGCCATTTCCCCCTGCCAGTGGTCGGAGATTTGGTCGGACGTCATCTCGCCGTCCGTCCGCCGCTGCCGATGAATGATCTTTTCCAGTCGGTACCGGCCCGTCGTCGACATAATCGTGCCGATCGCCCCTTCGATCTTGTCTCCCAACAGGGCCAGCTTCGTCTCATTGGAAGCTCCTGTTTGCAGCCGGTCGAAGACCAGCATCTCGCCGAACGTGCTGGCGACCTCCGCCATCGGCAGCGTGCCGAACATATTGAAGTAGGTCTGGTCCCGCGAAAGCGACCCATGTACCCCATGCCCCAGCTCGTGCGCCAAAGTCATCACATGCGGCATTTTACCGAGATAGTTCAGAAACACATACCCATGTGAGTCCGGCGTCCCCCCGTTGCAGTAGGCTCCCCCCTGCTTGCCCGGACGCGGCGCGGCATCGATCCAGTGTTTCTCGAAAAACTCGGCGGCCAGCTCGCGCATCTCCGGCGAAAAACTGCCGAACGAGTCCAGCACAATTTCCTGCGCCTCTTCAAATGGAATCTCTTCCACGATCTGCGACAGCGGCGCGGCCAGATCGTAATCTTTCAGCGTCTCATAGCCAAGCTGCTTCTTTTTCAAGTGATAATAACGAGCGGCCAGTGGGTAGTGCTCCGCCGTGATCCCCGTCACCAGCTCCACGGTCGCGCCCGGCAGCTCGTCGCGCTCGAATCCCGTCGCTTCCGGCACCTCGTAGTGCCGGATCTCATCCGAGACCGCTTTGTCCTGCAGCAGGGTATTGAGAATAAACGTCAGCGTTTTCAGATTGGCCTGTGCCCCGGCTACGAATGCCTCTGCCGCCGCTTTCCGCACCTTCCGGTCCGGCGATGAGTACAACGCCCCATTTTGCGACAGGTTCAGCTCCGGCACCGTGCCGTCGGGCAGGGTCGGGCGAAACCGCGTTGCGGCACGAATTTCCCCGGAGAGCCGTACGAATGCACTCGGGCCGGTGTCGCTGAACCGCGACAGCAGCGTCTCCTCGACCTCCGAGAGCTGATGCGGCCGCTCCAAGCGCAGGGTCTGAATGTAATACCGATACGGTGCCAGTTGGGGATCGCTCAGCAGGGGATTCAAAATCTCCTCAGCCACCCGTGCCAGCTCCAGTCGGTAGAAAACCAGCGGCAGTGATAGCCGCGTTGTTTCTTCCTGCACCCGTGCCATCAAAGCCCCGCGTGCCGGGTCACTTGTGTCCGCCGAGAAGCGCAGACGGGCGTACATCCCCGGTTTGCCGCCTTCTTGCCAGAGCAATTCATACTCACGTATCGCCGCCGCAAGCCGTCCGGCGGTCAAATCCGGGCTGTCGATTTTGCCCTGATGTTCTTCGGCAAACGCCGCCGCCCGTTCGCGCGTACGCGCGAGCGTCGCCTCGATTTCCGGGTCATCCGGTCCGCTGAATAAATCACGTAGGTCCCAGGCTGTGGTCGTCTCGATCATCTTACGTCTTTCTCCTGAAGGGCAGCCGCTTCGACACCGGCGAGAAGCGCATGAGCCATGCGGTCCTCCCCGACAGCGGTATTAATAAAGCGGTAATCGTGGGAATTGGTCAAAACGCACATCTCGATTGTCAGTGCCGGAACGCGCGAAAAGATGGAGCCGGTTAATGCCCCCTGCTTTCCTCCCACGCCGGTCTGCGAATCGCCTTTAATGCCGTCGTCTTTCAGAGCACCCTGCAGTGCAGCACAAAGGGCCGGGTGAAAATGCTGCGCCGCCCGGCGGCTGGCCTGCATCACTTCCGTAGACGGCCCGGTGACACCGAAGCGTCGCCCCTGACGATCGGGATAATAAGTCGCGATTCCGGACTGCTCGCCCGAGTCGCAGTGCAGACGCAGGAAAAGGTTTGCGTGTGCGGCATTTGCTATCTCCGCCCGGCGGCGATTGGCAACTACCTGCGACTCGCGAAGCTTGGTCGGAACCACGGTCGCTCCTTCGGCCTGAAGCAGCCGAGTCAGACGTTGGGCGACAACCCAATTGACATGGGCTTCGGTGAGTCTGCCGTTGCGGCTGACTGTTCCTGCACTCGTTTCTGAAACATGACCGGGGTCGAGGCATACGACAAACCCGGACAGGGGCAGCGGGTTTTCCTGGGCATGTGCCGGAACCAGAGCGATGAGCAGCACCGCGCTGACAATCACCCCCGCAAGCAGTCCTGCCAGCAGTGATTTTTGCTTCGTTTTCAACGCGCCAAATATGGGGAAGAGGGCACAGAAGCCGACACAGGCCCAGAGGCCAAAGCCATGTGCGTGGAAGAGCAGCGCGATCAGCCCGCCAAACAGGGCGCAGAGCGGCAGAACAAACAAGCCCTGCAAAAATCCGGCGACATTGGCGCGTTGGAACATAAAGACTCTTCTAACGAAACAGATCAAATCCGAATTTGAGAATGATCAGTGAAATGACACCCAGAAACAGAACCCGAATAAAGCGATTGCCTCGCAGCACGGCCAGTCGCGTTCCCAGCAGTGAGCCGAGAATGTTACATCCGGCCATCGGCAGCGCGGCGGTGTAGAGAATGTGCTGGGTCGAAGCGAAATACGCGACCGCGGACAAGTTTGTAGCCGCGTTTACCACTTTCGCCGAAGCGGAGGCGGACAGAAAGCTCAGGCCAAACATCCCAATAAATGTAAAAATTAAAAAGCTGCCCGTCCCTGGCCCGAAAATGCCGTCGTAAAACCCCAGTACTGTGCCCACACCGAGACTCGTCAGTAGCTGTCGCCGTCCGGCAAGCCTCGAGACAGACGAGGTACCAAAATCTTTCTTCTGAAAGACATACGCCGCCACGCCTATCAGCAGCACCAAGATCACCGGGCGAAAGAGAGCCGTCGGAATTAAACTCGCCGCCCGCGCTCCGATAAACGAAAAGACAAACGCCGTCAACGTCGCTGGAAGCACCACCGGCCATTCCAGCCGGACATGACGTGCATACTGAGTCACCGCCACCGACGTACCCATCAGTGATGTCATCTTATTGGTCCCAAGCACGGTTGCCACTGGGACGTCCGGAAGCAGCACCAGCAGGGCGGGCAGCTGAATCAGGCCGCCCCCGCCGACAATCGCGTCGAAAAAGCCCGCGACGAAGGCGGAGGCGCACAGAAGAGGAAGTGCAGCGAGCAAAAGATCGCCCGCTTTACTTCTTCAAGTTATAGAACGATTTCAGGCCCTCGAAGGTCGCCGTGTCGCCCAGAGCCTCCTCGATCCGCAGAAGCTGGTTGTACTTCGCCACGCGGTCCGTGCGGGCCGGGGCACCCGTCTTGATCTGCCCGGCATTGGTCGCTACCACGATGTCGGCGATGGTGGCATCTTCAGTTTCGCCCGAGCGATGCGAGACGACCGCCGTGTAACCCGCCCGCTTCGCCATTTCGATGGCGGCCAGGGTCTCGGTCAGGGTCCCGATCTGGTTGACTTTGACCAGAATGGAGTTTGCCGTCTGCGACTCGATCCCGCGCTGCAAAAACTTCGTGTTGGTCACGAACAGGTCATCGCCGACCAGCTGCACTTTGTGGCCGATCCGCTCGGTCAGCTTGCGCCAGGTCACCCAGTCGTCTTCCGCCAGGCCGTCTTCGATGGAGATGATCGGATACTTCTCAACCAGATCAGCGTAGTAGTCCACAATCTGATCGCCCGAGAGCGTCCGTCCTTCGCCCTTCAGCACGTACTGACCATTATCATAGAATTCCGACGCAGCGGGGTCCATGGCGATCATGATCTGCTCGCCCGCCTTATACCCGGCCTTGTCAATGGCTTCCAGAATGACTTTAATGGCTTCTTCGTTGGACGGCAGGTTCGGCGCGAAGCCGCCTTCGTCGCCCACTGCCGTCGCCAGGCCGCGTGCCTTCAAGACGCCCTTTAGTGCATGGTATACATCCGTGCCCCATTGAAGTGCCTCGGCAAACGAAGTCGCCCCGACCGGCATCGCCATGAACTCCTGCATATCCACGTTGGAGTCCGCATGTTTGCCGCCGTTCATAATATTCATCATAGGAACAGGAAGCTGCCGGGCCGAAGTGCCGCCGATGTAGCGGTAAAGCGGCAGGCCCAGGCACCGGGCCGCCGCCTTCGCGACTGCCAGGGAGACGCCCAGCAGCGCATTCGCCCCCAGGTTGCCTTTGTTGTCCGTGCCGTCCATGTGGATCATCAATTCGTCGATGGCGATCTGCTCTGTGGCATCCAAATCGATCAGCTCGGGAGCGATGCGCTCGTTGACATTCTCCACCGCCTTCAAGACGCCCTTGCCGCCGTAAACCTTCTTGTCGCCGTCGCGCAGCTCCACCGCCTCATTGGCTCCCGTCGAGGCCCCGGACGGTACACTGGCCCGGCCTAATGTGCCGTCTTCCAGGTAGACATCCACTTCAATGGTGGGGTTTCCACGCGAGTCCAAAATCTGCCGCGCCTGCACATTGGTAATTGCTGTTGACATTGTGTTGCTTGTTCTCCTAAAATATCAGTTGTCTAAAATTTGTTGTCTGCGTAAGTTGTTTTTGCCAGTTGGATAGCGCGGTAGTTACCATCGGTCGTTTCCGCGTCCTTCGTGGATAAAGTTGACAATTTCTTCCCGCGTTAGATTCAAACCCAGTCCAGGGCCGACATCCAGTGGCGACCGGTCAGGCTGCTCCGGCTTCAGAACAAACACTTGACCGTCGGAGCGACGGATATAGATGGCTCCGTCTCGATTTGCTTGCTCCAAAAGCGGAACGAGACTTTCAGTCTCCTGATAAGTTTGCATTTTTTGATTTTACCTCAATCACGGCCACTCCTGCCTCCATTGTCACTCTTTTTAATCCATTATCAAGGGAAATTAATGGGTAGCTGTAGGAGAGAGCACAGGTGATTATGTAGGCATCGTATGCGTATATATTGTGCTTAGCCGCCAGTTTGATCGCATATGGCACGTCAACTTCAACGAGTGTTATTGTCATACGTCGATAAAGCGCGAATGCATCAAGAGCCTCTGATTCCGTTATTCTCTGCCGTCTAAACATTGCTGAGAAAGCGTTGCCCACTTCCCAGGGCAAGGAGACGGGAGCGAACAGAGTGGCTGCCATTGTTAGTTGTACAATTTCAGCTTTTTCAGGCTCATTCGTGATGACCGCAATAATTGCCGATGTATCTACCGCGATATCCATATTATTTGACCATTTTGCGCACTGCACCCGCAAACGGCGACCGCAGCGCAAGAGCGATCTGCGTCTCGATCAATCCTTCGGGCACTCCCATATCGCAGCGTACACCGGCGACTCTATTCAGCAGATAATCTTCTTTCGCGAACAGAAGCTCCTGGGCGGAGGTGAGCTGGAATTCGCCGCGCTCACGCTGATCCGTCTCGATGAGCTGCGCCAGGCAGTCGAAGATCGCCGGGGTGAACGCATGGATGCCGAAGAAGCTGAGATAATGACCGTCGGGCAGCCCTGCTGTTCGTAAATTGGACTGCGCAAACGCGGCGGTTGGCTTCTCGGCCATTGCACGGATATGGAAGAGGCCATCGCCGCGCTCCAGCCCCGCAATGATCCCATAGCGCGTGACGCTCGCCTCCGCGACGGCAAAGACCGAGGAAACGCAGCAGCCGTTGGCTTCGAAGGCATCCATGACCTGACGGGTGCAGCGAACCTCCGTCTCGGAAAAATACACGTGGTCGCCGAGTGTCAGCACGAACGGCTCGCCGCCCACCCACTCCCGCGCCTGGAAGACGGCATGGCCGTAGCCTTCCTGCGTCTGCTGCACCGCGAAGGAGATGCTTGCCGCACCCGGCTCCTCCGCGAAGTGCCGCCGCATCGGCTCGATGTTCGCCGTGTTCGACACGATGCAGATCTCTTCGATGCCCGAAGTCGTTAGCTCCTCGACCAATATTTGGATAATCGGCTTAGCACGGCCATCCACATCCACCAGTGGGAAAAGCTCTTTCTGCACGGTGCGGGTTGCCGGCAGGAGGCGTGTTCCGCGCCCCGCCGCCGTGATCACACCTTTTCGGATCCGGGTCACTTGGCGTCGTCCCGCCAGAGAATACGCACATCCACCGCCCGCATGTTCGCGCGTCGTGCGGCTTCCAGGCCGGGATCGCCGTCTTCGTAGACAATGCAGTCCGACGGGGCGACGCCCAGCCGCTCTGCGGCCAGCAGGAAAATATCCGGGGCGGGCTTGGCGTGCTGCACATCGTCGGCGGTGACGATTACATCAAAGAGTGCGCTGAGGCCGATCTGCGCCAGCGTCTGGCTGACCACGCGGCTCATCCCGCTGGAAGCGACCGCGATCGGCACCTGACCGTGATATTTTCGTGCGACATTAGCGACGGCCTTGACCTCTGTGATCGTGTGCAGCATCTCCAGATAGCGGCCCTCTTTGGCCTCCTGCATGGATTCAAAGTCCATCGTATACCCAAACTTGGTGTTCAGCGTCTCGATAATCCGCTGGTTGTTCATTCCGCCCATGTCGTAAAACGGCTGCTCGGCAATGTCGATCCCGAAGGATTTGTACGATGCGACCCAGGCTTTCACATGGGTTGGCATGGTATCAGCCAGTGTGCCGTCGCAGTCGAAGATAATGGCTTTGAACGGCTCCGGCGGAGCAATCAGGGAATGACTCATCATATGTTTGTGGGTTCTTTCGGCTGCCCATAATAGGCGTTTTTTCCGTGCTTACGATGAAAATGTTTATCGAGAATGGATTGCGGCGTCGTCTTCGCCGTTGGGTTTAACGCTTCCGTCTGCAATGCCAGGGCGGCCACTTCTTCCATGACAACCGCGTTCTCGACGGCTTTGGCCGCCGTCTCCCCCCAGGCGAACGGGGCATGATGCGAGAGCAGGACACCGGGGAAGTGCAGCGGATCGAGCCGATTTGTCTCAAAATGCTCAGCGATTACGACCCCTGTATTCCGCTCGTAGGCCTCTTCAATCTCTTCAGGCGTCAAAGCGCGGCAAAGGGGAACGGGGCCGCTGAACGTATCCGCATGAGTCGTGCCGTAACACGGAATCTCCCGGCAGGCCTGCGCCCAGCTTGTTGCATACCGCGAATGGGTATGTGCGATTCCGCCTATAGCCGGAAATCTTTGGTACAAACAGACATGGGTCGGCGTGTCCGACGATGGCCGCAGTTTCTCGCCCGGCAGCGGCTGACCCGTCTCCAGCGTGACCAGCACGATGTCTTCCGGGCGCAGCACATCGTAAGCCACACCGCTCGGCTTGATCGCGACGACCCCGCGCTCGCGGTCCACCGCACTCGCATTGCCCCAGGTCAGCACGACCAGCCCTGCCTTGACCAATTCCAAGTTAGCCGCGCAAACTGTGTCTCTCAGTCGTGCGAACGAGTCTTCAGACATGACGTGCCCCATCCCGAATCGTCAGCAGCGTTTTCATCACGCTCGACAGATCTTCGCGTGCGTTTTCGATGCCAAACGCATCGTGAATCTGATGATACAGTGCGTAAAGCTTGTCGTAAACGGCTCGGCTTTTCGGGTCCGGTGTGAAAACGTGCGGGTGCAGGGCCGTCATGGCCGCAGTCGCCTCCGCAAACGAGGGATATGCCCCGGCGGCCACGGTCCCGGCGATCGCCGAGCCGAGCGCGGCTGTCTGGCTGCTGCGCGAGATCGCCAGCGGGCGGCCCATGATGTCGGCGTAGATCTGCATGACCAGCGGGTTCTTGACCGAGATGCCGCCGCAGTTAATGATCTGCTCAACCTTCTGCCCGTACTCCTCAAACCGCTCCATGATGACCCGCGCTCCAAACGCCGTCGCCTCCACCCAGGCCCGGTACAGCTCGGCAGGGGTCGTTTGCAGCGTAAGGCCCAGCACGGCTCCCGTGAGACGGGTATCGACCAGCACCGTTCGGTTGCCGTTGAGCCAGTCCAGGGCCAGCAGGCCGCTCTCCCCTGGTGCCAGCTTCGAGGCCTCCGTAGTCAGCTCCTCGTGTCCCATGCCGCCCGGCTGGATTTCGCTGACAAACCAGTTGAAAATGTCCCCAACCGCCGACTGGCCTGCTTCCAGGCCGTAGAACCCCGGCAGGATAGACCCCGGCACGATCCCGCAGAGGCCGGGAATATCGGCCAGCGGAGTTTCCAGTAGTGCGACCATCATATCGCAGCAGGAAGTGCCTAAATTCTTGACCAGCACCCCTGGCTTAATTCCTGAGCCTACCCCGCCTAAGTGGGCATCAAATGCCCCGACTGAGACGGGAATCCCCGCCGGCAGCCCCGTCTTTTCCGCCCACTCGGTGCCCAGTGTTCCGGCAGTCGTCCCCACCGGGTAAGCGATATTTGGCAAGTTGCTTCGAAGTGTTGCCAGGCGCGGGTCAAGCCGCTCCAAAAACTCCGCATCGGGGTACCCGCCCCAATCCGCATGAAACAAGGCTTTGTGCCCTGCCGCACAGATGCCGCGCTTGAGCTGACTTGGGTGCGTCGTGCCCGAAAGCACCGCCGGCAGCCAGTCCGCATGTTCGACCCAGGTGTGCGCTGCCTCGAAGACCTCCGGCGCGGAACGCAGGCAGCGCAGGACCTTGGACCAGTACCACTCCGAGCTGTAAATGCCGCCGCATTTGGCTAAATATTCGGGCCGCATTTGAGCCGCCAGGGCCGTAATCTCAGTCGCCTCGGCATGCCCCGTGTGATCTTTCCAGAGCCAGGCCATGGCCGCCAGGTTATCCGCAAACTCGGGCGTCAGTGCCAGCGGCACTCCGTCGGCAGTGACGGGGATCGGGGTCGATCCGGTCGTGTCCACGCCAATACCGATCACTTGCGCTGCCGCGAAGCCAGAAGTGGCTTTCGCCGCCTCCAAAACACCCGAGATGACGGAGACCGCGCCGTCCAAATAGTCCTGCGGGTGCTGCCGGGCCAGATTCGGATCGCGCGTATCCAGCAGAATTCCGGCCTTGCCGCGAGGGTAGGGGAAGACGCTGGACGCGACCTCCGCACCGTTCGAGACATCTACCAGCAGGCCGCGCACGGAGCTGGTGCCGTAATCGAGACCTATTGTGTAGCGCGGCATAACCTATTCTCCAAAAATATACTATTCGCCAAAAGCCACCATCGCTTTGACAACCCCGTCCCGATAGTCGGTAACCATTTCAAACGCCTCCTGCGTTTGTTCAAACCCGAAGCGGTGCGTGACCATAATATCCACGTCGATTTCTCGGCGGGCTATCATATCAATCGCCTTCTGGACGAAGTCGTTCTGGCGGCGAACATTCTGAATATAGATCTCTTTTCGGCGCAATTGATTGATGTCAAACGAAATGCGGTTTGCAGCTCCCGGAATACCGATCAGCATGAGTTTCCCGCCCGGCTTCAAGAGCTGAACTCCCTGATCCATCGCTTCCTGCTCGCCGCTGCACTCGAACACTGCGTCCAGCAGCTCCGGCTCGCGCCGGGTGATCTCGGCTGCGATGTCGTCCGTCTGAGGATTACCCGCCCAATCGGCCCCGGCCTTCCGCGCCAGAGAGAGCCGCGCGTCGATCTTGTCCGTCATGTAGACCCGCTCCGCCCCTAGAAACCTGGCGGGCAGCAGCACGCTTAATCCGATCGGTCCCGCTCCGAGAATACCGATTTTCGCGCCGACCATCGGAACTGACAGCGAGATCGCATACAGTCCAATCGAAAGCGGCTCGACAATCGCCGCTTCCTCGAACGTCATCGTGTCCGGGACCAGGTAGCAGCTTCGCTCAGGCAGGACAAGATATTCGGCGAGGCAGCCTTCGATTTGTCCGGGGCAGCCCAAAAAGCTTAAGTGGCGGCAGGTATGCGGCCTGCCGCCGAGGCATTGGTCGCAGGCCCCGCAAGG
Source organism: Armatimonadota bacterium (assembly GCA_025353925.1). GTDB lineage: Bacteria > Armatimonadota > Armatimonadia > Armatimonadales > Capsulimonadaceae > JANXMY01. The sequence goes on from JANXNV010000156.1 coordinate 24,659, forward strand.
CTGCGCCGGGTCCAGTGCGACCCGGTCCCCCGGCTTCACCCGTGTGACCGCCGGGCCGACCTCCGTTACCGTTCCCGCGCCTTCATGGCCGACTGTCCACGGATACTCCACCCGCTGACTGCCAATGCCACCTTCGGCAAAATAATGCACGTCCGATCCGCAGACCCCCACGCGGGCCATTCGGACGAGAACGTCCGTATCCCGCGTCAGAACAGGGCGCGGGACTTCCTGCATTTGCATTTGCCGCCGGGCGGTCAGCTTCATGGCGTTCATGGTAATAGTCACCGCCGCCATGCCGCTTCGTTCCAGCGCAGCTCGTTTCGAAACGACCGCGAAGTCGTGTCTTTATCAATCAGCAGATATTCGACACCCGCCATCTCCGCCCAGTCGATCATCTGCTCCGCAGAAAGCGCCTGCGAGAAACCCGTGTGGTGCGCCCCGCCCGCGAGGATCCAGGTCTCGGCGGCGACGCGCAGGGACGGCTGCGGCTTCCAGAGCACCCGCGCGACCGGCAGCTTCGGCATGGCATGTTCGGCCTTCACGGCATCGACAGCATTCAGTATCAGCCGGAACCGGGAGCCGATGTCCACCAGCGACGCATTGATCGCCGGGCCGGTCGCCCCGTCGAAGACCAGGCGGGCCGGATCGGCCTTACCGCCGATCCCCAGCGGATGCACTTCCACACGCGGGCGAGTGGCCGCAATGGACGGGCAGATCTCCAGCATGTGCGATCCTAAAACCTGCTCGTTTCCAGGCTCCAAGTGGTACGTATAATCTTCCATAAATGATGTCCCCTGGGGCAGCCCCGAGGCCATCGTCTTCATCGTGCGGACCAAAGCCGCAGTCTTCCAGTCACCTTCCCCGCCAAAGCCGTAGCCCTGGGCCATCAGCCGCTGTACGGCGAGGCCCGGAAGCTGCTTCAGGCCATGCAGGTCTTCAAAGGTCGTGGTAAACGCCCCAAACCCGCCTTCTTCCAGAAAGGCTTTCAAACCCAGCTCAATCCGTGCCTGTTCCCGCACGGCGGCACGGGCTGGGCTTTCGGTTTGAATATCCGCCGCAAAGTCATAAACTTCGGCATATTCTGCAAGCAGCGTGTCCGCTTCGGCATCCGAGAAGCCGTCGACCCGCGCCACCAGATCGCCGACTCCGTAGCCGTTCACCGACCAGCCCAGCTTGATCTGCGCTTCGACTTTATCGCCTTCCGTCACAGCCACCTGGCGCATATTGTCCCCAAATCGGGCGACTTTGAGGCTTTTCCCCGCCGTAAACGCCGCCGCGACACGGCACCAGCTGCCGATGTCTCGGCGGATCTCCGGGTCCTCCCAGGAGCCGACGACGACTTTTCGCGAGAGGCCCAGACGCGCCCCAATATGCCCGAACTCCCGGTCGCCGTGGGCAGCCTGGTTCAGGTTCATGAAATCCATATCGATGCTGTCCCAGGGAATATCGCGGTTGAACTGTGTGTGGAGGTGAAGCAGAGGCTTGCGCAGCTCGGACAGCCCAGCGATCCACATTTTCGCGGGAGAAAACGTGTGCATCCAGGTAATGATCCCCGCGCAGGCGTCATCGGCGGAGGCCTCACGGCAAAGCTTCAGAATAGCCTCCGGGCCGGTCAGCACGGGTTTACAAAGAATTCGGCAGGGGAGGGAAGCATCTGAATCCAGGCCCGCTGCCATTGCCTGAGAATGGGCGGCAACCTGATCCAGTGTTTCAGGTCCGTAGAGGTGTTGGCTTCCGGTGACGAACCAGACGGCAGTGTCTTTCAAATCAAGCAAGAGGCGCACTCCTTCGGACGGGGAAATTGGAACTACGCCGTATTATAGCCGAACCGAGTTTGCCCTGTCAAACCGACACGTCACAGGACATCAAAAAAGCCCCGCCGCGTTTGCGGCAGGGCTTTCGCGAGAGCATCAGAGAATTACATCCCCGGTCCGCGCGGGCCGCCCGGCATCGGGCCTCCGGGCATGGAGCGGCCGGAGTACTGATTGGCATACTGATCTGCCGACTGTACTAAGCCGCCGTTCACGCCCGCCTGCGGGCTGGTATTGACCTCGCCCTGGTAGGCATTCGAATTGGAGTTATAGTTTGGCAGGTACTGGTTGACCTGATCTTCCGGCACTTCGATTCCCTGCTTTGGCGCGGAGAGCCACACTACCGTGTGATTAGCATCGTTCTTGCGATAGTAGACCGCCCCTTTGTTCGGCCCCTTCTCTTCGCGGTAAAGCTGCTGCTGACCGTTCGGCGCGGCTCCGCCGTTCTGGGCGGCCGCTGCAGCGGCATTCTGCTTTTTGTCACGCTGGTATAGATAAAAGAGCAGCGCGGCTCCGGCCAGAAGCACGACTTTCTGCTTACCGGTGAGGCCGGGCTTAACGGGGGGCGTTCCATTCATCGGCGAATTGTTCATCGGCGCGTTGTTTGCCGTGGTTCCGCCGGTGTTCGTGTACGATTGGTCATTTGCCTTTGGGCCGCAGCCTGCCGTGACGGCAAGGGTCGGCAGGGCAAGTGAGGCCGCGACGACCAGGGCAATGAGGCGCGAGGCGCGGGGCGTGCGTGTCATGGGCGATGTCTCCTTTGGAATCGTTCGGTAAAAGTGTCTGCCTGCATTGTACCCACTGCAAAGGCAAATTATGCAGGCATACTATGCTGGGCGTCTTTCGGCAGTCTACTAATTGACGCTGCACCTGAGAGGGAAATCCTGCGGGCCGATGGTGCCGTCAGCAGCGGCGGCGACCTAGGTGCCGTGATCGACTTGACACTCCAGGTCCTCGGGCTGACTCTGGGCGAAGAAGGGATGCATGCGCTCCATGTCGTCTCCGGCGAAACGGTTTTAGGGAGCCGCAGCTTCAGCGTCATTCTGCAGAAGTAAGCACGCGTTTCCCCGTCTCAAATGACTCGATAGCCGCATGAGCCAACGCCAAAGCTCGCCGCCCGGCTTCCGCAGGGACCGGCGGCGGCTGCCCGGCTCTAAGTGCGTCGAGCATGGCGTCGAGATAAGCATCGAATGTCCGGTGGAACTCTCGGTCGCGGTCATTAAAGTACCCGGCGGCCCACTCCTCGCGCGTCTCACTCCCGACAGCCTGAAACGAAAACTTGCGCACGGTATCTTCGATCACGACCCGGCCCAGCGTTCCGCTGACTTCCAGCCTCTGCGTTCCAGGGTAAGCGTAAGAGGCATCATAAGAGCCGAGCAGCGTGCCCAAAGCCCGGTTCTCAAAGCCCAGTGCCAGGGCAACCGTACGGTACCCGCCGCCGGTCTTGTCCGTCATCTGGGCCATGACGCTCTCAATCGGGCCGCAGAGGTGCTCCAGCAGATCGAAGCCGTGGCACTGGGTCTCGATCAGATTCGCGTGTGGATGGTCCCCGCCGCCCTCCCCGCCAAATCGCCAGGCGGCGAAGACGATCTCCCCCAGCCGTCCTGCCGAAATAGCCGCTTGTGCCATCAAGGAGGGCTTGGAATACCGGTGGTTGAAATTGATCGCAAAAAACAGGCCGCGCTTTTCCGCTTCGGACAGCAGGATATCGGCTTCCCGCAAATCGAAGACCAACGGTTTTTCGACCAGCAGCGCACACTGCCCCCACTGGATGACTTCAAAAGTCGCCTCAAAATGGCCTTGATTGGGCAGGCAGAGGCTGACCAGATCGGGCTTTTCACGTTCCAGCATCTCCCCGACACTTAGGTAGGCGCGAACCCCATACTCCGCTGCCCGTGCCTGCGTCTTCTCGGGCGTGCGTCCGGCAATCGCGCAGAAATCGACATCGGGGTGTGCCGAAAAGACCCGCGCATGCTGCCGCCCCCAGCCGCCGGCTCCAATCAATGCCACTTTGAGACGACTGTGACTCATGCCTCTTTTTCCATCGCGGCGATCTTCACCTGGCTGGCTTTGAGCCGGGCTGCATCGAACTTGGGCTTGCGGTCAAACGTGAAGATGCCGTTCAGCTCCGGGTAAATATCCGTCAGCTGCGTATAGCAGTAGCCGAACATCCGGGAGTTATCCAGCAGGGTCTCGCAGACGGCGTCGAAGCGGTGGTAAAAATCTTCCAGGGAAGTCGGCCCGCCGCCGTAGCCCCAGCTCCCTGATTCCAAAGCTTTCTCCGATTCCGGCACCCACTTGAATCCGCCGAACTCGCTGACGAAATACGGCTGCCCGCCATAGGCAATGGAGAACTTCTCACCGTCATTTGTAAAGACCTTTCCCTCCGCCATCTCCGAGTGCCGCTTCTGAAAATTCGCAAGACCTTCAGGGAAAGTTTTCTCCTCGATATAATCATGCGAATCGTAAATGTCCGCGCCGCGCACCCGGTGGGAATACCCAGACGTATCCAGCACCGGGCGGCTGGTGTCCATCGCCTTTGTCGCCAGATACATGCCGTGCATTACATCATCGAGAACGTTGATCCCGTCCTTGCGCTCCTGCCAGGTTTCGTTCAGCGGGCACCAGCCGATGATCGACGGATGCGAGCAGTCCCGCTCCAATGCTTCCAGCCACTGCGTGATATAAGTGACCCCCGGAGCCAGCTTCTCCGCCGCATCCCGGTAACCCCAGTCGCCGAACTCCCCCCAGACTAAATAGCCCATCCGGTCGGCATGGTACAGGAACCGTTCCTCGAAAACCTTCTGGTGCAAACGTGCCCCATTAAAGCCGACGTCCAAGCTCATCTGAATATCGGCGATCAGGGCGGCGTCGGTCGGAGCGGTCATCACGCCGTCCGGGTAATACCCCTGATCAAGCACAAGCCGCTGGAAAATCACTTCCCCGTTGATTTTAACTTTTTGCCCGTCGATCGCGATGCTCCGAAGACCGGCATAGCTGGACGCACGATCTACCACCGATCCGTCCGCCCCGCGCAGCGAGATTTCAACGTCATAGAGGTGCGGGTCGGAGGGTGACCAAGTTCGCTGCTTGTCTTTCGGGATCGCCAGGGTCAGACGCGGTGCCAGATCGAGATCGGCCCGGCAGGAGGCGGACGCGATCACGCCCGAGGCGTCTTTCAAGTCGGCATGCAGAGTCAGCCCCGGCTGGTTCTGCGAGATCGGCTGCTCGAGGTAAAAGGTGCCGTTCGCCAGGTCAGGCGTCAGGCGCGGGCGGCCCAGAGCAGTTGCGGGGACCGGCTCCATCCAGACCGTCTGCCATATCCCCGTCGTGCGCGTATAAAGGCAGCCATGCGGGGCATACTTTTGCGATTGCTTGCCACGGGCCTTCGGCGTCTGCCAATCATCGCGGGCACGGACAACGATCGTCAGCGTCGCCCCAGCCGTCACGTCTTTGAGCTTCGCGAAAAACGGCGTGAAGCCGCCTCGGTGCCGTGCCGCTTCCACGCCGTTGACCCAAACGGTCGCATCATAATCCACAGCCCCAAAGTGCAGCAAAATATGCTTCCCTGCCCAGGCCGCCGGGACTGTGACCGTCTTTCGGTACCAGACCGCCAGCATGAAATCCGTATGGCCGACGCCGGAAAGCGTCGATTCCGGGCAAAACGGCACCGTGATAGTGCCCGCCAGCGGCTTCTCCCGCAGTCCGCGCTCCAGCCCGCTGTCGCCGCCGTCGATCTCGAATTCCCATTCGCCATTCAAATTCAGCCAGTCAGGCCGGACAAATTGCGGGCGGGGGTACTCAGGTCGTGGAATAGTCATCGTGTTCTCCATTGAAGATTTTCACCATCATACACCTTAGCAGTAAGATTGTCCATCGACAGAACCAACATCGACCTTTGTGAAACCCATATTGTGCCAAATCATATTGCGTTAAAGCAAGGCTCAGGAAGGAGATTGGCTCGAACCTGGCGAAGTATTCGACACATCATGGACATACCTGCACTTCAATACGAACCCCTCGTCCGTGCCGCGCTTGCCGAAGACATTGGGCCGGGGGATATTACTTCGATCCTGTGCATCCCCGCTGGGACACGCGCGGCCGCCGTTATGCTCGCCAAGCAGCCCGGAGTGATTGCGGGGCTGGCAATTGCGGAAATGGCGTTTCACCTGCTCGATCCTGGGGCGGTGTGGTCGGCATCTCTCCGCGACGGCGCACGGGTGGGGGAGGGCCGGACTCCACTGGCGACCATCACCGGTGACGCCCGCGCCCTGCTGACCGCTGAACGCGTCGCCCTGAACTTCGTCCAGCGGCTTTCCGGAATTGCCACTCTTACGGCCCGCTACGCCGCGCTGACCGCCGGGACACACGCCCGGATTGCCGATACCCGCAAAACGACCCCCGGTCTGCGCATGCTGGAAAAATATGCCGTACGCACCGGTGGCGGCTTCAACCACCGGCTGGGCCTCTACGATGCCGTACTCATCAAAGACAACCACGTCAAGGCCGCCGGGAGCATTTCAAACGCCGTTGCCGCTGCCCGTGCCCATATCCCCCACACGATGAAGATCGAAGTCGAAGCCGCGACGCTGGGAATGGTCCAGGAGGCTCTGCAAGTCAAGGCCGATATTATTCTGCTCGATAATATGGATACGGAGACCATGCGCCGCGCCGTTCAAGTCATCGCCGGACGCGCGACCTCCGAAGCCTCCGGCAACCTCACCGAAGCCCGGATCGCTGAGGTCGCCGCCACGGGCGTCGACATTCTCAGCATCGGGGCTTTGACCCATTCCGCCCCGGCCCTGGACATCTCGCTGGATTTCGGAGACTAAGCGATGACCACGTTTGGTACTCCTCATCGGCATCTCCCGTCGTGCAGCTCCACCAATGATGCCGCCCGGGACTGGGCACGTGACCCCGTTCAGCCTGCTCCCACGGGTGCCCTGGTCACCAGCGACTTCCAGACGCAGGGGCGCGGGCAGCGCGGGCGTGAGTGGTCGGCGGGAATCGGCGAGAGTGCCCTGTTGTCCTATATTTATTTGCCCACGCCCACATCCGAGATACGCCAGCTGGGGCTGGTGACGGCTCTAGCCGTTGCTGATGCCCTGCAGCTTGGCACCAGTCTGCAGCCCCAAATCAAATGGCCGAATGATATTCTGCTCGACGACCACAAAGCAGCGGGGATTTTAGTCGAAGCCGCGGAAGACATCGTTATCCTCGGCATCGGCGTCAATGTCAACCAGGAACACTTTCCCGGCTCTGAGCAATTCGCCTACCCGCCAACCTCCCTGCGCCTTGCGACCGGGCAGCCGCAGCAAGTCGCCGCGATTTGCGCGGCACTCTCTCAGGCTTTGACCCGGTGGGAAGAGGTCTGGCTAAACACCGGCTTTACGCCGATCATCGAGGAGTGCCGCCGCCGCCTGGCACTTGGGGCGAGGGTCCGGCGCGGCTCTGAACACGCGGCCCTCACCGGGCTGACCGACGACGGCTTCGCCGAGGTGCGGCTGCCGGACGGAACTTTCGCCGTCTGGTCTACAGTAGACTAAAACCAGAGGCCGAAATCCGAAGGCCATAAATTGCCCCTCAATAGTGTATAATAGAGAAGAGGCTTCCAAAAGCCGACAAGGAACCACCCTATGCTGCGGTCTCGACTGCTGAGTACTTTCACCGTGATCGGCGCGATTCTCATCGTTCTGAGCATCGTCGGCTTGATTATCGGCCCGCGCTTCGTCTACGATCCCGGTCAGCCCGTCACCGGCAAAGAGGCCTGGTATTACTTGATCATCGGGATCCTGATGGTGGTCAACGGAATGCTGACCCCGCCGATCCCGGAAGAAAAGCCGGTGCCGCGTGCGGGGAGCAAGTCGGTGACCGCGCGGCCACAGACCCGTGAGACCGCCGTCTCGACCGCCGAGAAGAGCAGCGAGTAGCGAACGTTTCCGCTCCTGCCAAGAGTTCATTCCCAACACTGAGGTTTTACGAAATATGCCATCGGAAGTCATACGCTGCACCGACTGCGGAGCCACCTTCAAAGCCGTTCCCACCTGGCTGGTCGGTGCAAAAGTCAAATTTAGCTGCACCAACTGTCCCAAACGTCCCTCCCGGGTCGCCCGTTACGAGCCTGCCCCGGTCGTGATGACCGCCATGGAAGCCGATCCCGACGACATGGAAGACGACATCCCCGAAGACTCGGAAGACGATGCGGATCTGGATCTGCCGTCCGACGAAATGGACGATAAAGACGAAAAAGACTGAAAAGAAAAACGCCCGGCCTCCTTCGAGGCCGGGCGTTTTTGTTCGTCACTCGAACCCAAACCCTCCGTACTCTGCACTCACCACCCGCCAGACTTTGGTCGGCACAACCCATAGCTTTGTCCCGTCTTCGCGCTGCCAGTGCATTGTCACATCATGGTCGTACACGACCCGGCCCTCCGGGGCGGTGATGATCCGCAGGTGGCTGGTTGAAGTCGCCATGTCGCCGTCCAATGCAATGACCGGAATTGACTGCGTGATCTGCGCCGTGCCATCCGCCTTCACCACTTTGTTCAGCAGAAAGCGCAGCTGGATTGGGCCGGGGACACTCGAGTCGCGATACTTTTCCGAGATGATCTTCATCACCGCCCCCACATCTCGCTGCTCTCCCGCCGCTCGCGCCGCTTCCAATTGGGCCGCGATCTGCGTTTGGTCGGGCGGCGACGGCTGATACTTCAGGAACAGAAAGATTCCCAGCAAAGCCAGTCCGAATGCCAGCCCGATCAGATATTTGGAAGACTGTTTCATGGGCGTGAATCTTTGCGCGTTTCCAGCCGCCAACGAAAGTTCAGCGGCCCGATGCCGTAGGTCAGTGAGACCGGCGGCACGTGGTAGACACTGATCCGCGGCAGCCGCAGCGGGTGGTCCGTGCCGCGTACCCGCCCAAACTCTGTCGTGACCGCCTGGATATACCCAATTTCCCCCGCCATGTCCAGCACCCCCTCGTTGAAGCTGCCGTAGGGGTAACACAGCGTCGTCATCGGCTTTTGCAGCCTTTCTTCCAGCACATCTTTCGACTCCGCCATTTCCTGCCGCGCCTTGGTTGCCGGAACGTCCCCCAGATGCGGGTGCGTCGCGGTATGCGCTTCAAACTCCACCCCGCCGATTGCCTTCATCTCCTCAATCTGCATCCAGGACAGCAGCGGTGTCGGGTCGAAGCCTTCTCTCACCACCCAGTCATTCGTCCCGCCCACGTTCTCCGAGACCAGAAAGACCGTGTAGACAAACCCCAATTCGCGCAGCAGCGGATGCACATTGGTGAGTAAGTTCGCATACCCATCGTCAAACGTCAGCAGCACCGGCTTCGGCGGCAGCACTCCTGTTCCCATCCGGGCGGCGGCCAGCGTCCCGAACGTGATCGGCGAATAGCCCCCTCGCTTCAGCATCCGCATCTGCCCAGCGAACTCCGACGCCAGCACATAAAAATGCTTGTACTTCGCTGGACGCGGCGCGTCTTCGACGGCATGGTACATGAGGATTGGGATGGGGGACAGGGGTGTCGTCATTGCTGCTTTATATCCCAGCTCAACGTTTGCGTATCTTCGTGATTCAGCCCGTAAACAGATTTACCGTCAGGGGTAATTGTCATCTGCCGTAGGGAGTGGCTTGGCTGCACCGTGTCACTTGTATCCAGCGCATCGGTCTGACCAATCTGAGCAATAGGCAGCCACGTTTTCAGCGAATACAAATACAGCGATCCATCATCACGTGATACGACCATAAATTGATTGCTTGGGGCGAAGGCAACCTGTGCTCCAAGCTCCGAAAACGGGCTGGCAAAAGTCGTCATCCTGCCGCCATTGTGTACGAGTGTGCCGGAAATCTGCCCCAGTTTACGCCCGGTAATCGTATCCCAGACTTGAGCCGCACCGCTGTCATCGGCGCAAGCAAGGCGAGTGCTGTCCGGCGAAAACACCGGTGTGCCTAATGCTCCTTGCGTTGGTGGCCTTGTAGTGCGTTCACGAGTAGACGATAGCGTAAAAATTACTTTGCCTATCCCTGCGTCACGGAGTTCCAGCATACCATTTGAGGGAATTACATTCGTGTAATTGGTCTTTGGTATAGTCTTCTCCAACTCATTCCAGAGGACTGCTTGGAAACGGCCATTGGGGGATACCGCTGACCCGCCTTTCATATAAAGCTTTCCGGCTGTCTTAAGCTCTTTAGGTATGTTTGGGGTCGCGTCAAGCATGTCACTAGGCGTTAGAGTAATACTAAGCCCCGTACTCGGATTGACGACATGCCCTCGTTCCCTGGAGATGGAAGCATCAAACGCTTTCACGGGGCCACCTATCTTGTAAAGGCGGAGCAGACCATCCGTATTCCCGACAGCGATTGTGCGGCCATCTGGGGAAATTGCCGCATTACAGTACCCGAGGAAGTAACCATACCCCGGCTGGCCAAGAGCGTTTATTCCCAGATTCAATCTTGCAGATCGTTTTCCAGTCAGGCAGTCCCACACTTCGCCGACATTTCTGCCGGTCTGATTCGACGGACCGAACATCACGTCAGTGACCTTATTGGAATACGCTTCTGGAGAGCCGGGGATCGTGTTCAGCAGCTTAGTCGCATCGTTCGACCAAATCCGCACACAGCTAAACAACTTCTGCGGTGTTCCTGCCACTCCCTGTGCAATGACATCACCGTTTGGGAGGTCAGCGGCCCAGTCAGTTTGCAGCATCCCAGTCGCTATGGTCGTATGAACGCCGGACGGAAGCTGCCAGAAATGCAGTTGACCTCTGCTCGTTATTCCAATCGCCCGTGTACCGTCGCGTGAGACCCGCAAGGATTGGAGCGGCGGCATGCCAACAACTATCGGGTTCATATCTGGAAGGTGAAGGATCTTCGACGAGTGGCTATGGTCGGTAAGACAGAGATAAGGAAAGGTGCGTGAAAGCCGGGCATCCCAGTAACCGTTCTGAGGCAGCAGAAAGTGGCTGATAACGTGTCCGGAGACGACATCCGAAACACGCCAGATAGCGGGTGAGTTGCCGCGCGACTCATTACGCTCCACCATCAGCGAAAAATCTGGCCGAATATCGACGATACGGCCTGTCCATAGCCGCAGCACTTGGCCGGTCTCGGCTGCATGCAGGAGACAGCGCGTGGGCCTATTCTCCGTAAAAATTGTCTCAATAACGAACTTGCCATCATCAGAAAGCCATTTCTCGCCTTGCCCGCAGGGCCATTGATGGAGAACGTTGCCTGTGGTCGGGTCACGGAAGGTTAGTTGCAGGGTCGGTCCTGTCCCTTCCTCGGCCATGAGCATAGTGCCGTCCCGTGAAAACCGCATTCCGGCAATCTCGCCAGGAACCTGAATGAATCGCGCCGGTGCCAGACCTGCTTTCGCCGCGATATTCCATCGTATTATTAGGACTACTGAGGCTCCAACGGTCACCACTGCGAGAAATGCGAGAATGTACCGATATTTAAGCACGATCTTTGTCCCTCGCGTTGCCTGACCAGTACGAGCGGATTGTCCCGATCTCCCGGTACAGCGCAAGAAGCCGCTGCACCTGCCGGTCTCGCGAGAAATTGGCTTCGACGTAACTCCGCCCGAGGCGGCCCATCTCGGAGCGTTTTGGAGGGCCTTTCTCAGAGTCGAGAAGCTGAAACAATGCTGACGAAAGGGCCGCCGCGCTCCCGGGTGGGACCAAAAGACCGGTCACGCCGTCCTGGGCCACTTCGCGGCAGCCGCCGATATTTGTAGCGATTGTCGGCAGGCTCGCCGCCATGGCTTCCGCCAGGGCCAGGCCGAAGGCCTCGTCTTTCGGGAGATGCACTAAAATATCCAGGGCGGGCAGCAGAGAAGGAATGCCCTCACGCGGTCCCGTCAGCCGCAGCCGATGCTCGAAGCCGCCCGCAGCTGCCTGCGCGAGCAGATGCGCCTCGGCCCCGGCTTCTCCCTCGCTGCCGATGAACACGAAATGCAGAGAAGGATATTTATGCAGAAGTGCTGGGGCGATTCCTAGCAGATCACTCTGACCCTTGGCGTCCAGGCGACCGATCATGCCGAGGACGAGGGCCTCCAGGGGAATCCCCCAGTTCCGGCGCGTTTCGGTACGCCGCTGACAATAGGTGGCAGAACCGGGCCGCGCATACGCTTGGACATCGACACCATTGGAGATGAGATGGACAAAGGCCGGTGAAAAGTTGTGACCGGCACACAAATGGTCGGCGACGGCACCGGAGACCGCAACAATCGCATCGGCACCCCGCGCGAAAAATCGGCTGCTCAGCGGCGACGTGCCGCCGAGGGGCCGAATCATATGGGCGTGCAGAATGAGGCGAGGCGACCAGCGCGAAAACGCACGGGCGAGAGCCGTTCCCAGCACCGCGATCACATAATCACGCCGTGAATGCGCGTGGACGATCTCGATCCGCTCCCGACGAATAGCTCCGGCCAGCCGAAACACCGCCCCCAGGTCCCCGCTGTTGCGGACTGTGAACTCCCGTGTGGGCACGCTGCGCTCGGCGCACCATTTCTGGAGATAACTCTTCGGCGGACAGGCGAACTGAAGCGGCACCCCGAGGGCACGCATCTCCGCCGCAATCTCGACTGCATGCCGCTCGATCCCGCCCTGACTTCTCGTACTGGCGACAAACAAAACGCGCGGCATCTGCGGTGACACACTCTCTTTTTGCTCGCTATTTCCGGTCCGCGTACCACTGCTGCATAAACTGCCGATACTCATGCTGTTTTTCTTTGATGTCCCGCCACCACGCTTCGTTCGCGCGGTACCAGGCCACCGTCTCTTCTAAACGCTCTTGAAAACGTCCGCTTTCCGGCACATAGCCCAGCCCACGCATCTTCGTGCAGTCCAGCGAGTAGCGCCGGTCGTGGCCGGGCCGGTCTTTGACATGGTGTATCAGCGACTCGGGCTTGCCGAGGATCGAGAGCAGCAGGCGAACGATCTCCATATTCGGTCGGTCATTCTCTCCGCCGACATTGTACACTTCGCCCGGTGTCCCCTGGTGCAGGGCGATGTCGATCCCCCGGCAATGGTCCCTCACATACATCCAGTCCCGGACCTGCATGCCGTCGCCGTAAACCGGCACGGGGATATCGTCGATCAAATTCGTGATGAACAGCGGAATGATCTTTTCCGGGTAGTGATACGGGCCGAAGGTATTGGAACCGCGAGTCACAATAGTCGGCAGCCCGAAAGTCTGATGGTATGCCCGCACCATCAGCTCGCCCCCGGCCTTTGCCGCCGAATAAGGCTGATTTGGCTCTAAAGCGTCGCCCTCGCGAAAGATTCCATCCGTCGTGCCGTAAGATTCGTCCGTGCTGACCTGATGAAACCGTGAATGCTTGTGTTTTCGCGCGGCTTCCAGCAGAACGCAGACCCCGTGAAAATTCGCTTGGATCGCCCGCTCCGGGTCCACGATCGCCCGATCGTTGTGACTCTCCGCCGCGAAGTTTATGATCGCGTCGGCGTTCTGCGCGAGATTATCCACCAGCGGCGCATCGTTGATATCGCCTTTGATAAACGTGAAATTTGGGTTTTTCCAGACATCGGCCAGATTGGCCAAGTTGCCCGCATAGGTGAGTGCGTCTAAAACAATCACCCGGTAGCTCGGATACTCTCCCAGTAGATAACGGACAAAGTTCGAGCCGATAAAACCCGCACCGCCGGTGACAATCAGTGTCTGCATAACTCTAAAGTCCGAACTTCCCGAGCAGGCCGCCGAGCATTCCGCCGCCGCCCTCTGCCCCTTGCTGGTTCTGCCCGCCCTGTCCGCCGGTCAGCATCCCAAGCAGCCCTGCGGCCTGCGGGAACCGACTTGAGACCATTGCCAGTACTTCCGGGTGCTGCTGGGCCAGGGCCATCGTGGTGCTGACCAGATCGCTGTGGGACATCTGGCTGGGATCCGTCGCCCCTACTCCGGCCTGTCCGAGCAGCCCCTGGACGTTGACTCCCTGGCCGCCGAGCATCCCCAAAGCTTCACTCAGCAGATTTTTGTGCGCGTCTACCTCTTCCGGAGCCGCCTGCGTCAGAGCCTGCGCTCCGTCATCCTGCGTGCCCTGATCGTCGTACTGTTCGTTGTCTGGCATTGGTAATTTCTCCTTGTGTGATTGTCCGAAGATTGTTTGCTTATGACTTACTAACGTCATTATAACATAATGCTTGACGAATTTCACGATCCCGGTTTTGCAGAGGTGATATGTGACTTATTTCACACCTAAACTGCTTGACGTGCTACAAATAGTGTGATAAAATACTTCTAACCTCAACCGGTTGCCTGAAGTTTGGGCTGTCACTGCAAGTCATCTGCTGTTCTTAACGCCTGCTATACAGTTAAACACCTGGAGAAACCCAATGCCTACCACCCCTCTGTCGACACCCTCGACACGTCCCTTCACGCCCCATGGCCGTCCGCCGCGCGGCCTCGACAGTGTTCCACGCTCGACCTCCCATCAGGGCGCGTTCGGACGGATTTTCCGCAACCTGCCGCCTTTCGAGCCGGACGACGCCGATCTTGTCGCCCTGGCCGCGACCATGATTGAAGGGCTGACCCCGGAAGGGAACCCGCTGGAAACCGACGACGCTTCTGCCCCTTCCAACAACCCGGATATCCCCGCCGGATACACGTACTTAGGCCAGTTTTTGGATCACGACCTCACCTTCGACCCTAACTCACTCCTGCAGCGCGAGAACGACCCGGACGGCGTCCAGAACTTCCGAACGCCGAAGTTCGACCTCGATAGTCTCTACGGCAGTGGTCCCGACGACAGCCCGTATCTCTATGTCGACGGCGTCCAGTTCCTGCTTGGCCCCAATGACCATGGCGAGATTGATTTGCCCCGCAACTCCGCCGGCCGGGGTTTGACCGGCGACCCGCGCAACGATGAGAACGTGATCATCAGTCAGCTGCATCTGGCGTTTCTAGAGTATCACAATGCTGTGGTGGATGAGATCGCCGCCGTGGGGGATACGACCGACATGCTCTTTGAAGATGCCCGCCAAGCTGTTCGCTGGCATTACCAGTGGCTCGTGCTGCACGATTTTCTCGTAAAGCTGGTCGGGCAGGGGATTGTGGACGACATCCTGAAGAAAGATACCCTTGGGATCGCCGTCGGCGGTGGTGTCGGCAGTGCGTCCCAGTGGAAACCCGACCTGAAATTCTACGCCTACAAAGTGCAGCCGTTCATCCCGGTCGAATTCTCCGTCGCAGCCTATCGTTTCGGGCACAGCCAGGTTCGGGCCAACTATGCTCTGAACTCCGACACGGCGGGCAGCAACAGCGACGGCAGCCCCAAAGAGATCCCGATCTTCGACCCGAAAAATCCCGATGACCCCAATGCCAACGACCTGCGCGGCTTCCGCCCCCGCCCCGCCGACCGCACCATCGACTGGTTCCGCTTCTTCTTCGATCTTGGCGGCCTGCCCGGCGAAACCCAGCTCACCCGCACCATCGACACCCAGCTCTCCCACGGCCTCGGCGGCCTGCCGACCTCCGTGGCTTCCAATCCGTCCTCACTGGCCGCCCGGAACCTTCTGCGCGGCAAATCGCTCGGCCTGCCCTCCGGTCAGGACGTTGCCCGGGAAATGGGCATCCCCGAGTATCTGATTATCAGCACGGATAACCATGCCCTGCCGTTTCGCATCGGCACCGCCTACACCCTGCCGGACGGCTCCCCCGACCCGACCGTTCCTGCCGACCCGCCGAACAAAGCCGCGTTGGAGTCCGCCTTTGGCCGCCAGACCCCTCTCTGGTACTACATCCTGAAGGAAGCCGAGCTGCTGACCCAGGGAAGATGCCTCGGCCCCGTCGGCGGCCGGATCGTCGCCGAAGTCTTCATCGGCCTCATGGCCGGCGACAGCCTGTCCTTCCTTAACCGCGAACCCGACTGGCGGCCCAAAGCCGGGGAGTTCGGCTGCACCCAGGATGGCGTCTTCACGATCATGGACCTGATCAAGCATGTCCAATAGATGCAATGCTATTTGGGCGTCGGGGAAGTGCCATGCGCCTGCACCTCACCGATCAGCGTTTTAGCCTCGGCCGCGTGGACTCCCGCCGGGAACCGCTTCAGATACTCCTGCCAAAGCGAAATGGCACGAGGGCTGTTGCCGGTGACGGCGTACACGCTGCCCTGGTTATACAGGCTATTTTCGTGGTTGGGATTTTGCTTCTGGGCCGCCTGATACTGCTCTAAAGCCAGCTTCGGCTGCTGAGAGCGGAAATAAGCGACTCCCAGGTCCGTGCGGATGTCGGGATTGTCGAGGCCGCCGGCGATTGCCGCTTTGTAGGCGGTGATCGCCTGCGGCCACTGCTGCTGGTCTTCGTAGGCGTTGCCCTGAGTCAAGGCCGCCTGGGCCACCGATGTCCGAGAAGCCGCCGCCGCCGTCAGGGCAGGCTTCAGCGCGAGATACGTCCCGCCCGAGCCAAGTACTGCGCACAGTGCCCCTACGACCCCGTATCGAATCCAGCTTTTATCTTTGTCCCCCCGGGATTGGGGTGGGGGGCCGCTCCAGGATTGGGGCGCACCACTCTGCTTGCGCGTTTTACGTGCCACTACGAACCTACTCCCGCCGGAATCTTCGCCCCGGTGCTCCCACTCGTCTTCGCACTCCCATTCGCATACCCCGTCGGTGTCTTCGGCGGCATTAGAGCCAAGGCCCGCCGCGCGACTTCCGCCGCCGTCAGCCCGACCATCTCGCGCAGAACCGGAATCGTGCCGTGCTCCACAAAATGGTCCGGCAGGCCCATCACCGCCGTCGGTACCAGGGCGTCTTGCTCCGCCAGCAGCTCCAAAACCGCCGTGCCGAAGCCGCCCCGCGCGACTCCGTCCTCCACCGTCACCACAGACCCGCAGCGGCGGACTGCACTCAGGATCGTTTCGGTATCCAGCGGCTTGCAGAACCGCGCATTGATCACCGTCGCCAAAACGCCCTGCTCGGCCAGCAGGTCCGCCGCATCCAGCATGATCTTCACCCCTGCCCCGATCCCAAGCAGCGCGACATCCCGCCCCTCACGCAGCACTTCGGCCTTTCCTAACACGATCTCATCCCTCGGGGAGGCAGCCGCCAGCGCATCCTGACCCCCGCGCGGATACCGCACCGCTACCGGCCCGGCCTCATAGGCCAGCGCAAATCGCGTCATCCGGCGCATCTCTTCCGTGTCGCGCGGGGCCAGAATGACCATGTTCGGAACACACCGCAGGTACGCCAGATCGAAGACACCGTGGTGCGTCCCGCCGTCGTCACCAACCAGCCCCGCCCGGTCCAGGAAGAACTTCACCGGCAAATGCTGCAATGCCACGTCATGGATGATAATATCGTATGCCCGCTGCAGGAACGTCGAATAGATCGCCGTCACCGGCTTAAATCCCTCCGCCGCCAGCCCCGCCGCAAACGTCACCGCGTGCTGCTCCGCGATCCCCACATCGAAAAACCGCTCCGGATGCAGCTTCGCAAACTTGTTCAATCCCGTCCCGTCCGGCATCGCCGCCGTGATCCCGATGATCTTGTCATCCGTCTCCGCCACGTCGTTCAGCGTCTCCACAAACGCATCCGTATACGAAACTCCCACCGTCTTCGCTTCGGTCTTGCCATCATCCGGGCTGAATTTGCCGAGGCCATGGTATGTCCGCGAGTTCTCCTCCGCGTACGACACGCCTTTGCCCTTGACCGTCAGCACATGCACCAGCACCGGCCCTTTCAGCCGCTTAACATGGTTAAAGACATTGATCAAGTTGCCCAGATCGTGCCCGTCAATCGGTCCAATATAGGTGAAGCCCATCTCCTCGAAGAACAAACCCTTGTGCGCCGGAGTCGCGAAATGCGTCGCCGTGTGCTTGGCCGCCTTCGCCGCCTTCTTCATCAGCCCGCTGCCCACCGGCATCTGCTCGATCATCCGCTTCGCCGTGTTCTCCCCGGCCTGGTACAGCGGCTCCATGCGCAGCTTCGACAGATACGTCGCCAATGCCCCGACATTCTCCGCGATCGACATCTCGTTGTCATTTAAAATAACCGTAATATCCGTCCCGTCGTCCGCCGCGTTCAGCAGCCCCTCCAGTGCCAGGCCGCCCGTCAAAGCCCCGTCCCCGATCAGTGCCAGAACGGAGCTTTTGCCGCCCCGAAAGTCCCGCGCCTTCGCAAAACCCATCGCTGCCGAGATCGATGTCGACGCATGCCCCGCCCCATACAGGTCGTACGGCGACTCGTCGATCCGCAGGAAGCCCGAAAGCCCCTCAAACTGCCGGATCGTGTGCAGCCGGTCCCGCCGCCCCGTCAAAATCTTATGCACGTACCCCTGATGCCCGACATCCCAGATCAGCTTGTCCTTCGGAATATCATACACCTTGTGCAGTGCCAGCGTCAGCTCGACTACCCCCAGCGAAGGCGCCAGATGCCCCCCCGTCTTGGCAACCGTCTGCGTCAAAAACACCCGTATCTCTTTCGCCAGCACCCGCATCTGCTCCAGGGACAACCGCTTCACGTCCGCCGGACTATCGATCTGGTCGAGCAGGGCCGCTTTGCTCTCAATCATGTCATTTCTTTCTGCACGCCTTCCACCAAGGAGGCGCAGGGGTCGGGAATTCTCTTCCCTTAATGATACCTACCCGCTACCGGTCTGTCAATGGAATTACCCACTTTGTTACTTTATTTCACAAAGTAGTTTGCGCTCTGCTAGCTCGCTTCCCTCAAACGGACAGTGCCATTGTATCCAAAAGGCTTACTTCTGTGACATAATGTGCGTATAATTGCTTCGCCGTTGTGTGCGAAATGAAAAGCGGTGATTCATGTATTTGTACAAAGCTCGCATTCAAAATATACGCTCACTACAAGATATATCCTGGGAAATCGAGAAAACTGAAGAAAAAGCTCCAGGCTGGCATGTCATATTAGGGGACAATGGCTCGGGGAAATCTTCCTTTATTCGTTCCGTTGCGCTTGCTCTCGTAGGACCTACGGAAGCTTTGGCCTTGCGTCAGGAATGGAGCGAATGGCTTCGGAAAGATAAGTCCAAAGGTTACATAGGTCTGACTTTAGATGGAACGCCAGCTTACGACCTATTCTCGGGGTCTGGAGCAACGCCAACAAATTACTATCTCGGAGCTGGTTTAAACTTTGCTCGGCAAGAGACCGGAATAGTTTCGCTGACAAAAGTGAAAAACCATCTTAATCCCGAGCGGTCCGTATGGGGTGGAAAAAGTGGCTGGTTTTCAGCTTCCTACGGGCCTTTTCGACGCTTTTCTGGAGGAAACAAAGATTTTGAGAAGATGTTTTACTCCAACCCTAAACTTGCCCCCCATCTCTCGGCGTTTGGGGAAAGTGTCGCATTGTCTGAAAGTATTCAATGGTTGCAGGATCTGAAGTTCAGAGAGCTTGAAGCACCCCAGGGTGCTGAAGCTAAGCTTCTAAAAAGTCTGACTCGTTTTGTAAATCAAGAGGGATTTCTCCCTCACCAAATGCGGCTCTCTGGTGTCTCCTCAAAAGGTGTAGAATTTGTGGACGGAAACGGCTGCGAAATCGCAGTAGAAGAGCTTAGCGATGGTTACCGCTCAGTCCTGAGTATGACTTTTGAGCTGATACGACAGATGGTAAAAGCTTATGCATCTCCCAATGTTTTTTCAGGAGACTGTACGAAAATAAGAATGCCTGGCGTTGTTTTGATTGACGAGGTAGATGCTCACCTGCATCCTTCCTGGCAGAGACAAATCGGACTGTGGTTCCGCGAGCATTTTCCGTACATTCAATTTATCGTTACTACACACAGTCCTTTTGTTTGTCAGGCTGCAGACGTTGGAACTGTGTACCGTTTGCCTAAGCCTGGAAGCAACGAAAAAGCGGGGATGGTGACAGGCGTAGACCTGGACAGACTGCTTTTTGGTAATGTCATGGATGCTTACAGCACTGATATGTTCGGCACGGGTGCGACGCGCTCCGAAGCTTCTAAGAAGCGTCTCCAGCGGCTATCGGAGCTGAACATGGCGGAACTCATGCGTGAACTAAAACCCGATGAGATCACGGAGCAGCAAGCTTTACGTGCCACCCTCCCCACAGCCGCCCATTCCCTGCCTGTTTCCGCAAATGGGGTTAAATGATTCTCCTGCCAGATATATCTCTCCCTGCCGAAAGCAGCGCGACTCTCGCCGGGCTGCAGCAAATCGTCGATGATATGCCAACTTATGACCAGAAGGTGTTTGAGGGAAAACGGCTGTTCGATACTAAACGGAGAAGCGTGCCATTTCGCCCAATTATCAATTCCCTGAAAGCAATGACTACCGGTGCTCGCCGATGTTGTTATTGTGAGGACTCGCAAGCAACCGACATCGAGCATATTTGGCCGAAAGATTATTTTCCTAATCTTGTGTTCGCCTGGGAAAACTATCTGTTTAGCTGCTCTCGCTGCAATCGCCCGAAGTCTAATCAATGCGATGTATATCTCATCCACAACGGACAGCGAGTCTCTGTTTCTCAGATGATCAAACAACATGGTGGCCCGCCTCCTGCAGGTGATCCGGTACTGATAAATCCACGTTTGGAAAATCCTTTGGATTTTATGATACTGGACCTTAGTGACACTTTTTTCTTCAATCCGCTCGCTGAACCAAACACTCAGCAATGGGAACGAGCAAGACATACAATTGATCTCTTGAAACTAAATGAAGAAGATGTTTTGCCGAAAGCGAGACAAGAAGCATTCCATAACTACCGAGACCGTCTCGAAAAGTACATTACTGAGAAATCAAAAGATAAGCCCTTAGAAACCTTACAGCGTATACAACATACCTTGCAAAGAATGGGACACCCTACCGTCTGGCAGGAGATGAAGCGGCAAAGCATGCTTGTACTCACAACTCCTAGCCCTCTCGTAATCCGTGAAATCAAGACACTGTTTGATGCTGCTCCTGAAGCTATGGTGTGGTAAACCAAAGCGGGGCGGGGGATGTCGCTTGAAGCGATATTTCACGTCTCACCCCTACATCTTCTTTCTCCCCACCTCCGTCTCCTCCCTAAATCGCCCCACCGCTTGACACAGGTTCCTTCTCCCTGTCATACTAACTATAGCTAAAACTAGTAGACTCCTGAGTCTGCCGAGGCCGTCTCTCAAAAAACAGTCTCTGCTCGCACCCGACCTGGAAAGGAACCCGTTATGTCACTCGCTGCCTGGAATGCCCCGCCGCCGAACCGACGCGCGATTGCCGCTCGCAATGCCACCACCCACGGACTCTTTGCCCGTGATGTGGTCCTGCCTTCCCTGGGAGAAGACCCCTCGGGATACAATGAAGTCTATCTTGATCTCTGCATGCAGATCAATCCGACCAACTTGCTGGAAAGGCACTACGTCGAAAAAATCGCCGCCGCCTCCTGGCGGCTCCGCCGGCTTCACCGCTGGCAGGCACAACTGTTCGAGGACGCCCGCCTGTCTGAAGACGAACGGCTGACCAAGATCGACAAGGTCATGCGCCACGAAACCGCCCTGCACCGCCAGATCGATACCGCCATCAAAATGCTCTCCAAACACGTCCCGCGCCTCCTCGCCGCCCGTGCCCGCGAAGAAGCACTGGCCGAGATGGATCAGACCGACCGGGCCTGCCGCGACGATTCGGATATCGCCGCCGAAGTGGAAACCAAAACCCGCGAGAACCTGCACTTCCGCCCCTGGCCCTCGGACTTCGAGATGCAGAAGCTGGACAATCTCGTCCCCGTCCCCGAGCCGGAACCACGCCTCCCTGTACCGGAGGCGGAAGACGAAGACGACGAGATGACCGATGAGGAATACGCGGAAGAATGCCGCCTGGAAGCCGAAGAGCTTGATCGGGAATGTGTAGAAGCAAGGGCGGCCACGAAGAGGGAGATGGACCGGGGCTATGCCCATCACCCACATATCAACAATAATCCAAAAGCAAAGGTATAGCGAATTTGCTAAAACAAACGACTTTGCTGCACAATTCCGGGCGACTCCAACCTGGCACCCGGAACCGGCTTGGCTGACCTGTAGGGGCACTGCTTGCTGCGCCCTCTTATCCTTGCTGCGCCCTCTTATCCTTGCCGGTTCCGAACGCCGGGTACTCTCTTACGCGCAAACGTCCCGGGTGCCTTCCCCTACAGCCGCACCCACGCATGCGTCGCCGCCGCCAGCACTGCTTTTGGGTTCGTCCGGTCGCGCACGCCCTGCGCCGTCAGCGTGTACAGCGCACCCGGCTTCAGAGGCGTGATCGCCAGGTAGACCGTCTGCGGGTCCGCACCGTCTAGTGACGCCCGCAGCACCCGTGCGCCGTTGTCCAGGGCGTAGTTCGAGAGCCGCACCGCAGTGATCGGCTCGACCGGCTTCTCGTAATGCACGATCAAATGCCCGTGGTTCGCCGAGACTTTTGCGATGGACGGGAGCGCACCGGGCAGCAGGCCGTAGACCTGCAGCTGGTTCGAGAACGTCGGCGCAAACACTTTGCCGTTTGCGACCGTCGGAGCGCAGAACTTGGCGAACATGCCGATGTCGTCTCGGCCCGCATTCATCTTGCTGTCCCAAAGCGCGTGGGCGAGGTTGGCCGCGTCGTAGGCCCGCAGGATGCCCGGCACCGTGTCCCAGTTCGCGTTGGCGTCGTAAGGCGTACACGCCCACACAATGCCGGTACCCGCCTTGCCGCCGTCCGCCGAAACTGATAGGAATCCGCCCGGCATCCCGTCGGGCACCGGCAGAGGCGACTGCGAATCCGGCTTCTGCACCAGCTTGCCCCCGGCGAATTTGAACGCCTTCAAGTAGTCGAACTCGCCCCAGACATAGGCCATCGGGCCGCCGGGTCCGTGCCAGAAGACCGGGGAACCGTGAATGTTGTTCGGAGTGATCTGGAAAGTCTGCGCGATCTGGCCGTCAGACCCGCTCTGGGTATGGCCCAGCTTGTCCTGATGCGTCAGGTAAAGCCAGCCGTTCTTGCCGCCCGCCAGCAGCAGATTCGACCCCGGAACCAGCAGCGGGCCGGAAGCGCCCATGTCCTGGTCGTTTGCACTCAGCGATGCCTGATTATAGGGCGTGAAGTAATCCACCGGGTGAAGGGTTTTCCCGCTTGGCCGCAGCTTCAGGATCGTGTCGCCGTAGTCCGACCCGTGCGCGTTCGCATTGAATGTCCCGTTGCCTGTCATGGCGAAGATCGCCCCGGTGCTGTCGGTCGCCAGGCCCATCCCCGCCTGCCAGATCGCCCCGTCGCTGCCGTTCGGGGTAGTATTGAAAACGCACCTCTGGGCCAGCGTCAGCGCATCATAGCCGAGAATCCATCCGTGAAAAACGCCCTGGTCGGCGTGGGAGCCGTAAGCCAGATACACCACCCCATTCGAGAGCAGCAGGCCGGGACGGTTCAGCTGCGTGACCGGATCGAATGCCAGAACGCCTTTGACGCTGCCTTCGCCGGTGCCTTTGACCGACGCTTTGATCAGAACTGGGCTGCCGTGCCGCTCCCGGCCAGTCGCGATGTCCAGGGCATGGAGCCGCTGGACGTAAGTCTTATTTTCTTTGTTCTTGGTCTCGACATAGATCGTATGCCCGGGAAGGTCGATCACCGGCGTGCTGGTGATCCCGATCTCCCCCCGCATATCGGTCCAGTGCGTCGTATAAATCTCTGCCGCCGGGACCGCCGGACCCAGCGTGACCTTCCAGAGCGGCGCATTGGCCTTCGGGTCATCGGCATCGAAAGCGTAAACGCTGTTATGCGAAGTCGCCGCAAAAACCACATTGTGCAGCCCCTTGCCGGGAATCGGCAGGCTCTGCACATACAGTGGCTGGGCGTAAAGATAGCCCTCCACGGTGCGCGTGAACACTTTGCCGAATGCGGCGACATTCACATTTGCCGTCGTGAGCGTTGTCTCCCGCAGGGTCGCACCGGTCCGCGCATTGTCGTTATGCTGGGTGAGAACATGCTGCGCACGAGCCGCCTCACCGCCGCTGAGAAGAGCTAGGCCAGCCGCCAAGAAAACAGAAAAGAGTCTTAACATGCGTACTTGTTTCTAAACCTCCGCCAGGATCTCCCGGCGCCGGGTGTCATATTCGTCCTGCGTGATCAAAGCCTCGTCCAAAAGCTCTTTCAGCTCCCCGAGACGTTCTTTGCGTGTACGAGGCAGTGCTGCCTGGCTGGGGATCACCGCCGGCAATGCCGTGGGGGTACTGCTTGCTGCGGCGACTTTATTAATTTCCTCGCTGCCGCCGTAGTTGATCTCTTCGAGATACGCGGTCAGCACAGAGTAGTAAGAGTTGTAAAACGGCAAAGCCCAGCGCGACTTCTGCGCGTTCGCGTGAGAAACCATCAGGTCGCCCAGAGCGCGGACACCCAGGTCGCGCAGACGTTCATCAATCGCCGCCGAGACCTGCGCCTGCATCCGGCGGTCATCGCAAAGCCGCTGCACCAGGTCACGCGCTTCGAGCGGCGGCCGCGCTTCCGCTGCCCCGGAGCCTAAAGTAGGAGGAGCCTCGGACACTTTATTGAACTCGCCTAGCGCATCGGTCTTCGGCATGCCGAACTTATCGACATAGCTGGCGGAAAAGCGGACCTGCGTGCGCGTCCCGACCGACGTATACCGAGCCTCCTGCTCTTCGGTGATGACCCCCGAGGCCCAGCCGACGACAAATGTGCGCCAGGCCTGCTTTTGATCTTCGGCGGAGGGCGGGGCGATCCGTACCCATTCCTTCACATCCGTGCGGGTATGGATCGGATTGGCTGCCGCGCCCTGCGCCTTGACCTGATCGTATGCATACCGGTAGGAGTCCATACCCTGCAGAAGCCGCAGCGGGAATGCCGCCCGCTCATGCAGAAACAGCACCTGGTCCGGCTCGTTCGAATTCGTGATCTGCTGCTCTTTGATGCCCTGGACACTCTCGGTGATCATCGACGCAAACCGCTGCTCGCTCTCGGTCCGGGGTGCCGCTCCGTGAAGGACGCCGACAATGGTCTGCTCCTTGTTCATGTTATGCGTGTAATTTGGGGCATTCTCCTGAAGGTGCAGGAATGGCTGCGACAGAGCAACCACGCGCCGCAGGGTCTGTACCGTCCGGTCGGTCTCCAAGCCGTACTTAGCATAGAACTTGTCTAAAACACTCTCATCGGCAATGGGCTTGAAGACGCCCTGCGCATGATCCAAAATCACCTGGCTGAGACGCAGCATCTCGCCGTCTCGCATGCCCCAGACGTCGTTGTGCGTGCCCAGCGTGTCTAGAATATCGGCGGTCAGATTGTTGACCACCGGATTTGCCGGGTCCGAGGCATTGCCCACGTAAAAGCTGTACCGCTCGTCGATGTCGCCGCCGACATACCGCTCGATGCCCGTATTCGGATCCGTCTCGCGCCGGCCCGGATGAAACAGTACCTCGCCGTTGACATCCACCGGCTCCTGCACCGCGTGACGCTCAGCCTTTTCGAACCGCGCCTTTAGAGCTTCCATGCGCTCGACGTAGCGGTCCATCTCGGCCCGGAGCGCACTGACCGTGGTCATCATCTGCGTGTAGAAGACAATCGCCGCCCCGGCGGCTTTGGCGTCTAATGCCTCGGCATCGAACCGCCGGGCCGCCGAAATATAGGTGTCTTTGCCTTCATCGATCTCCCGCCGTTTGGCCGTCGCAATCAGGCCGAGCATGAAATCGCCCGCATGCCGCCCGATGGATTGCAGGGCATCATCGCGCTGCTTTGTCAATGGGAAGGAGCCGCCCTTGAGGTCATCCTGCTGCTTCTCCATTTGGACGACGTACCCACGAAATCGTTCCAGCATCGTGTCGAGTGCCGCCGCCGCCACCGAGTGTCGATGGTTCGGGTCGTTGACCCGCTGAGAGACCCATTCGCGCAGTGCTTTGTCCTTCGCTCGGAGTGCCGCCCCGAGGTTCTGCTGCACCTGATAGACCGACTCGCCTAAGTTCGTTCGCCGCTTCGCCAGCAGGTCAGGGTTCGGATCGGTATCCGCGACCTTGCCCTCAGACTCTTTTTGCCGGGCCATCAAGTACTCGACTACCCGCCCATGCCCCGGATAGGCCGTCATGTACTGCCGGTCTACTGCCTGCCAGTAGGCCATCGCCCCGTCGCGCAGGGTCTCACCGGTCTCGGAATTGCCGAGCAGAACCTGCCGCTGCACGGCCTCCGGGGTCAGGCCCAGCCGCCCCAGTTCCTGATCGGTGAAGGCTCCGACATTGACCGTCCGCTCCAGCGGCGTCGTCCATCGCCGCACGATGTCGCCCGCCAGACGGTTCGCACAGGCCGACATGACTTTGTCCTTCGGAAACTGGATCGCCGCCAGCCCGAAGCCGAGATAGTTCTGCGGGCAGCCCAATCCGTCGGTTGTGATCAAAAACTGGTCGAAATTGTTCCGGTTGGACTTCTTCTGACGCTGAAACTCGGAAGTCAAATCCAAAAATATCGAGTGCCCGATCATCTCCACCAGATCCTGCACGCTGTCGAGCTGCGCGGCGGGTGACGACGTATCCGCCAGGTAGGTGTAGCGAAACGGCGGGTCGGCATCCTCCATCGGCGGAATATCCGCCTGGTACTGCGCCGAAAAGGTTGTCGTCGAATCGGTAAAATGGTTCAGCTCTAAGAGTGCGGCATACGCATTGGGCCGGTTGTCCACAGCCACCGCTTCCGAGTTCGGCGGGATGGAAAACATCCCTACGGTTTCGAGCATCCGCTGATTTTTGAACTTGTTCCGCACGGTGTAGGCCAAATCCAGGAACATCCCGGACCCTGTGCCGCCGAGCATGGAGCCGACGATATATACCGTGATGCCTTCGCCGACCTGCAAGCCGCTCCTGATGGCTGTCTCTTTGCTGGAGTCTTTAGTAATCTGCAGCATCTGCTCTTCCAGCCGCCGCGCGATTTGGTTGTAGTTCCAGAAATACGCCAGCCGCCCCCGCGCCCGCACGGCTCCTGCCCCCTGATCGATATCGCCGGTCAAAACGCGCGGGTCCAGCCAGGTCCGCAGGTGCGGGTGCTCACGCAAGTTCTTGCGCAGAGAGTCGACGCCATGCACCGACGTATGTATCTTATCGGCCACATCTAAATTGACCGCATCGTCGTAGTTCGGATTCTTGGCAAAGATCGCCTGATCGGTATCCAGCAGCAGAAACGAGACAATCGGCAGCTTATCTAAAGCCCCGTACTTGTCTAGGAGCCGCTTCCGAATATCCAGCAGGATCTGATGCCCCGTCCCGCCGACCCCGATAATCAGCGACCGCGAAATCCCCCGCAGCCGCCCATCCTCCGCCTGCGGCCCCGTCGTAGACGCCGGCGCAGCGGTGTTTGCCGGGGTGGTGACGGTGGAGATTGGACCATTCGGTGTTGTTTGTGTTGTGTCTGCCATAATTGTTCAATAATTGAGAGGCGAGAGAATAACTTCCACTCGCTGAATGTCATCCTTCGCATGAAGGACAAGACTGCCTTCCGTCCGCGTCTCTTACGTCCGGAGGACGATTATTTAGCGAGAGGAATTTATTCCCTCGCTCTGACTGCCATTTATTACCCGCCCACGATCCGTTTCGCCGCTTCGTTCCCATTCGAAACCTTCGTCCGATGCGGCTCCACAATCAGCGTATCCACTTCGGCACGGGCCTCCGTAATAGCGTTCGCCTCATGGGCGACTCGCTGGATGCTGGCGGCGAGGCCGGACAGCTCCGGGGCGGACTGCCGTCCACCGACTTTCAGGGCGGTCAGGCTGGTGTGTAATGCCCGTATCTGTTCGCCAACTTCTTCCCGCAGGGCCTGGTTACGCCGCAGAAGCAGCAGAGTACGGGCCGCAGTCTCCGCGCGACGTGCCAGAGAGTCCGCGCGTCGGCGCAGGCTGGCGGCAATAATGGTGTCTGCTTCCGCGGATGCCCCGCACTCCTGCGCGGCAGCCTCCGCGCGGAGTGCGGCTGGATTATCCGTCACGACTTTCTGTTCGAGCGGCAGTGCCTGGATCGCCAGACTCAGGGCCGAAATAGCCTCTCGGACTTCACGCTCTGCCACGGCATCCGTGAGTACGGGAAGTGCAATCACGCTGTCTGCTAGTGTCAGGAACTGCTGCGACAGCGGATCCGTTTGACCCTGGCGCAACGTCTGAACCTCGTAGGTTGTCAGGGGACTTCGCCGGGACTGCGCCGCATCCAGAGAGCGCAGGGTGGAATATATATAGCATCCGATCAGCCCGGTCGTGGCGATTCCCGCGACTACTGCCACAGCGATTGCCTGCAGGGCAAAGAGCAGCCCGGTCACGGCCAAACCGCCTAAAATCCATCCACCCAGAAAATTCGGATTGACGGCATCTGGGCTTTGCTGGCAGGAGCGGACACGCTGTCGTTGAGTTTCCCCGCCGAGTTTCTCCCCCAAATCCTGCGGATAAAGTTCCATAACGTTCGTTTTCGCAAATTTGATATGCGTTTTCACACGGTCCGGCGGCGATTGAGCATAACGACCAAAAACGCCCCGACGGCGATTGTTTCGATGGCGATCCCGATCAAGCGGGTTTCGTCATTTTGCAGAAATAGGTACCAGGCAAGGCCGCAAAACGACAAAATGCCGATGAGCAAGGCAATCCTGGCCGCCGCACCGGGATCACTCTGTTTATTCGCGGACCGGGCGATGAGGTAGACCACGAACGGCAGGAAAAAGAGGGCGATGACGAGGCCGACGCCAAGTACGATGTACTTCACAATCATGCTCGGCGATTCGAACGAAAGCTCGCCGCTGCCTGCCGGATACCGAGCCACGCCGCCGGTGCTCGAAGTCACCTCGAAATGGTATTGATACTGCCCGCTCTGCTGCGGCGTAAAGACCCAGCTCGCATCCTCCCCGGCAACCGGATCGCCGCCGGGCGCAGTGGCCTTTTGCGTGACCTGACCGTACGGGGTATCCACGACCATTTGAAGCGCAGCAGGAGGGTCACCTTCGGCCTGCGTGTATTTTAGATGAAATGTGTAGGTATGCCCCGGCAGGACCGATGAAGGAAATTCACTGGCAGGCTCCAGCGTCGGCGGCTTGGCAAATGCGCTGCCCATCGCCAGCAGACACAGACTCACTAGAATGGCGATTTGGGCAGCGACTAGGGACGGATAGGTTCTCAACGGCACGCGGTCTCCTCGGTTTCGGAACGGCAAAAGATAGTACAGTTTTATACGATGTTTTCTAACAGATTGTGACACAAAACGGGGGAAAAGGTTGCAGGAGAATTCTGGAGCGGTCTCAAATCACCGTCCCCTGCGGATCCTCGACACGGAGGCGATGCTCGCGGGCCGGCTCCGTCTCGGTGGCGGGAATGCTGACGCGCAGCTCATCACCGACACGCAGAGGGACTGTCTGCTGCAGGGGCAGGCCGTTATGGAACAGGGCAGGGGAGCCAGTTTGCGAGGGGGCGGGGACAAGAGTGAGATTGCCGCTGGTGTTCCGAATAAACGCAGACGGCGCGGCGAGACCGGCCAATGGGAAAACCTCCGCACTGCCGGACGCAGTTCCCGGCGCACCGCCGAGGGCGATTTGACTGCCGGGTGCGACCCGGAAGTCGCGGGGCAGACCCTTATCCCCGAGGCGCAGACGCAGGGGCAGGGGGCGGCGGCTCAGAAAGTACCAGAGGGCCGTGGCAGCCAGCAGTAGGGCTAGGAGGCCGAGTATCCAGGGAAGCAGGGAAGCGTGCGTGCCGGAGCCGGTCGGGGCAAGGACCGTCGGGGCCTCAGTCGTTGTTCCGGCACTGCTGTCCCCCTGACCGGGACCGACGGGGAGACGCTCGACTGGGCGGCCATCCGGGGCAATTCCAACACCGACTCCGTACTGATGCAGGCAGCCTTTGCGGGTGAGAGCTGCCAGCTTTCGGACGTAGTCGCTGTTTTCCGAAGTGTCGGGGTAGATCGTCAAACCCTTTAGCGTGTAATACGACAGATATTTGGCGTAGTTCGGGTCGGTGAGGTCCGGCCGATCGTTGTAAGAGTCCGTCAGCAGGACGATGACCGCCGGGCAGAGGTCATCATGCGCGATCAGCTTCAGGGCCTCGTGATGCGGCCAGCGAATATCCGTGCCATGCCCCGGCTCGGGGGCGGCAGGGATCAATTCGATCAACGGGTCGGTGTCCCCAGAGTTTTTCAGCGTTTTATCGAAGACAGTCGAGTAGCCGGTGCCGAACTTCAGCAGGATGACGCGGTCCCCGGGGGAGCAGCCCGACCGGAGCAAAGTCGCGGTCGCGGCACGCTCCTGCGTGAACACCCCGCCGTGGCGGGTGCTCTGGGTGACGTCAAAGACGAAGATGACTGTCTTGCGGGCGAGCGGCTTGATCTCTCCGGCGATATGGCTGGGGGCAAGGCCCTCCTGGGCGAATACCGGCAAACAAAGACAGAACAAGAGCAGCGCGAAAAGAGATTTCATAAGTACCTCGAAAGTGTCCAGCCAATCAGGCCCAGCGACGAAACGACAGCCAGCAGAAGCGGAGCACAGCCGGACTTCGCCAGGCCGCCTGGGAGAGCATCAGACATACCACGCACCACGCGCACACGCACCTCGCAAGTCATATCACGATAGATCGGTTTGGAGCCGACCATGGTCTCTGCCATGATGCTGGTCGTAAAGGTCAGCTCCGCTTTATAATCACCGCCCGTCAGGGCCGTGCCGGCGACGGAGAAACCAAGAAACTGCGTCTCGCCCGGCTTGATCCAAAACGCCCGAAACTCACCGGGATAGGTCAGCCAGGCCGGGCGGGCACTGACTTTATCCAGCCGCAGCCGCTCCGGGCCGATGTTGCGGATGCCTAAATGCACCACGCCGTTCTGGCCGTAGCGAACCAGGCCGGGGTCCGGTTCCTGAACGCAGGCGATGCCGGAATGGTCACCGGTCAGCTCCAGAGTGCGGGCGTTTTGGGCTGGGAAGGTGCTGGGAAGCTGTTCGGCCAGCGGGATGCCGCTGCTTTCCGTCTCTTCCCCGGCTTCAACGCGGGAATCGCGCACGAGTACGGGAACGGAGACGGTCTGCACCGGCCAATCCGTGCCGGGGGTGGGAGACGAAGTGAGCAGGCCGTCATTGGACTGCACCGTCAGAGCGGCATTGTAGGTGCCGGGTTCCAGCCGTGCGCCGCTGAGGGTCCAGATCAGGTCGCCGCCGGTTCCCGCTTCCAGTGTCACCGGCGCAAAGCGGTTCGGCAGGTTCAGCCAGACCACATCGGAGGTGACGGATTCGATGCGCAGCGGCGCGTCGCCTTCATTGTCCATTTCCAGCGTCACGAATGTCCCGCCGCCGGGGGACAGTGTCGCCGTGGGTGGGGATACCGTGCAAAGGAGTTTTGCACCCAACCGCGACCGCCCCGCCCCTTCTTCCAGCCCCTGAGCACTGAAACCAAGCAGGTCGGCCATGCGGGCGATGGCATCGAGCTTATAGCGCAGCTCTTCGGCACTCTCCGCTGTTTGTTGCGTCTCCGAGAGATTCCTCAGCAGCCGAAGCCGTGCCGCCGCCCCGGCTTCATCGTCATCCGGGCGAGTCGGCAAAAACTCCTTGTAAAGCCCGCACAGATCGTAAAAGTCCCGCTGCGGCGTGGGCTGCTCCGAAACACCCTTCGAGGCTCCGAAATCGGAAAGCAGGACTTGTTCGGGGAACCGGGCATCCGAGAGCACATTTTCGGGTGTGACCCCGCCGTGTGAGATACCCGCTGTGTGGGCACAGTCCAATGCATCCAGAAGCGGGGACAGGCGTGCATGCAGCCGGTCAAACGCCCTTAAAGCCTGCTGGGAAAGCGTCTGCCGCAGATTGATGCCGGGAACCCAGTCGCGGACGATGTACAAAGCGTCGCCGTCCAGCATCCAGCGGCGGGTCGGGACGATCCGGGGATGCCGCAGGGCCAGTGCCTGGGTCGCACGCGTCTTCCCCTCACTGCCTGGGAGGCGCTTGATCAGCACCTGACGGCTGCTGCCCGCCTCACGCGCTTTCCAGGCCGACCCGCTGAGGGCCACGACATCTTCAAACTGTGCAAGTACGCGATCCATACAGTACCAGTATAGCAGATAAGTAGGGTATCGCGGAGAAGTGGGTACAAGTCTCGTAGGAGAAACACCCCATGATGATTGCCGATGTAATGACCGCGTTCCCGGAGACGCTCAGCCCGATCGACACGATTCAAAAAGCCGCGCAGCTCATGCGCGACCACGACTACGGCTCGATCCCGATTGTCGACGAGATCGGTGCCCTGGTAGGGATCGTCACAGACCGAGATATCGTGGTGCAGGCGATTGCCGCCGGGCGCGGCCTTGAGACGGAGCTGAGTGAGTGCATGACGCAGCGTCCGGACACGATCCCCAAAGACCTGCCGCTCACGGATGCCCTACACCTGATGGACAAGCATCAGATACGCCGCCTGCCTGTCGTGGAAAATGGCCGATTGATCGGAATGGTTTCCCTCAGTGATTTAGCCAAAAGCCAAGTTCCTGAAGCCGAGAAGTCACGCGCCCTCGAAAGCGTTTCCGCCGGTGGGAGTGATTTACGTCCAGGTGCCGAATTGCCCGAGTCGTAGACCGCTTGACATACGAACTGCCGGGCGGTATAATGCTCTCACACCCGCCCGGGTGGCGAAATGGTATACGCGCAACGTTGAGGTCGTTGTGGGGGCAACCCTGTAAGAGTTCGAGTCTCTTTCCGGGCATTTTTCTTCTCTGACACACAGTCTCTTTCCCCGTCCACTTAGCAGGTACTCCGTGAACCCGAAGCAGATCGCCGCGGAACTTGCCGTTTCCTATATCCAGTCTGGCATGAACATTGGCCTTGGCACCGGGAGTACCGC
>JANXNV010000232.1 GCA_025353925.1 Armatimonadota bacterium
AGCGTCGCCGACGACGCACCATTTTACGCACGGAGAATTGAAAACTATTATGCCCAGGACACGACGCACCCCGGCGTCCGCCACCCCTGCCGCCGGAGACGCGGCACAGGGTGAGACGCCGGACGCTTCTCTCTCGCCGACACCCGAAAATACGGACGGCACATCGGCTTCTAAAGCTCCCAAACCCGTTCGGCGACGCGCTCCGCGTCAGCCGAAAGCGGATGCCGAGACTGTCAGTGCGCCCGAGGTGGAAGCCCCGGTCGCCGCGGAAACGTCGGTGGAAGCCGCCCCGCGCCGCCGAGGCCGCCGCCCTGCCGCCGAAACGGTGCCCCTGGAAGCGGCCGCCGCGCCGCCCGCCCCGCAGCCCGACACCCCGACCCCGCGCCGCCGGGGACGCCGCCCGGCTGCGGAAACCGCACCCACCGTAATCGAAGCGACCGAGGTCCCGGCACCCCCTGTCGAGACGCCGGACGCCGCCCCGGCAACGCCGGACGCCGCACCGGCGGTCAGCCGCCGCCGGGGCCGTACTCGCCCGGCCCTGTCGGAAACGGATGTGCCCGTGTCGGCTCCCCCGACTTCGCCGAAGACTGCCCCTACCCGGCGGCGCGGTCAGCCGCGTGTAGAAGCCGCCGCACCGGAGACCATTTCGGACACTCCGCCGCCGACTGCGTCCATGCCCCCGTCGGCAGAGCCGACTTCCTCGCGCCGCCGCCGAGGCCGCCGCTCCGCCGGTGGGCAGACCTCACCCGTCGAAGCTTCGAGCATAATCGAAATTCCTGACCTGGAAGCCCCTGTTGTCGAGGAAGGCGAAGAAGCCGCGACGGACGAGGCCAAGGCCGGGAAGCGTTCCCGCCGGAGCCGCCGCCGCCGGGGCGACCGCGACGAGCCGACCACCGAGATGCTGGAAGCGGCGGGTGCCCCGCTGCTGCTCGACGAGACCGTGACGCCCGTCATGCCCGAGGAAGAGGAAGACGACTCTCTGCCTGCCTGGCCGCCCCCGGCTCCTCCGGTTTACTTCGCTCCGCCAATTGTCGCCGCTGTCCTGCCCCCTGCCGACACGGCGGCAGCCGGGCGCGTCTCCGCGAAGGTCGTTCACCCCAAACGCGGACTGGCGCGGATCGCCGTCAACGGCAGCGAGCATCTGCCGTACTTCTTTTTCGTCAATACCGAGACGGCCCAGGACGGTGCGGCGGTCGATGCCCAGATCCGTGAAGCTGCCGCCAACGGCATCCATCTTTTTTCGGGTGTCATGTACCTGCCCCTGCGGAATGCTTACGGCGACCGCTCGTTCGGCGCGATCGACGCTCTGATCCAGCAGGTGCTGACGGCGGACCCGGAGGGCTTCGTTCTGCCGCGCCTGCAGTTTGTGCCGACAAACTACTGGGCGCGGACCCACGACGACCAAATGGCCCGGTACGCCGACGGCAGTGAAGGCGACGTTTCCCTGGCCGCCCCCGACTTCTGGGCGGACTGCGTGGACGCGCTGGAAGCCCTGCTCACCCACTTCGCCGACCCGTCGACGCCGGGGGGTGACCGCGTGATCGGCCTGCATCTGGACCGGGGCGAATGGTTCAGCGATGCGTCCCTAGGCCACGATATTTCTCAGCCAAACCAAATCGCCTTCCAGAACTGGCTGCATGCCAAGTATCAGGGTCTGCACAGCCTCCGTGCCGCCTGGCACGACGCCTCAGTGACCTGGGAAGACGCCGCCGTTCCCCCCTGGCCGGGGCAGGCACCGGTCATCAAAAAGACCGATACCCCTCTCTATGCCGACCGGCGCGAAGGCCGCTGGGTGGATTTCGCGCAGTTCTCGTCGGATCTGACTGCAAACATCATTTCGTCGCTGGCGGAGACCATCAAAACGCTCTCCGTCGGCAATTTGATCGTGGCCGTCTCCTACGGCTACACGCTGGAGTTTGCGACCCGCAGCGACTCCGGGCATCTGGCCCTGGGCAAGCTGCTGGAGTCCCCGCATATCGACATTGTGGCCGGGCCAAACTCCCACAGCGGCCGCGCGGCGGGCAGCCCGGCGGCGTTTGGGGCACCTCTCGATTCGGTAGCCCTGCACGGCAAGCTCTGGCTGGTGGAAGACGATACGAAAACATTCCTGGCCGAGACCGAAACCGACGACGATTACAACCCGAAGATCGTTTCCGGGGCGGACACGCAGGCGATCCATCAGCGGCACTTCGGGGCAGCACTGGCACACGGGGCCGGAGTCACCTGGATGGACCTCTGGGGCCAGGGCTGGCTCAACAGCCCGGATATCTGGCGCGAGCTGGGCAGCCTGCGTGATCAGGCCGCCCGCTGCGACTCCGTTGCTCCGGCACCGACGCCGCCGGAAGTCGCCGTGCTGGTGGACGAAGCCTCGCTGGCCTATCTCAAGAACGATGCTGACGGCCTGGGCGCAAATCTCATTGGCCGCACCCGGGACCTCCTTCTGCGGGCCGGGGCGTCGGTCGGCTTCTACCTGCAAAGCGATGTCGTGCGCGATGATTTCCCCGCCGCGAAGCTTTACTTGTTCCTGAACTCTCTGCGGCTGACCACCCCCGAGCGGCAGGCGATCCGCGAGAAGCTGCAGCGGCCCGGCAAGACTCTGGCCTGGCTGTATGCGCCGGGCTTATTCGATGAAAACGGACCGGCGTCGGAAGAAGTCGGCGAAGTGGTCGGCATGGCCCTGCGCCGTCAGCCCTGGAACTCGCGCGGCGGCAGCACGCCCACGGAAGCCAAGCACCCGATTACCGAGCGGATTCGGGGCATGAAGCGGATCGGTCAGGAAGAGATTCTGAACCCGCTCTTTGCCGTCACCGACCCGCAGGCGGTTGTCGTCGCCGAGTACGCGTCCTCCGGGGCGGCGTCTCTCGCGACCCGCGAGCACAAGGCAGGCTGGAAATCGGTCTTCTTCGGCGATCCCTACCTGACCACCGAGCTGCTGCGCGGTCTGTATGCCTATGCTGGTGTCGCAGTGTACGACGCTCAGGACGACATCGTCTTCGCCGGGGAAAACGGGGCGTTGACCATTCATGGCTCGTTTACCGGCCAGAGGACGATTTCCCTGCCCCGGCGGGCCTCCGTCTACGATGTCACCGAAGACAAAATCATCGCGTCGGGGACACGCACCTTCCGCACATTCCTGCGCTCCCGCACGACGCGCGTCTTTGTCTGGGGCGAAGGCGAGGCTTTGGCGGCGGCAACGGGCCTGGAACTGCCCGCGCCTTCGTCCGCTGAGCCGGTGGAGCCGCCGGTTATTGCCGCACCGCCAATCGTGTCCGCGCCGCCGCGTCCGTCCCGCGAGATTGCCGCGCGTGCCGAGATCATCCCCGGCCTGATTCCCGGCCTGGAAGCCGTCGATGGGCTGCTTCCGGAATCTGAAGAGATGCCGGACACCGAAGCGGACCCGAAGCAGACTGCTGAGGCCGAGGCCGCCGGGGAAGTCCGCCGCAGCCGCTGGCAGCGCCGCCGCGCCGCCTCCCGTGCCCGCCGCGATGCCGAACGCGTCGCACAGGCTGCCGACGGTACTCCTGACCCCAGCAGTGCCGCCAACCCGCCCGTGGACATCGAAAGCCTCCTCCCCGGCCTCCCGCCGCGCCGCACCCCGCCGCCCAGCGAGGCGTTCGTGTTAGGCGGCGAGACGGACGAAGAAGCATAGTACCGACGAAATCCGAGGAGCATTGTAGGGGCAGGGTCTTTCCCTGCCCCTTTTTGGGTTGAAAAGTAACCGTTTTACCATATGTCAGCGTTTTCTAAAGAAAACCAAGGTCCTGCCGGGCAGCTTGCACTGCATGGAATGCTGGAGTGAGACGGACACGGGAAACAAGACTGTTTGTGGAAGAATATTACCCGCTGCAGTATCGTCCGCCGACGACACTGATCAGAAGTCTTAAGTTCGCCTTTCGGCATGAACCCCTGGATTTAGGAGGTTGGTCGCTGATGTAACGCATGGCCTCCTGGGTTAGCATCAATGAAAAGCGAGAGCCGAAGGAACGTGGGATAAGACGTGGGATTGAAATCCGCCGCTGTGGGGCGCAGACGCCAAGTCGCGGCCTTCGCCGGGACAAGAGTAAGTTATATTTGGTTCCCCTCCTTTTCGACGCAGGTAGAAACTAGGCGTCTGCGTCCCACAGCGTCGAACTTCAGTTCCACGTCTTGTCCGCTCTACGCCGTCATTGCGTAACATCAGTTAATACGTGTTCGTGACAATCTGCTGGGCAATGGACACTTGTGCCCGACACTGCGTCGGACGGCAAAGCTGACAGCGACGCTCGGGCTTGGACGGACGACGAAATCAGCCGGATTGAGACGGCACTTCAGCCGCTGGTTAACTCTGTTCCCGAACGCACTTTGCTGTGATTTCCTGGCGAATAAGTATTTTTGCAATTATTTTGAACCTATGGTAGAATAAAGCGTCTGTGCTCTTTTGGTGTACTCTTTTGGAGGCTTCGACGATGACACTCAACCCGACCGAGACTCGTAAACTGGGCCATCTGCTTCGAAGGGCGGGCTTTGGCGCACGTCCGGCGGAATGGACTGAGTATGCAAAGCTGGGCGTCGCCGGTACCACGGATCGCCTGCTGCACCCCGAAACCGCCCCGGACCACATGGACGATGTCCTGAAAGACATTCAGGGCGACTATGTGGACTTCGATGACATGGGCAGTGTCAAGAAGTGGTGGACATACCGCATGTCGCATACGCCTCGGCCTCTGGAAGAGAAGATGGTCCTCTTCTGGCATGGGCACTTTGCGACCGCGAACTACAAAGTCGATAACCCACGCTGGATGTGGCAGCAGAACCAGACTTTTCGCAGCCATGCCCTCGGCAATTTCCATACCCTCCTGCAGGCGGTCTCCCGCGACCCCGCCATGCTGATCTGGCTCGACGGGGCGGACAATAAAAAAGGGCGGCCCAACGAAAACTACGGACGGGAGCTGCTGGAGCTGTTCACGATGGGTGTAAACAGCGGCTATACGGAGACGGATGTCAAAGAGTGTGCACGGGCCTTCACCGGCTGGCGTTACGACCGGGAGGCGAACACGTTCGCGTTCCATGCAAACGAGCACGACGACGGCCCGAAGACGTTTTTAGGCCAAACCGGACCCTTCAACGGCGACGATATTTTGGATATTCTTGTGCGCCAGCCGCAGACGGCGCAGTTTTTGTGTACCAAGCTGTTTAAATACTTTGTGCATGACGCGCCTTCCCCCGCCGAGATCGCGCCGCTGACAAAAGTGTATTTTTCGAGCGGCTACGAGACGCGGGCCGTGGTCGGCGCGATCCTGAACTCCCCATCGTTTTATTCCGCCGCCGCGTTTCACTCGAAGATCAAAAGCCCGGTTGAGTTTACCGTGACGGCCCTGCGGACCCTCGATGCGCCGTTCTCCGCGACTAACAACACGCTGATCGGGGCGACCCGGGCCATGGGCCAGGACCTGTTCAACCCGCCCAACGTCAAAGGCTGGCCGGGAGGCAAGACCTGGATGAACACCATGACGCTGGTCAACCGGGTTAACTTCGCCGGGTCAATCGCCTACGAAATGGGCCGACGCGGCACCCTCTCCGGCCACCTCCGGCGCGGTATCGCCGCCTACGGCACGGCCCCCGGCGGCCTCGATACGCCGGAGCAGCTAGTCGACGCACTCTGGGGGATGCTCCTGCCGGGTCATAGCCCGACGGCGCAGACCCGCGACGCCCTGCTGGGCTATGCCCGGGACCAGGGCAGTCCCGGCTCGGTCAACTTCGACGCCAAAGCGGGCGGTTTGGTGTCTTTGATTTTGTCGACGCCGGAATATCAACTGGCTTAACACTGGGCTGGCTTAGAGGAGAAAGTACGATGTCATTCTCGAAACCGACGACGCGGCGCGAGTTTCTCACGAATGGTTTGACCTTTGTCGGGCTGGGGCTGGCCATGCCCACGGTGCTGATGCGGGCGGCGCAGGCGCAGACCTTCGACCCGCTGGCCGTCCACTTGCCGCCGATCCCCGGCGGCAAGATCCTGGTCGTCATTGAAATGTCCGGCGGCAACGACGGCCTGAACACGGTCATCCCCTACACCGACCTGGGCTACGCCAAAGCGCGGCCCGTGATCGGCCTGCCTCAAAGCGATGTCGTCAAGCTGAGCAGCTCCATCGGCCTGCATCCGAGCATGGGGGCATTTAAGGGCCTCTTCGAGAAGGGCCAGCTGGCCGTGATGACGGGGGTCGGCTACCCAAACCCGAATCGCAGCCACTTCCAGAGCATGGATGTCTGGCAGACCGGCAGCACCGAGGTGGATGTCCGGGAGCGCACCGGTTGGCTGGCCCGTTACTTTGACAAAGCCGGTCACTTCCAGGGCAATCCACTTTCGGGCATTACCCTCGGCTCCTCCCTTCCCCTGACGCTGTTTTCGGATGATGTCCCGGCATCGGTCATCGGCAGCGGCACCGACTTCGGCTTTAAAAGCGATGCCGGGGACAAAAAGCAGCAGATGGAAGCCCTCCGCGCCCTTTACGCCCAGGGCACCGTCGCCGGTTCAAACGCCGAGTTCGTCCGCAATGTCGGCAGCGAAGCCTACAGCAGCAGCCTGGAGCTGAAGAAAGCCTTTAACGACTACGATGTCAAGGCGGGCAGCACGGCCAAATACCCGGCAAACAGCGGCCTGGCATCGGGCCTGCAGACCATCGCCAAGCTGATCACCGGCGGGGTCGGCACCCGTGTCTACTATGTCGGCCTCGGCGGCTTCGATACCCACGCCAACCAGCCACGCCAGCATGCCAATCTGCTTGGCGACCTGTCGAACAGCATCACGGCATTCTACAACGATCTCGCCCTTCAGGGCCGGGCCAACGATGTCGTGACGATGACCTTCTCCGAGTTCGGGCGGCGTGTCAAAGAAAACGGCTCGGCAGGAACCGACCACGGTGCTGCCAGCGTCATGTTCCTCGCCGGAGGCGGCATCAAAGGCGGCATCTACGGCGACTACCCCAGCCTGACCGA
>JANXNV010000244.1 GCA_025353925.1 Armatimonadota bacterium
AATATCGCGGGTCGTCTTTGGGTCATTAGGACCGGTCGGGTTATCTTCAATAACGATCAAGTGGCCCTCCGGGAACAAGGCTTCGAAGAGGTGCCGCTGCTCGCCCTCCGCCATCTCCGTGTAGCCCACTCCGCTAGGGGAGAGCAACGCTTTCCACTGCGGCAGGGTGAATGTTTTGGACAGCAGCCTCATCACCTGACCGATTGGCATGCCATCATAGGGATTGGGAGTCGCCGGCGGCGAATAGACCACGGTCATGGTCGGAGGCGTGATCGCCCAGACGCCGCCGAATACCTGCGTCATTAAGCCGTAGGCATCGGCCGTCTGAGCGACAGTGCGATTGGGCGGAAGGGGAGCGGCCTCGGCGGGCAGCTTGAGTTTATCGGCACCGACGGCGAGGTAGAGGTCGGCTTTCGGCGGCTCAGCGAGCGCAAGGGATTGGGCGAGGGTCGGGGGGGCAGCGGGCGTGAGGGGAAAGGGAGGGGCAGCGAGACAGGCAGAGGAGAGCAGAAACAAGAGGCAGCATACCCAAGTAGAAAAGGTGAATTTGGTTTTCATCTGCTGCCCTTTGCGGCAGTAGGAGAGAGGCAGGGATGAAGAGCGCGGGAATGAATTCCTCTCGCTGAATGGCGTCCTTCGGACGTAGGAGAGCAGCAGCCACGGCGACTGTGTCTTCATCCAAAGGATGGCATTCAGCGAAAGGAATTTATCCCCTCGCTTCCTAATCTCGCATTTCCTACCGGCCCCTACCCCTCACTAATCGTCACTGTGTTCATCTTATCGCCCTTACGCAGGGCCAGCATGGCGTCGAGGCCCGAGGTAACTTTGCCGAAGGCGGCGTAGTTATCGTTGAGATGCTTCGCCGCGGCGAGCGTGAAGTAGAACTGGGACGAGGCACTGTCCGGGTTCGACGAACGGGCCATCGAAATGATTCCGGCCTCGTTGTGGCGCAAGTTGGGCGAGATTTCCAGCTTAATGGTCTTTTTCGAGCCGCCGGTTCCATTGCCGCTGGGGTCTCCGCCTTGAATGACGAAGCCGGGTTCGTAGCGGTGGAATGTCAGCCCGTTGTAGAACCCCGCCTGGGCGAGTTCGATGAAATTCGCGGTCGTGATGGGGGCATCGTCTTCCGCGAGGGCGACGACGATTGTTCCCTGCGTGGTGTCGAAAGTGACGTTACGGGCCATGTTGGTTTCTCCTGGGTTTGTTTTTGAGCGGAATTCGTATTTTCAGCGGGAACCGCTTCGGCGGAAACGGTTTCAGCAGTCAGAGCCGCGACTTCTCCGGGTGTCAGATGACGCCACGCACCGGACGGCAGGCCGGTTAAGCGGACATCGCCGATGCGGATCCGAGTCAGCTTACCGACAGGGTGGCCGAGGGCCGCGAACATTCGGCGGACCTGGCGGTTGCGGCCTTCGAAGATCGTCAGCTCGACTACCGACTGCCCTGCCCCATCCGTGCCCTCCCCTTTGCCGTCGCCCTTGTGGCTGCGGCAGAGACGGACATTCTGGGCAGGCTGGGTCGGGCCGTCTTCGAGGTTGATCCCCCGGCGCAGGATGTCCAGCGATTCCTGGGTCGGAATGCCGCGCACCTCCGCCCGATAGGTCTTTGGGACATGGTAGCGCGGGTGGGTCAGACGGTACAAAAACTCGCCGTCGTCGGTCAGGAAGATCAAGCCTTCCGAGTCAACGTCCAATCGCCCGACAGGGCGGAGCATCGGCTTATCGCCCAAATCCACCAAGTCCGTGACAAGCTTGGCCGCATGAGAATCCTGCAGCGAGGACATCACCCCGCGCGGCTTATTCAGTGCGATATAATACCGCTTACGCGGAAGCTGGACCGGGCGGCCATTGAAGAAGACCCGGTCGGTATCCAGGTCCACTTTCGTGCCAAGCTCCGTGATGACCTGTCCATTAACTTTGACCCGACCCTCGAGGATCCACGCTTCGCAGGCTCGGCGCGAGCCGATCCCGGCGGCGGCGAGCGTTTTTTGAAGCCGTTCTAACATACACAATCACTCCTGTGATACAAAACACGATCAGTGCGGCAAGCAGTCCAGCACCCTTCAGCAGAGCCGTACCCACCACTTTGGTGGTGCGGCCCAGAGCAGCCATCGGCTTGATGGCGACATCGGTCGCGGCGAGCGCATCTCCGGTCGCCTGCACCTTCCCGGCGACGATGATCGAAAACGTGCCCAGCTTCGTCCCTGCCGCAATCGGAGCCTGCGGCAGCAGCGGCAGCGGCGTCACCTTGAGCGTGTATGCGGGGACGGGCTTCCAGCGCGAGGCCACAAAAGAAAGCTCGTCGGCAGCCTTCAGTGGGACCGGCTGGGCGGCACTGGGGATAGAAATCGATCCAACGGCATCCTCTTTATGCACGACCCGCTGCGGGGCAAAATTGTTGAAGCCAGACTCCAGCAGTGCCTCGACATCCTCTCGGCATATGCCGCTGTTCAGGGCCACAGCCACCAGTCGCCAGCCGCCGCGAGTCGCCGACCCGACGAAACAATGGCCCGCCGTACGAATATACCCGGTTTTGACCCCATCCGCGCCGGGAAACTTCTTGAGAAAGCTGAAAGAGGTATTCTTGACCCAAGTGTCTTTCTTATTCAGAGAGCGGTTCACGCGGTACAGCGGCGTTTTCACAATGGTGTTAAACTCCGGCTCCGTGTTCAGCGCATAACAGGCGATCTTCGCCAAATCGGCGGCGGTGGAGTAGTGCCCCGGCGCAGGCAGGCCGTTGGGCGTGACAAAGTGCGTGTGGTTCGCCCCAATCTCTTTGGCTTTTTGATTCATCGACTTTGCGAATGCCGGAACACTGCCGTCGAGATAGACCGCGCCCGTCACCGCCGTGTCGTTTGCGGAGCGCAGCAGAAGCGCGTACAATAAATCGCGCAGAGTCAGCTTTTCGCCGGGCTTCAAATGCAGGCTGCTGTCGGGCAGGTACTGTACCCCCGGCGGGGCCGTCACGACGTCATCCAGATGCCCACGCTCCAGAAGCAGTATCGCCGTCATCATTTTCGTCGTGGAGGCCATGGGCCGGGGCTTGTCGGAATTGCGCTCCCAGAGCACCTTCCCCGTGGCGGCATCAACCAAAACGGCAAACTGGCTGTGGACGACCGGCGCGACGGGGCCGGTTGGCTTTGGCGGC